>JAMONM010000089.1 GCA_027065825.1 Campylobacterales bacterium | reverse complement strand
TCACGGCCTTGAATCCGACCTCTTTTAGAGTCGAGAGTTTTTCGTAGTTTCTGCCCACGATCTCTATCGAAAAACTATCTTTTAGAGCTTCGGCTATGGCGAGGGCCATCTTGCCGGTTCCTACCAGCGATATTGAGTCTTTCATAAGTCGACCTTTTGCCTTTTTGATCAATTATACAAAATATTTGATATAATTTGCCAAAATCATAAAAACGGGGATAGAGATGGGAAAGTCCGCTAATTTGCTGATCGCGTTAACTATAATCGCTGCGCTGTTTGGAGGCTGCTCCACCAAAGAGGAGGTGGAATACAACAAACCGGCGGATTACTGGTACGAAAGAATCGTCAAATCCGTGGCTGGAGGCAATCTGGACAAGGCGGACGAACATTTTACATCTTTGCAGAGCGAACATATATCCTCTCCGTTGGTCGAAGAGGCTATGCTTATTCTGGCTCAGGCACATATCGAGAACGAAGAGTATCTGATGGCGAACTTCTATCTGGATGAGTATATAAAGAGGTTTTCGACTCCCAAAAAAAGAGAGTTCGCCGAATTTTTAAAGATCAAAGCCTCGTTTTTGGGATTTAGAAACGTCAACAGAGATCAAAAACTGCTGCAAGAGACCATTCAAAAGGCCAACTCGTACAAAAAAAGATACCCTGATTCCGAGTTTGTTCCGCTGGTGGACACCATTTTGACAAAACTCTATATGGCGGAATATATTCTGAACAAAAACATTATGGAGCTTTATTTAAGAAGAGGAAAGCCCAAAGCGGCTAAAATATACGAAGATAGGCTTAAAAACTCGTGGCTCAAAGAGTCACAGATATCGGTACCCACCCGATGGTACGACTATCTGATTAACTGGTAAGGAGATTATTTAGTATGAAACTGAGCGATTACAGCGCATTTCCCACCACACTGCCGATTATCGTGGAGGATGAGCTGTTTTTATACCCTTTTATGATTTCACCCATATTTTTAAACGACGAAGAGAATATGATGGCCGCTCAAAGAGCTCTGGAAGAGAACTCTTTGATTTTGGTGGTGCCCTCCAAAGAGGGTAAAGAGGGGAGCAGGGATTTCGATTCTATATACCCCGCGGGAGTTATAGGCTCCATAATGAGAAAGGTGACCTTGCCCGACGGAAGGGTAAAGATTCTCTTTCAGGGGCTGGCTAGAGGGGAGATCGTTCAAAAGGTTGCCGAACATCCTCTAAGAGCGCTTGTGGATATTATAGAGTCCAAACCGTACAACGAAATCAAAATAGAGGCCCTGTTGGAGGTGCTAAGAGAAAAGGTAAGAACTCTGGCGGCCGTCAGCGGGCAGTTCCCTCAAGATCTGATAAAGACCATAGAGGAGAATCACGAGCCAAACAGAATAGCCGATCTGGTCAGTAGCACCATCAGACTCAAAAAGAGCGACGCCTACGAACTCTTTATCGAGTCGGACATAGAAAAGAGAATTATGCTGCTGATCGATTTTATTACCGAAGAGATCGAGCAGAGCAAACTCCAAAGGGAGATAAAAAGCAAAGTTCACTCCAGGCTCGAAAAGATAAACAAAGAGTATTTTCTAAAAGAGCAGCTAAAACAGATCCAAAAAGAGCTAGGAGTGGATACGCAAAAAGAGGAGGAGATAGAGGAGTACAGAAAGAGGCTCGAAAAGATAAAGCCTCATCTTAGCGAAGAGGCCTACAAAGAGATAAAAAAGCAGATAGATCGCTACTCCAGAATGCATCCAGACAGCGCCGAAGCTGCCGTGATCCAGACCTATCTGGACTGGGTGCTGGAGGTTCCTTTCGGTAAGCTGTCGAAAAAGCCTCTTAGCATAGAGGAGGTTAAAAAGGAGCTGGAAAAGGATCATTACGGTCTTAAAAAACCGAAAGAGAGAATAGTAGAATACTTCGCCGTCAAGGAGCTGATGGAGTTAAGGGGTATAAAAAGGCAAAAAGGCTCCGGAGCGATTTTATGTTTCGCGGGTCCTCCGGGAATAGGGAAGACCTCTTTGGCAAACTCGATAGCAAAGGCTCTAAAACGTCCTCTGGTCAGAATCGCTCTGGGAGGACTGGAGGACGTGAGCGAACTAAGAGGCCACCGCCGAACCTACATAGGAGCCATGCCGGGTAGAATAGTGCAGGGACTCATCGAAGCCAAAGAGATGGATCCCGTAATGGTACTGGACGAGATAGACAAGGTAGGTAGAAGTTTCAAAGGAGACCCCACTTCGGTTTTACTAGAGATTTTGGATCCCGAGCAAAACACCCATTTTAGAGACTACTATCTAAATTTCAGTATAGATCTCAGCGGCGTAGTCTTTATAGCCACCGCAAACGACGTTAGTTATATACCTGCTCCTTTGCGGGACCGAATGGAGTTTATCTTTTTGAGCAGCTATACCCCTCAAGAGAAGTTCGAGATAGCTAAAAGATATCTGATTCCGCAGGAGATAAAAAAACACGGCCTTAAACGGAGCGAAGTCTCCATTTCCGACAGAGCTCTGGAGGAGATTATAGAAAAGTACACCAGAGAGGCCGGAGTAAGAAATCTTCGCAGGCAGATCGCCACCATAGTCAGAAAGGCGGCTAGGGAGCTTTTGGAAAATAGCGAAAAGAGAAGGGTGTCGGTAACTCTGAGAAATCTAAAAGAGTACCTTCAAAAGCCCGTTTTTGAACCTGAGATGGCCGAAGAGGAGCCCAGCGTAGGGGTGGTGAACGGTCTTGCCTGGACGGCCGTAGGCGGAGACGTTTTAAAGATCGAGGCCATCAAGATAAAGGGCAAAGGGGCTTTGCAGCTGACAGGAAGTCTCGGAGAGGTAATGAAAGAGTCCGCCAGAATAGCCCTAAGCGTCGTAAAAGTTTTGATAGATTCGAAAAAAATCCCTATAGATCAGCAGGTTATCCCCAAAACCGCCAAGGAGATCGAAGAGTCGATAAACGTAGATCCCAGCGAAGTTTACAGAAGATACGACATACATCTGCATATCCCCGAAGGCGCTACTCCAAAGGACGGTCCAAGCGCCGGTATTACGATGGCTACCGCCATAGCCTCTATTCTCTCCCAAAAGAGGGTTAAAAACGATGTGGCAATGACCGGTGAGCTGACGCTAACGGGGAAGGTACTGCCTATAGGCGGCCTCAAAGAGAAGCTCATAGCCGCATACAAGGCTAAAATAAAAAAGGTTTTGATACCTAAAAAGAACTACGAGCGGGATCTGGAGGATATCCCGCAGGAGGTTCTGGACTCTATGGAAATAGTTCCGGTAACCAGAATCGAGGAGGTGCTAAAGGAGGCTATTATATGGTAGCTCCTTTAGTTTACAAAGAGGCGTAGGTCCTTATCTTTTCGCTTAGGACCTGCTCTCTTATCGGCTTGTTGATAAAGTCGTTTGCTCCGTTGTCTATCGCCTCTCCCTTTTTGGTCTCGTCGGTACTGAGTACCACTACCGGGATATCTTTGAGATTTTTATCGCTTTTTAGAATTTTTAAAACCTCAATACCGTTCATTACCGGCATGATTATGTCGAGCAAAATCAAATCTATATCGTTTCTCGACTTTAGAATCTCGATCGCCTCCACGCCGTTTTTGGCTTCCAGAACCTCGTTAACGTATTCGTTCTTTTTGAGCATCGTCTGAAGCAGTTTTAGATTTATAAAGTCGTCATCTACGGCCAGAATATTTATCTTTTTCATATTTTCCTCTTAGAGAAATTTTTCTATTATCAACCTCAAAAGGTCTTTGTTGATCACGTTTTTGACCACCTCGTCGGCGGCCTCTTTTTCGTTTTGGGTAGGTTCATGTCTTGGATCCGTAAACAGAACGGTTTTTGCGCTGTTGGATTTTTTGATACTCTTTAGGGTTTCGGCCTCGAAGCCCTCTATCTCTCTGTCCACAAAAATCAGCCCGTACCCTTCGGAAGCTGCCATTTCGATACAGTTCTCAAACCCTTGTGCTATATCGGATCTATATCCCAGACCCTCTATCAGCTGTTGAAACAGCTTGGATTCAAGAGGCGTTTTTTTGCATATCAGTATCTTTTTTGTTGCCTGGGGTTTTTGTTCTGTTTCGGGCTCTGTATCCGCGGTTTTTTCGGATGAGGCCTCTGTGGGCGCTTGAGACTGCTCTTCCTCTTCGGCCGAGACCATCTTGTCGGGTAGAAACTTTTTCAAAATGGCTACGATCTCTTCTCTGACTATCGGCTTTGTGATATACTCGTCCATTCCTTCGGATAGATACTTTTCTCTGTCCCCCTTGAGGGCGTGGGCCGTCAGAGCCACTATCGGAATATGAGGCTGATCGTAATCCTCTTCGTAATCCAGAATTTCGTGTGTAGCCTCTATACCGTCCATTATCGGCATCTGAATATCCATAAAAATGATGTCGTATCCGCCGTTTTTGCGCTTTTCGAATCCTTCGAGACCGTTGTTGGCTATATCCACTTCGAGTCCCAAATCTTCCAGCGTCTTTTTAATCAGTTTTTGGTTGATGGTGTTGTCTTCGACCACCAGCGCCTTGGCCTTGAATTTGGCCTTTGCTATGTCCACTATCGGAGCGCTGCTCTTTTTTCTGCTTTTTTTGTATTCGCCGAGATAGTACTGAACCAGCTGTTTGATCTTCGTGAAGTTGGCCGGTTCGTATATCACTCTCAAAAGAGAGTCGGCGAAGTTTTCCACTCTGTTTTTATGAGAGATTTTGGATACCAAAGCTACGGGCAGATCTCTGACGAACAGCTTTTTTAGACTGTTTTCCTGGATAAAATCGTAATCGATGATGGAAAACTCTATGCGTCCGGCGTTGTCTATAATAGAATCCAGACTGAAATGAGGTTCGAATTTAACTCCTAGATACTCCAGATATCGCTGAATATACTCGTTTTGGTCTTTTGGGAAGTCCTCGTTGATCAAATATGCGATTTTTAGACCTTCGTACTTTCCTTTAAGCGATTCCGAGAGGGTGGGGATCTCCTCCAGCTCCAGAGTAAAGAAGAACTTGGAGCCTTGACCAACTTCGCTTTCGAGACCCAATTGTCCGCCCATAAGTTTTACGAATTCGCTGGAAATGGTCAATCCCAAACCTGTACCGCCGTATTTTCTGGTAACCGATATGTCCGCCTGTGAAAAGGCTTCGAAGATCTGAGCTTTCTTTTCCGCGGGGATTCCTATTCCGGTGTCTTTTACTTCGAAATAGAGTTTTGCTCTGCCCTCTATGAGTCCCAGTTTTTTGATCTCGACGGAAACCGCTCCGCCTGTTTCGGTAAACTTGATTGCGTTGCTTACCAGATTTATCAAAACCTCTTTGATTTTCGTAGGATCGCCCTTGAGCGGCTTTTCCAGCGAAGGATCTACGAACAGTGAAAGGGTGATATCTTTTTCCGCCGCTTTTGGAGCGTAGACCTCGATGGCGTTTTCAAATTCCGTTATAGGATCGAAAACGATGTTTTCTATCTCTATTTTGTTGCTTTCGATTTTGGATAGGTCGAGTATCGCGTTGATGATCTCCAGAAGGTTTTCGGAGCTTTTTTCTATGATGTTTACGAATTCGCGCTGCTCTTCGTTGAGATCGGTGTTTTTAAGCAGCTCCGTAAAACCGACGATACCGTTTAGAGGCGTTCTGATTTCGTGTGACATGTTCGCCAGGAACATACTTTTCGCTTTGCTCGCCTCTTCCGCCGATACTTTCGCCGATTCGGCTTTTTTCAGCGCCGTTTCGAGCAGTTCGTACGCGGCGTTTATACCCTGAGGCGTGTTTAGGTTGATTTTGGATTCCAGATCTCCCTTTTCCTCTATTACAGCTTCTGATTCCGCCACCTTTTTTAAGATAAGCTCCAATCTTTTGATATTGTTATACAGACCTACGGCGAGGAAGTATCCCAAAACGGCCAAAAGGATAGAAAGAACCCATATCGCGGCCGATATCAGGAGCGTATACAGTTTTTCCTGCGCCAGTTCGTCCACATACTTTTGCAGATCCTTGTGCAGGGCCTTTTCCCCTTTTAAGAGGATGTCGATCTTTTCTGTCTGGAGGTTGAACCATAGGGTGGGGTCTATAGGATAGAGCCCGTCGCTGGAAGCCCTTTGGATATCGACTCTTGATTGTGCCACTTCGTTAAGGACCTCTTGGGCTTCCGGGGAGTTCAAAATAGCTGAAATTTTCCGTTTGGTCTGCGGAACTATAAGGGTGTGGTTTTGAAACGAGTCGGCTTTGCCTATCAAAGAGTTCCAGATTTTAAGCTCTTCGTCGCTCATAGGGGTGTATCGCGCCAGTATATAGGATATAAATCCCCTCTCTATCCCTGAATACTCTTTAGAGTTGATAAACTGTATAAATGTCATTGCGATGGATGAGATCTGAGGAGTTAGAGCGTAAAACTCTATTTTTCTCATTTCGTTGATTATGGGTTCGTTTATGGTATGCGTGTAAAAATCGAAAAACACCCTTTTAAAATCGGCCTTTAGGGAATCAACGCTTTGTCTGATTTCGGGCAGCTGTTTTAGGTTGCTCATATAGATTTTGGCATCTTTTGCGAATTGCGGATGCTGTTTTATGAATCTGTTTAACCGGTTGATGGATTCGTTGACCACGTCACGCTGGTTGGCAAGGGACTCTTTGATTAGTTTTCCTTTGCTGCCCAGGTATATGGAGGTCATTCCTCTCTCTTTTGCTATCTGGGTTATTACGTCGCTGAGGTAGTTGTTCAGCTCCATTCTCTTTTTGATCTCCTGGGCCTTCGTGTAGTCCTCGTAAGAGGTATAAAGCAGATATCCCGATATCAAAAAGAGCAGAATGATCGGGAAGAGGCTGATCAGTCTGAGTCTGCTGAGAATTCCCATTGTTTTCCTTTATAGCTTGATATCGTATTTTTTGGCGATTTCCGCGCATTCTCCGGCTCCGCCGGAGGCTCCCTCTTTTAGCAGCTTTCGGGCTCTTTTTTTATCCTTGTCGATCTGCATCGCTATCTCTCCCAGATAACAAAAAGCCCTAGCGTTGCCGGATTCCGCGGCTTTTTCGAGATGAACGCGCGCCTTTTGAGGGCTCTTTTTGGTTCCTAACCCTTTTAGATAGATAATTCCCAGGAAATAGTGGGCGTTTATGGATTTTTCCTTCTCTATAGCCTTTTCAAAGGCCTTTTTCGCCTCGGTATAGTTTTTGGTTTTAAAAAACCTGATTCCTTTTGCGAATTCGTTCGCCGCTAATATTATCGGTATTAGTATCGAAAATATAAGAAACGCTCTTTTCATTGAGGAACCTTTTGCAACGTTGTTTCAATCTCCTTTGAGGCTTCGATTATCTCCTCCTCGGTTCCGGACTCTAACAGTTTAGCCAGCTCTTCGAGCCTTAGATTCAGAGCCACGCTCGATAGTTTGTAGCGCTCTTTGTCGAGAGTGCCGGCCGATATGTGTTCTTCGGTCTGGGCGATCAACTCCCGGAGGAATTGGATGTAGGTGTCAAAATCGAGACCTATCTCGGCAGAAGCGGTTTTGAGATCGATTTTTTTCTCTTCCTGCCTTTTGGGCTCTTTGGAGGAGCCAGCATGGCCGTGGCTTTGAATCTGCCGCTCCAAAAGCTCCAGATAGCTCCAAAAGCGCCGCATAGATTCGGAAATGTCTGAGACGTCGTCGCTATACAGCGCTCTATCTAGTATATCTTCGCCCTCTTTTAGTCGCAGATTCGTAGCTCCGCCTTTTAGTTTATGTATTAGATTGTGCAGCTCTTCGAGATCGTGCGTCTGAATATGCTCTTGAAGAAGATTCTTGTACTCTCTGGATTGATTTATGTAGTCTTTGACGAACTCTAAAACGCTTTCCGGTTCGAGCCCCAGCTCTTTGGATGCTTCGGTTGGATCGAAAGAGACGCTAGGCTGTAAATCGGCGTCCGCGTCGGAGCTTTCGGTGGATAAAGAGGTCACCGAGCCGCCGCCGATCTCTTTTTCGAATCTCTCAAGAAAGAGATAGAATCTGTCCATTATGCTCTCTAGAACCAAAGGGCTATCCTCTTTGGCCGTTGGCGAGAGTATTTCCGAGGCATCTTTGATTCTCAGGTTGGCG
>JAMONM010000088.1 GCA_027065825.1 Campylobacterales bacterium | reverse complement strand
ACGACTCTGCTTTCCGATCAGCACTACAAGACTCTCAGCGGTCGATTGGAACCTTTTGGTATCAAGACGGCAAAACTGGACCGTTTCGTTACTCCAAAGAGAAAAAAGGAGGTTTTGGAGGGGCTCGAAAACGGTCAAATAGATCTGGTAATAGGTACTCACGCGGTTTTTGGCGCCGAGTTTAAAAATCTGGCTCTCGTGATTGTTGACGAGGAGCATAAATTCGGCGTAAAACAGAAAGAGAGTCTAAAGGAGATGGCTCAAAACCTTCATCTGTTGAGTATGAGCGCTACGCCCATTCCGCGCAGTCTGAGTATGGCTCTTAGCAGGTTGAAGGATTTTTCAAGACTCACTACTCCGCCGGAAGGCAAACGTGAGGTTAAAAGTTTTGTCAAGGAGTACGACCCCAAGCTGGTCAAAGAGGCCGTTATGCGTGAGCTCAGAAGGGGCGGACAGTGTTTTTACGTATTTAATTCGATTGCCAACATAGAGCAAAAAAGAGAGCAGTTGACCGAGATTCTGCCCGATATCAGAATTTTGGTTCTTCATTCGAAAATTCCGGCCGCCGTTACCGAGCGGGAACTTGTCAAGTTCTACAAGGGAGAGTACGATCTGCTGTTGAGCACTTCGATTGTTGAGTCAGGTCTGCATATTCCTACCGTTAACACCATTATTATAGACGGTGCCGACAGATTCGGAATGGCCGATCTGCATCAGCTCAGAGGCAGGGTCGGTAGAGGAGAGGTGGAGGGTTATTGCTATATGCTGGTGGAGAACAGAGCCTCTTTGAGCGAAGAGGCCACAAAGAGACTCATTGCGCTGGAGAACAACTCCTTTTTGGGGAGCGGCGAAGTATTGGCTATGCATGATCTGGAGATCAGAGGGGGCGGAAACGTGCTGGGCGCTCAACAGAGCGGACATATAAAAAATATAGGCTATTCCCTCTATCTGAAGATGCTCGAGGAGGCGATAGTGTCTCTAAGCGGCGGCGATAAAAGCGGCGGAACCAAAATCGAGATAAAGCTGGCCGTAAACGCCTATATAAACGAGGATCTGGTACCCTCCGAGAGGGTTAGACTCGATCTGTACCGACGGTTGGGTAGATGTAAAAGCACCGATGAGGTCTACGATATCGAAGAGGAGATTCGGGACAGATTCGGAAAGCTAGACGAGACAACGAGAAAATTTATAGATATTGTGATAATAAAGATTTTAGGAATCAAAAAGGGAGTAAAAACGATCTCCAACTACAATCAAAACGTTACTTTTGAATATGAAGATGGCAAAAAGATTTTCTTCAAAGCCCGATCCAAGGATGATGAGGATATTATTTCCGCCGTACTGGAGAAATTAAGGACGAAAGAATGAGAATAGGATTTATCGGAGACATAGTTGGCAAGCCTGGACGCAAAATCGTAAAACGGTATCTTAAAGAGATCAAAGAGGAATTGAAGCTGGATCTGGTAATAGCCAATTACGAAAACGCCAGCCACGGATTTGGATTGACCTTGAAAAACGCCAAAGAGCTTTTCGAAAGCGGAATAGATCTGATGACTGGAGGAAACCACACGTGGGACAAGAAGGAGATTTTTCCTCTTTTGGAGGAGATGCCGCTGCTGAGGCCTCTAAATTATCCGGAGGGCGTGCCCGGAAAAGGGGTGTGGATATTTGAGGAGCTGGATTTAGCCGTTTTAAACGTTATGGGGCACTATTCGATGCCTATGGTCGAAAACCCTTTCATTAGGGCACAAAGAGCCGTTGATGATCTAAAAGAGCAGGGCGTGTGTAATATCGTGATCGATTTTCACGCGGAGGCCACAAGCGAAAAGAGAGCGATGTTTATAATGCTAAAGAACAAAATTACGGCTATGGTAGGTACGCATACACACGTGGGAACGGACGATTTGATTATAGAGGATGGATGCGGATACGTAACCGATATCGGGCTGAGCGGATGCAGAGACAACGTAATAGGTATGGATTCAAAAGTTCCCATAAAACGTTTTTTGACTGGACTTCCGGGACGTTTCGAGGTGCCCGATAGGTGCAGAACTATTTTGCAGATGGTGGTTTTTGAACTCGACGGCGGCAAATGCGAAGAGGCTTTCAAGATCAAGGCTTATGACGACGAGGGATGGAGCGTCAGCATGAGAGCCCGCAAAGATTAAAGGGTAAGCGTGATGGGTGGATACGATCTTTTGAGAGTATTGAAAGATATGGGCTATATCAAGAAGGAGCGCGATCCTTACTGGTGGCCCAACAGCGGCAGTTTCGAAGTGGTGGTAGGAGCCGTATTGACGCAGAACACCAGATGGGAGAACGTGGAAAAAGCTCTAAAGGGATTAAAGGAGCATATGGGCGAAATAGAGCCGGAAAAGATCGCTCAAATCGACAGGGAGGTTTTGGCCCGATTGATAAAACCGGCCGGTTTTTATAATACGAAAGCTCACAGACTCATTCGTCTGACGAAAAATATGATACGAGATTACGGAGGTTTCGAGGCTTTCAAGGCCAGGCCATCGCGTAGATGGCTGTTGGAACAAAAGGGGATCGGGTTTGAGACGGCCGATTCCATATTGAACTACGCCTGTTATAGAGAGTTTTTGGTAATCGATGCCTATACCGTTAAGATTTTGAGAGCTTTGGGGTACGAATTCGAAACCTACCAAGAGTTTCAGGAGTACTTGAGCGATTCGCTGATAGAGAATCTGGACGAAATCTATGAGCTTTACGGCAAGGAGATGCCTTTGGCACAGATATACGCCAGATTTCACGGTAAAATAGTGGAGTTTTGTAAAGACAACTGCCGCAGGCGGGGATTTGAGAATATTTTAAAAGAGGCTTTTTAGGTTTTGTTTTTGACGATAACCTTTTTGGCTTCAAATAGCGTTTTCGCCTTTTGGACCATAGGAGAGTTCAAGATATCTTCACTTTCGATCTCTTTGGATGAGTAAGTATCTTTTGAGATGCAGCTGCCCGAAGAGATTTCGATATCCTCTATCATGGAGCCCGATTCGACAGATTCGGCCGCTTTGGTATCGGATACCGCGGAGTGGGGTGCTTTTTCTATTTTTGTCTCTATACCGAAAATCTCTCTAACTAGATGTTTGACTATTGAGTAGGAGTCCTTTAGAATTTTTTTACACTCGCTGGGAGGATTACTGCTCCAGGTTAAGGTTCCGTTTTCAAACGAAACGAATTGAACGCTTTTTTCGAAACAGCTGCCCAGTTCGAAATCTCTGTCGTAGAGCGCCTTTTTTAGTTTTTCGAATTTTGTTTCCGGATTTTCGTTTCGAACGTGCATCTCGGTTTTTGGTTCCTCTTTGGTAAGAGGGATTGAGTTAAAAGAGGAAGACTCCTCTTTGGCGATGGACTCAATTACCTCGTCGATCTCTTTTATCTTTAAGGCTTCGGCCATCTTCATAAATAGCAATGTCAGCACGAACTCCTCGTCTGCGTTCATAAAAAGCAAAGTTTTTGTTTCGGAAAGAATTCTGAAAAATCGCTCCATAATTACCGTGGAGAATCTGATATCCTTTTCGAACAGTCTCTCTTTGAGGTATACGATCATTTCGTCTATTACCATTTCGGCTTCGAAGTCTTTCAAGGTACGTACCATATTCAACATTTTGTCCCTGTCCGCGGAGAGTACCGCCTCAAAGATATTTTCCAGGGTTTTCGGATCCACAAGACCCAGCATCTCCGTAACCGTTTGAACGTTGACGTAGTTTTTGGAGTAGATAATAGCCTGATCCAGAAGAGTCAAGGTGTCTCTGAGGCTTCCGCCGCCGCTTCGGGCCAGGATGTTTAGCGCCTCTTCCTCGTATTCTACCTCTTCGAGATTTAGAATGTGGGCAAGATGAGCCGCTATATCTTTTTGCGCGATCTTTTTGAATCTAAAATGCTGGGTTCTGCTCAAAATTGTAGCCGGAAGCTTTAGGGGATCGGTTGTTGCCAGAATGAATTTTACGTAAGGAGGCGGCTCTTCGAGAGTTTTTAAAAGGGCGTTGAAAGCCTCTTTGGTCAGCATGTGAACTTCGTCGATTATAAATATTTTGAATCTGCCTCGAGCCGGTTTATATTTGGTCTGTTCTATCAAATCTCTGATATCGTCTATCTTTCTGCTGCTGGCGGCGTCCATTTCGATGATGTCGATATGTCTGTTCTCGTTCGCCAAAGTGCAGTTTTCACATTTTTCGCAGGGTTTGCTGGTAGGTCCCGCGTCGCATAGAAGGGCTTTGGAAAATATTCTTGCGGTACTGGTTTTTCCGCTGCCTCTTAGGCCCGAAAAAAGATAGGCGTGTGAAAGATGATCGCTATCGAGCGCCAGGGATAGCGTCTGCGCTATGGAGTCCTGGCCGATTAGATCTTCGAAACGTCTGGGTCTATATTTTAGAGCTAGAGTCACTTTCACCTCTTTAGGTTTGATTGTATAATTATATCTACAAAATGTTGAAAGGTTGATATGAAAAGCGCACTGCTGATATTTGCGATCTTGGTGGCCGTTTTGATCTTTTTGGGACTCAAAACCGATATAGCGCACGTAAAACTGGAGGGAGACTCCTTGGTCTTTTACGACAAAAAATGTAAAAAGATACTTCCGGTAAAAAGGGTAGAGAGTTTTGTAGATCAGGTAGACGTAATCAGTATAGATAGAATTTTGCTGGAGCTTGGAGACCACAGGTTCTATTACGAGAGGGTTTCTCTGCCGCCCAAGAACGATTTCGGAATGCCTTACGGAGAGATTATCGAAGGGATATTCGGATTTAAACGTAGCGAAAATATTTTTGAGAGCGACGGTGCGGTAATCTACAGAGGCGATTTCGACGTGGCTCTATTTTATGACAGAGGAGGCGATTTGACGCTGATTTATCCTCTGAACGATCGGTTGATAAAGAGCATAACCGGATGTTTCGGCAAAACTATAAACGTCGCCAAAGATACCGATACTTTAAAAAAGAGCGACTGGAACGTCAAGCTTATTATTTTGGGAAATATGGTGACAAAAGATATCTAGAGCCAAAGGCCGGCTATTTTTTTCAGGTTTTGCGGACTCTCCGAGGCGAAAAGTTTCAGTGAACACTGTTTGTCCCGCTTTTTTACCTCGAACTCTCTCTCCAGGTGCTCCACTATCGCTTCTCCGGAGTGTATTAGTATTGTCTCCGATCCGAAATAGTCTCTGATCTTGTCGGCTATCAGCGGGAAATGCGTACATCCCAAAATAACAGCTTTGGGAGGTTTGGTATCGGCGAAATAGTGTCTAAGAGCCGCATCGAGGAGCTCTCCTTCGAAAATGCCCTCTTCCACTATCGGAACGAAGAGTCCGGTAGCTTTTGAGTCGATATTGAAAAAACCCTCTTTTTTTAGGAGTCTTTGATATTTGCCGCTGTTTATGGTAGCTTTCGTTCCGATGATTAAAATATCGGAATTTTTAGGGATCGATCTTCTTTTTAAGGCCAAAACGCCCGGTTCTATCACTCCTACAACCGGAAACGGAGCGTTTGCCCTGAGCTCCTCTATGGCGTAAGCACTTACCGAGTTGCAGGCCGCTATCAATATATCCGGATCGAAGTTTTTGAAAAACTCCAGCGCCTCTAGAGAGTATCTGATGATGGTGTTTTTATCTTTGATTCCGTAAGGAACTCTGGCGGTATCGCCGAAATATATTATCTCGTCGAAAAGATTGTGTTCCAATAGACTTTTTACGACGGTTAAACCGCCTATTCCGCTGTCGAATACTGCCGCTTTCATACGATGTTTAAAGAGTTTTTGTTCTGTCGTTTAGAAATTTTTTCATCTTATTTCCTAACGCCGCTAAATGGTATGGCTCGAAATTTATCCTAAATTAAGCGCCCTCGTTCATAATACTGAGGAACTCCTGGTTGTTTTTTGTTTTTAGCATTTTAGAATAGAGGAATTTTAGAGCCTCTACCTCTTCCATCTGTTGCATAGCGTTTCTTAGGGCCCAAACTTTCGGCAACGTATTCGGATCTAGCAGGAGTTCTTCTTTTCTAGTACCTGATTTGAGAATATCGATAGCCGGATAGATTCTTCGGTCTGCGATCTTTCTGTCCAGAACAATTTCGCAGTTGCCGGTTCCTTTGAACTCTTCGAATATTACCTCGTCCATTCTCGATCCGGTCTCTATAAGCGCGGTAGAGATTATGGTGAGGCTGCCGCCCTCTTCTATGTTTCTGGCCGCTCCGAAGAATCTTTTAGGTTTGTGCAGAGCGTTTGCGTCCACCCCTCCGCTGAGAACCTTTCCGCTGGATGGAGTGACGGTGTTGTAGGCTCTTGCGAGTCTCGTTATCGAGTCGAGCAGAATAACTACGTCTTTACCCATTTCGACTCTTCTTTTTGCCTTTTCGATAACCAGTTCGGCGACTCTTACGTGGTTTTTGGCAGGCATGTCGAAGGTGGAGCTGTATACTTCGCCTTTTACGCTGCGCTCCATGTCGGTGACCTCTTCGGGTCTTTCGTCCACCAGCAGAACGATCAGTTCTATTTCGGGGTGGTTTTTGGCTATTCCGTGGGCCAGTTCCTTCATCAATTCCGTTTTACCGCTTCTTGGGGGCGCTACGATCAACGCCCTTTGGCCTTTTCCTATCGGAGTGAACAGATCTAGCACCCTGCCCGTTAGTTTCATAGGATCATATTCGAGTTTTATCTTTTCGGTAGGATAAAGGGGAGTCAGATTGTCAAAGAGCGGTCTTTTTTTTGACTCTTCCGGTGGTAGGTAGTTGATCGCTTCGATTTTCAAAAGGGCATAGTAGCGTTCCTGATCTTTAGGGGGTCTTACCTGGCCGGTCACTATATCGCCGTTTCTTAGGGCGAATCTTCTGATCTGGGTTGCGCTGACATAGGCGTCGTTTGCGGTATTGGTGAAGTTTTCGTTTATTCCTCTTAGGAATCCGTATCCCTCCTGGGTTATCTCCAGGATTCCGGTAAAGAGTATATAGCCTCCCTTGCTGACTTGGGATTTTAAAATTTCGAACATCAAATCCTGTCTTTTGAACTCCTGGGGATTTTCTATACCGAGCTTGGAGGCTATATCTATAAGTTCGTCCAGAGTTTTTGTTCTAAGCTCCTCGATCGTATAGCCCTCTACCGGAATGTGGGTTCTGGTTTTGTTTTGTCCGTTGGATTGGCCGTTTTGAGACTGGTTTGCGGTTTCGTTCATCGTGTCCTCTTGTGTAAAATTTGCAGAAGTTGTAGCGAAGCTATAAAGAGCATATCCTTGAATTTGTGTGTCGTTATTTTATATAAAGAGAAGATTGATGTCAAGTAATGGATATTTTTGAAACATTTTTGAAACTTTTTTTTTGGTAAAATATCGGTTCAAATCGATAGATGCGGGGATTTGTGCATTTATGAAAAAAATTTTGGTAACCGGCGGGGCCGGGTATATAGGATCTCATACGGTAAAAGAGCTTTTGTTAAACGGCGAATACGAAGTTACAATTGTTGACAATCTGTCGACGTCCAGCGAAAATAGCGTTCATACTTTAAAAACCATTTCCGACAGGGTGGTTTTTAAAAGGGGCGATTTGGGTAACGAAGCTTTTATGAGGAGTCTGTTTGAGTCTCAGGATTTTTATGCCGTAATACATTTTGCGGCCAGCATAGTGGTGCCCGAGAGTATCGAAAAGCCTCTAAAGTACTATGCGAACAACACTTCAAATACGACCTCTTTGTTGAAATTGTGCGATGAGTTCGGGGTAGAGCGGTTTATTTTCTCATCCACGGCGGCGGTTTACGGTCAGCCCAAGATGGCCGTGGATTCGATGTTAAAGGTCGGAATTACCGAAGAGACGGAACCAAAACCTATAAATCCATATGGACGCAGTAAACTTTTTAGCGAAGAGATTTTAAAGGATTTCGCCGACGCCGCCGGTATTAGATTCGTGATTTTGAGATATTTCAACGTAGCGGGAGCCGATATGAACGGCGCTAAAAGCGTGGACGAAATAGATCCCAGGCTGGGCCAATCCTTTCCCAACGCGACACATTTGATAAAAGTCGCCGCCGAAGCCGCGGTGGGCAAGAGAGATTACGTCAAGATTTTCGGAACAGACTATCCCACTCCCGACGGTACCGGAGTTAGG
>JAMONM010000087.1 GCA_027065825.1 Campylobacterales bacterium | reverse complement strand
AAGAACACCGGGAGACCCCTTCGCTAGACTGGCGCCGTGTTTGCCGCTATCGAGGCCAAGTCCTCCGGCTTCGATTCCTATGCATTTTGTCTCCTCTTCATCCAAGAATGAGTTGAAAATCCCCATCGCGTTGCTGCCTCCTCCTATGCAGGCCACAACGTAATCGGGAACCCGGTTTTCGGCTTTGAGAATCTGGGCTTTTGTTTCGTAGCCTATAATTCCCTGAAAATCTCTGACCATTAGTGGATAGGGATGGGGACCGGCTACCGTGCCTATTACGTAAAAGGTGTCTCTCGCGTTGGTTACCCAAAATCTAATGGCTTCGTTCATTGCATCTTTTAGGGTTTTTGAACCGTTTTTGACCGGATGAACCCTTGCTCCAAGAAGTTTCATCCTAAAAACGTTGAGCTCTTGACGCTTTACATCCTTTTCGCCCATGAAAATATCGCACTCCAGTCCGAAAAGGGCCGCCATGGTCGCCGTGGCGACGCCGTGCTGTCCGGCTCCGGTTTCGGCTATGACTCTTTTTTTGCCCATTCTTTTTGCCAAAAGGCCCTGCAAAATGGTGTTGTTTATTTTGTGTGCGCCGGTATGGTTTAGATCCTCTCTTTTTAGATAGACGCTCGCTCCTAGCTCTTTGGAGATGTTTTTCGCATAATACAAAGGAGTGGGTCTTCCCACATATTTTTCCAGATAGTATCTGGCTTCGTGCCAAAAGCTTTCGTCGAATCTTATCTTTTTGTAATGCTCTTCCAGCTCAAAAAGGATGGGCATAAGCGTTTCGGGAACGTACCTGCCTCCGAATTTTCCGAAGTGGCCCAGTTCGTCTGGATCGTGAGGTTGGCTTTTTGGTATGTACATTACTCTATCTCCAGTACGGAATATACATCGGTATATTTTTTTATACGATCTTCGCCGTTTAAAAATTTCAGGTTTATTATAAAGCAGGCTTCCACGACGTTTTCGTTGACTTTCTGGATCAGTTTCGCTGCGGCTTCGGCCGTGCCTCCGGTGGCTATCAGATCGTCGATCAGTAAAACGTTGGAGCCTTTTTTGTTTCCGAATGCGTCGATATGGATTTCGATTTCGTCAAATCCGTATTCCAGGGAATATTTTTCGCTAACGGTGGTGTAGGGCAGTTTGCCCTTTTTTCTGACCGGAACGAATCCGGCTCCCAGTCTGGTAGCCAGCGCCGCGCCGAAAATAAACCCTCTGCTTTCGATGCCGGCGACGAACTCGATGTTTTTGTTTTCATATCTTTTTTGCAGATGCTCCATAAGCATATCGAAGGCTTTTGGATTGTTCAATAAAGTAGTGATATCTTTGAACACTATTCCAGGTTTCGGAAAATCGGGAACATCCCTGATGGTAGAGAGAAGGAACTCCTTGTCCAGCATGACAGACTCCTTTTAAAATATCAACATTTTCAAAACCACTATCGCGCCCAGCAATATAGCGAACATAATATAACCGGCCGTCTCAATCCCCATTATCCTCTCCTTTTTCCAGATAGGCTATTTTGGCTACTCTTTGAGCGTGTCTTCCGCCTTCGAAGGAGGTTTCGCACCACGCCTGAACGATAGACTCGACAACCCCTTCTCCCACGACCCTTTCTCCGAAGCAGAGTATGTTGGCGTCGTTGTGGGCTCTGGCCATTTTGGCCGTATACCAGTCGTGTACTTCCGCCGCTCTTATGCCGGAGATTTTATTGGCGGCTATACTCATCCCGATTCCGGTGCCGCATATCAGCACTCCCTGTGATGAGGGATCGCGGCTGACGCTGAGGGCCACCTTTTTGGCGTAGTCGGGATAATCAACTCTATCGGAACTATCCGGCCCGAGATCTATAACCTCGTATCCTCTCTTTTCAAAGAGGCTTTTTACCAGCTCCTTTATTCTGAATCCGGCGTGATCGGTGGCGATATAGACTCTCATCTAGATCCTTTCTATGATGTTTATTATATAAAACTGATCAATTCCGCTAAGTCTAGAGAGAAGCTCGATTATAAAGTACACTGGCGCGAAAAAGATCTTGCTAAGCGGTGTGGCGATTATCACGATCAGAATTATCATTCCGTAAGGGTATATCGACTCGTACAGCCGTTCAAATCCTCTAAAACCGATCTTTTTCGAAAAGTAAAGCATCGCGTTCGCTCCGTCCAGCGGCGGAATCGGCCATAGGTTGAAAACCCCCAAGACCGTGTTTATCAAAACGGTCTGAGCAAAAAACATTAGCAAAAAGGCCTCAAAGAGCGTTGATGGTTCCCAAAGAGCCGAGGTGGCTACGGCTCCTAAAGCCGCCAAGAAAAAGTTGTACGCCACTCCGGCCAGACTAACGGCAATGGCGCCGTTATACCCTCCGTTAGAGATCACCTTGTACATGTCAACGGGTACCGGTTTCGCCCATCCAAAAAGAAAACCCGCGTTGGAGATATACAATAGCGCCGGTACGATAACCGTGCCAACCGGATCGATGTGTTTTAGCGGGTTTATACTGAGTCTGCCGGCCTCCTTGGCCGTATCGTCTTTGTATCTGTAAGCGATATAGCCGTGCATTATTTCGTGTCCGACGATGGCGATCGTCAAAGCCGCCACCATCGCCGCTAGATTGAGTATGTGCAAAATATCCAAAATCTACCTCTGTTCCCTCTTCATTTGAGACTCTATCGATTTGACGCTTTTTCCTATTCTATCCCATCTGATTTCGTAATTCTCGTCCCAGCTAAAATAAATAAACCACGGTTTTCCCACTATTAATCGATACGGAACGCTTCCCCAGAATCTGCTGTCGTTGGAGTGGTCGCGGTTGTCTCCCATCATAAAGAATTCTCCTTTTGGGACCTGGATCGGACCGAAGTTGAAAATCTCCTGAGGGTGGCGCCCGTCGTTGACGACTTCGGGATCGTTGTGTATGCCGGGATGATCTTTTCGGTAGGGATTTTTTACCCAAAGCATCGAATTAAACTCGACTATACTGTCTTTGGGATAGTTTTTGAGTATATATTCGTCTCCCTCGTGAGGATGTAGATAAAGATCCTTTTCGTGTACGAACAGATAGTCTCCGCCCACGGCCACGCACCGTTTTACGTAGTGGATCTTTTCGTTGACGGGATATCTGAAAATGACTATATCTCCTCTTTTGGGTTTTGGTCCCTCGATCAGATGCCCGTCGCCGTCGCTATCAGGCAAAACCGGAATCTCCAGCCAGGGAATGTGCGGAGTGGGAACTCCGTAGGCGAACTTTTTTACGAAAAGATGATCGCCTATTAAAAGAGTGTTTTTCATGCTTCCGCTGGGAATAACGAAGGCTTGAGCCACGAAAAATATCACCAAAAGCACTATAACGATGGTTCCGGTCCAGGTGTTCGACCAGTGATAGAGTTTTATGAGTCTCTCTTTCAAACAGTGTCCTTTGATCTAGTGAGATTATAATATGCCTTGAGGGTGTTTTTCATCAGCATGGCGATGGTCATCGGACCCACTCCTCCGGGTACCGGAGTAATGTAGCTGCACTTTTTGGATACGTTGTCAAAATCCACGTCACCGACTATTTTGCCGTTAGATAGTTTGTTTATTCCTATATCTACTACTATCGCTCCCTCTTTTACCATATCCTCTTTAATGAGACCTTTCTTACCCACCCCCACGATTACCATATCTGCACAGAGAGTGTGCCTTTTTAGATCTTTGGTGTAGATGTGGCATACGTCTACCGTAGCAAAGCTGTTTAGCAGCAGCGCGGCCATGGGCTTGCCTACTATGTTGCTGGCTCCTACTACGCAACAGTCGAGCCCTTTTGGATCTATTCCGTACTCTTTTAGCAGTTCGATTACCCCAAGGGGAGTGCAGGGAACGAAACTTTCCAAACCCTGAACCAGACGCCCGAAGTTATAGGGATGAAAACCGTCCACGTCTTTGGAGGGGTTTATGGATTCTAATATTTCCGTGGTATCCAGATGCGGGGGGAGGGGGAGCTGTACCAAAATACCGTCGATCGTGTCATCTTCGTTCATGGCGCGGACCGTGTTTAGTAGCTCTTTTTGAGTAGTGTTTTCTTGTAGTCTGACCACTTTCGACAAGAAGCCTACTCTTTGGCAGGTCTTTTCCTTCATCTTTACGTACGTATGGCTCGCCGGATCGTCGCCAACCAGAACGACTCCGAGGCCGGGCACCCTTCTCCCTTGGGCTTTAAGCCGTTTTACCTGCGTCGATATCTCGTCCACTATTTTTTCAGAAAGCGCCTTCCCGTCGAGAATTGTCATTATATCCTCTTCAAAATTTTTTAGGTATGATATCAAAAATAGATTTTGTTTTGGTTTAAACTGTGCGCGAGGGGTTTTCCTTGAGAATCGTTTTAATATCGCTTGTTTTCACTCTTTTGTACGCCGAGGATTCGTTTATCACTCCCTTTGAATACGCCAAAATGCTATATGAGAGTCCAAGAGGCGTGGGATGCAACCTATGTCACGGCTCAAAAGGAAGAGGCAAGACCATAGCCCGCTACAAAAAGAGAAAAGAGCTCAAAGAGCTAAAGGCTCCCGATATCACTTCGGTAGATTTTAAAACCTTCTACAAAAAGCTGAACTCCAGAAAAAAAAGAAGCGCGATGCCTACCTATTTTCTTACGAGAGACGAGATAAAGGCGCTCTATTTTTACATCAAAAAGGTTAACGAATAAGGAGAAAAGTTGCTTTTTGAACGAGAGACACTCGAAAAAATCGGCGAGTTTGTTGAAAAAAAGGATTTAAAATCGCTCGAGAGTCTTATAAAAGAACCAAAAAGAAAAAGAGTAAAAAAGAGTAGTTTCAGATCCGCTTTGATGGTCTCGCCGCATAGAGTTAGGCATTTGAACAGACTCGATTCTCTCGAAGCCGACGTTGCCATAATCAATCTCGAAGACGGCGTTTCGCCCCAGTTGAAGCCGGTGGCTTTGAGACTTGCCGCTTTGGCTCTATCTTATATAAAAAGCGGCGATACCATGATGGTTGTCAGAGTCAATCCTCTCGATAGTGGCGGAGCCGAGGAGATAGAGTTTTTGGCGCCTTTTCGACCCGACGCCTTTAGAATATCAAAGGTCAAAAATGATTCGGACGTCAAAAAGGCTCTGGATCTGGTTCCGGATGCGGATATACATCTATCGATAGAGACCAAGGAAGCCCTTTTGAATATCGAAAAGCTAAAGCTCTCTTCAAGGGTGTCGGCGGCATATCTGGGTATTTTGGACATGCTGGCCGATCTGCGGATTCCTCACTCGGCGCTGAAGATTTCGAATCCCACCGCAGATTATATACTTTCCCGATTTCTGGTAGGTTGTAAAACGGCCGAGATCTTTCCGGTCTCTTTCGTATATCAGGACTACAAGAACCTGGAGCAGTTTAGAAAATGGTGCCTGTATGAGCGGGAGATGGGTTTTTCCGCAAAGGGGTGCATCTCTCCCGATCAGGTGGATATTGTCAACGAGATTTTCGGTTCCGATTTCGAAAGAGAACGGGCAGAATATATTAAGGCCAGATTCGAAGAGATGAGCAAAAGAGGGATCAGCGGTTTTAGTGACGAAAAGTACGGATTTATCGACGAACCTATCTATAAAGACGCTCTGAATATTCTAAGAAAATTTAATAATTAATCTCGTTTCCGTTCAAAAAATATTAATAAAAAATATTATATGATTTGATAAATTTGATTGAACGGAGACGGTGATGTTTAGATTTTTCAGGGTTTCGGAAAACGAACCGATTTTAACGAGAATTTATAGATTTAGGTGTGAAATTCTATGCGACGAGCTGGGGTATTTCAAAAAAGAGGACTATCCCGACGGTCTTGAAATCGACCCATATGACGCCTATTCGATTCAGTATGCCGCTTTGGACTCCCAAGGCGAGCTGGCCGCTACCGTAAGACTCATTTTAAAAAGTCCTATCGGATATCCCACTGAAAATCATATGGAAATTGACGATAATATAATCAAGGAGTTAGATAGAGAAAAACTGGGAGAGATATCCAGAATATTCATTAAAAAGGAGTATAGAACGATCAAAAGCTCAAAATATATCATGAGAAATTTTATCAAAATGATTTATGAAGATATGAAACTAAATGGGATAGAATATACGTACGGAGCCTTGGAAAAGAGTTTTTTCAGGCTATTGAGAATTTACAAGATGAGATATATCGTAATAGGAAGATTGCAAGAATACGGCGGCTTGAGATACCCCTGTATTTTATATACCAGGGATCTCGAAGCCGACAATCCTGAACTAATACGGGAATGGAAGGCCAAATATGCGGTTTAAATCGATTAGCGCGCTGTTGATCTTACTCTCTTTGGCCGTGGCGGACGAAAAGGCCCAGATAGCGAAAGAGATAAAAATAGATCTAAAGAGAATCGACGAAATTGCCACACAGACCAAAGAGAACGAGGTTTATCAACCGTATATAATTTCTGTTTTTAGAGGCAAGGATCTGGAAAAAATAGGGGTTGCGAATCTAAAAGAGGCTCTGGAGTTGATTCCGGGGCTGGATATGTCCACGGACAACGTGGATAACAAAACTCCGGTATTTAGAGGCTCCAATCCTTTCGCATACGGTCAATCCAAACTGATAATAGACGGCGTAGTGGTCAATAACCTGATGTTCGATTCCTACGTGGAATATCTTTATATGCCGATAGAGATCATTAAACGTATCGAGGTCGTTAGAGGTCCCGGCAGTAAAACAGACGGCGTGAACGCTTATGCGGGATCTATTAGAGTTACGACCTACGCCGAACGTTTCGATGATCTTGGTACCAGCGAGCGGATCTTTGTCAAAGGAGGCAGTTACGATTACGTTGGAGCCGGTATGACAAAGAGTCTGAAAATAGGAGAAGCCTCGCTGTTTCTTGATCTGTTCTATCAACGTGATAACAAGAGCGTAAAGAGCGGCAAAGATATTCTATCTACAGGAATTTATGATCTGTTTAGTCCCCAAAACAGCTCATTGAGCCGAGAGGGCGACGCTCCTTTGTGGATGAGAAACTACTCCTTTGGGGCGACTCTGAATTACGGAGCGTGGACCTTTAGGAGCAGACTGCTCTATTACAGACACGGTAGCGCCTACGGAATTAACTATATGCTTCCGGAATCGGACGATCATACGACCTTTAGCAAC
Organism: Campylobacterales bacterium; assembly: GCA_027065825.1. Taxonomy (GTDB): domain Bacteria; phylum Campylobacterota; class Campylobacteria; order Campylobacterales; family Nitratiruptoraceae; genus Nitrosophilus_A. The sequence continues at coordinate 1,017 of JAMONM010000087.1, read as the reverse complement.
AATTTCGCCGAGGCGGAGTATAAAAAGGAAACCACGCTGTGGATATACGATATAAAAGCCGGGTATAAATGGGACTCATTCTTTAGCGAAGCGCTGTTGGCGCCGGCGGGTATCGTCTTTCCGAATCCTCTAGATGCAAACGCTTTGGTGGAGTACGATAACGGTTTTTACGGTATCCACGAAGTAAAAAACAGAACTTATTACAATTCGGCCTTTTTTACCTACAAAGGCGAAAAAAAGCATAAAATAAAGTTCGGGTATCTGATTTCAAAGGAAGAGACCTACAAAGTTACCACAAAGACCACCGACAGGTTCAATATCTTTTCGGGACTGATTGATTACAGCGAAACTTATCCCTTTTTCGACGAGAACGCCAAAAGAGACTCTTTGATACTCTCGTTGCAGGACGATTTCGAGATTACCGACCGTCTTACCGTCAGTTACGGTGTAAACTATGAGGACAATACCCACATTTCGCCCCAGTTGAATCCGAGAGTGGCTCTGGTTTATCGTCATAGAGAAGATATCTACAAATTTATATACAGCAGATCCATTAGAAACCCCTCCTGGCAGGAACTATATACGATCAACAACAGCGCCAGAAGAGGCAATTTGGATCTCGATCCAGAGATAGTCAACGCTTTCGAAGCGGCCTATATAAAGAGATTTGGTATAGATTCGTTCTGGAAGCTGAACATATTCTATCTCAGAAACAGGGATCAGATAAACAGACTAAACGAGAAAAATATGTATATGAACGCTCAAAACACTAAAATTTACGGCTTCGAATCGGAATGGAAATCTCAGATCGGGCAACGGGGCAGAGTAAGGCTGAACTACTCTTACGTGGACGGAAAAAACGACGAAAACGAACCTCTGGCCAACGTGGCCAAACATATGCTAAAGGGATATCTCTCTTATGATATTTCGACGCCGTTGACGATCAGTCTGACCGGTAAATACGTAGGAGACAAAAGACGGATGAGAATCGACGACAGAAAGACGCTAAAAGGATAC
>JAMONM010000086.1 GCA_027065825.1 Campylobacterales bacterium | reverse complement strand
CTGTTAAAATGCTCTCCCAAAAGCCGGATTTCCCGCCCGAAACCACGGTCAAAGAGGAGATAGAAAACCAATTAAAAGAGCTAAAAGCCGCAAAGCGCGAATATCTAGAATGCGCAAAAAGGCTGGAAAAGGATCCGCAAAACAAGGCTTTGCTGGATAAGCTAAATACTATTAGCAATTTTTTGGACTACCATAACGCATGGAATCTGGAAGACAAGATCCAAAGAGTCCTCGAAGAGTTCGATCTAAAACGGTACGAGAACAAAAACGTCAATTCCCTCAGCGGAGGCGAGCAGCGGCGAGTGGCGCTGGCCGGCCTGCTGTTACAAAAACCTGATCTGCTTTTACTCGATGAACCTACGAACCATCTGGACGTCTATATGGTCGAGTTTCTGGAAGAGATGCTGCTAAAAGAGTCTTTTTCGCTACTTTTCATTTCCCACGACAGATATTTTATAGAAAATATCGCTACCAGGGTTATAGAGATCGAAGAGTGCAAGATACGTAGTTTCAGAGGTGGTTATCTAGACTATCTTAATAAGAAGGAGGAGCTGTTAAAAAGCCTACAGAAAAAGCATGAAAATCTGCTGCGCCTGTTAAAACAGGAAGAGGAGTGGCTAAGACGGGGCGTCAAAGCCAGAACAAAAAGAAACGAAGGAAGAAAAAAGAGGGTATTTCAGCTCAGAGAGGAGGCTAAAAAGAACCCCTCCATAATCAAAAAAATCAAACTGGAACTGGAGCGGGAAAAGCATAATTTCAACAGAGAAAAAAGCGTAAATAGAAAAAAGATGCTTTTTGAGCTGGAAAACGTTACGAAAAAGGTGGACTCTAAAGTTCTAATCAATGGCTTTTCCACAAGAATTCTACAAAGGGACAAAATAGCGATCGTGGGTAAAAACGGCGTAGGAAAATCTACTTTGCTGAAAATCCTAACGGGGGAGATCGATATCGACGGCGGTTCTATACGTACCGGAGATTTTAAAATCGGCTATTTCGATCAGCACAGAACCATGCTGGACGATGATAAAAATCTCATCGAAACATTCTGTCCCCAAGGAGGCGACAGAGTTTCGGTAAGAGGCAAAAATATGCACGTATACGGATATTTGAAAAATTTTCTTTTTCCGAAAGAGTTTCTGGACAAAAAGATCGGAGTTCTCAGCGGAGGAGAAAAAAACAGGGTTGCTCTGGCGCTGCTCTTTACCAAGGATGTGGACTGCTTGATTTTGGACGAGCCTACCAACGATCTGGATATTCCTACAATCAATATTCTGGAGGAGTATATCTCCACCTTCGAAGGGGCGGTTATTTTCGTCAGTCACGATCGATATTTCGTCGATAAGCTGGCAAATAGGCTGTTTATATTCAAAGGTGACGGCATAATAGAGGAGTCCTATCAAAGTTACAGCGAATATCTATTGATAGAAAAGGAGCTCAAAGAGATAGAGGGGCTGGAGAAAAAGATAAAACCAAAAGTCAAAAGAGAAAGGCAAAGAACCCCTAAACTCTCATACAAAGAGACAAAGTTGCTTCAAGAGCTGCCAGCCAAAATAGAATCATACGAAAATGAGATTGAAAAAATAAACGAATGTCTCGCGGATCCGGAGTGTTACGAACGAGAAGGCATTTCGAATCTGGCCGAAAAACTTCAAAAACTTCAATCCGAATACGATTCGATGGTTGAGCTCTATTTGGAGCTTGAAGAGAAAAGAGAAAATATTCAAAAGGCTACAAAAGTAGCAGACCAAAACTCCTTTTAAGAGTAAAATTAATCTAAAAAAGGAGTTAAAATGTTCGGCTCAAAAGAGGAGATACTAAAAAAGACCTACGTTTTTGAAACTCTGGGCAGACCGGAAAAAAAAAGAGAGTTCAAAGTAAAAACCCTGAAAAAATGGGGATTCGATCTAATAGGCGATAGATTCGAAAACATCGCCATCGACAAGGATGGAAAAGCCGCAAACATTTTAAAGGAGCTGCCAAAAAACCTCAAAATCGAGGCCAAAATAGAGATGATCGAAGGAGTAGCGTATCTCAATATCGCTCTTGAGAGAGAGGGAGAAACAAAAGAGCTGTTAAAAATAGAGGCCGCGCAGATTCTACTCGCATTTTTGAAAAAACACAAACTCCCTCACCTGGCCGAATCCATACAGAGCATAGGCAGCGCGGCAACGTTGGCAAAACATAGATGCGAAGAGGGAAAAGCCGTAGAACTCGAACTCTTTCCGAACAGCTTTCGACGCTTTTTAAAAGAGGCTAAAAAGATCGAAAAAAAGATGGAGTTCGGTCGAATATGTCTGGTCTATTTCGGAGAGAACAAAGACAAAATCCCCAGATACAAAATGGAGTGGCAGGTACCCACCATCGCTCTTTTCGATGAGGAGATCGCCCAAAAAATCGATAAAGTTCTTGCTGAATTAAAATAGCTACTTATCCAATAGAGCGCTATCTTCGAACTCGACGCGCTCTATTCTTTCAAACTCTTTAGAAATTTTCTGTGTAGTGGTATGGATCTCTTTTACATCTTTATTGACGCTTTCGATATGTTTTGAAAGTTTTTCCCATCTCTCTTTATAGAGCCTAAAGTTGTTAGAGAGTTTTTTTAACTCCTCTTGAATCTTTTTGGCCTGTTCCTGGGTTTTAACGTCTCTGACTATGGCCTGGACGGTAGTCAGCAGAGCCATCAGGGTCGTCGGGCTGGCTATCCAGACTTTTTTCTCTCTGGCGAAATCGAGTATATCCGGATGATATGCGTTAATCTCCGCGAATATCGCCTCGGCAGGCAGAAAAAGAATCGCCATGGAAGCCGTTTTGCCCTTTACGATATATTTAGAAGATATATCGAGAATATGTTTTTTCAGATTCTGTTTAAATAGGCTCTGAGCTCTCTTTTTCTCCTGCTCCTCTTGCGATTGCGTCATTTTTACGTAATTCTCAAGAGGAAATTTGGCATCGATCGCTATTGTTCCAACTGGATCGGGAGCTTTGATCACCGCATCTGCCACGACTTTGCCATTTTCGGAATCTATGGCGTATTGCAGATCGTAAAGCTCTCTCTTTTCTCCGAAAATGGATCTTAATATAGAATTTAGCTGCACCTCACCGAAAACCCCTCTGCTCTTTTTGTCGCTGAGAACGTTTTGCAAAGATACAACCTCTTTGGATAGAGACTCTATATTCTTTTGCGCCTCGGCAATTTTAGCTATTCCGGTAATTATCTCCTTGAAGGTCTTGTCAACGTTTTCAAAACCCTCTTTTAGCCTCTCGTCGACCTTGTCGCTGATCCTCTCGAGATTTTTCGAGACTCTGTCATTGAGGCTTTCGAAACTTTCGCCCAGCTCTTTTGAGAGCTCGGTTTTGAAACTCTTTTGAGAATCGAGAAAGTCTCTAAACAGTTTTTGATTATTCTCGCTCATTTTCAACAGAAGATTACTGTTTTTTTCGAACTCTTCGCCCATTGAGCCTTTTAGATCCTCTTTAAAGCGCGAAAACTCTTTTGACATGTTCTCTCTATTTTTCGACAATTCCACGGAAAATTCGGTAAAACGATTTAGAAGTATCTCTTTTGTCTGGGACTTAAAATCGTTAATAGTCTCTAGAGTTTTGGAAAAGAGTTCGAAATTTCTCTGCAACTGCTTTTCCAGGTTCTTTTGACTCTCTTTTGAGCTCTCTATAACCATAGAACCGATACCGTCGAGCCTCTCTTGGGTACTTTTTCTTAGAATTTCTATATTGGTCTCGCTCTTTTTTAGAGCCTCGTCGATATTTTCGATCGCCCTAAAAAGTCTTCTGTTGACCAGATAGAGCCCCCAAACCGAGAGCAAAACAGCCACGGCCAGTGCAAAACCCAGATAAACGAGCGCGCTTTGCGTCATCTCTCTTCCAAAAATTTCAAAATCTCTCCACGTATCTCGTCCTTTGAGACAACGGTATCGTGGACGATGGGTTTGTTAAATAGCTCTTCGATAACGACAGGTATCATAATGTTCAACATCTTCGCAACGTCTACCAGCGCATCGAGATCCCCGATTTTTTCGTCGCTATTTTTTAGCGCGTTCCAAACGGCCGGAGCGAATTTCGTCCACTCGGCCGTGGAATAGGCTATATTAATCCTGCCTGAATTGTTTTTAAAGATTTTTATAGTAGTGGCCGTATGGGGATCCATTAAATATCCATATTCGAAAGCGTACTCTTTGATTATTTCTCTAACCTCTTCGTCCGTGGTAAAATCGGCGTCGAAATCCTCTCTAAGAGCCGCAAGCTCCTCTTTGGTGAGAGAATAGCCGCCTTTTTCGTTCAGTTCCTCCATCAACTCCTTAGTCCTTAGGGGACCGAACTTGTCAAACAGCACTCTCTCCACGTTGGAGGATTTTAAAATATCCATAGCGGGAGAGAGGGTTTTGACGAGACTCCTTCCTTTTAAATCGTATCTGCCGTATTTAATCAGCTCCGTCAACACGTTGTTGGCGTTGGAGGCTATCAATATCTTCTCTACCGGCAGACCCATCTTTTTAGCGTAATAGGCTCCCAAAGCGTTTCCGAAATTTCCGCTGGGAACAATCAGATCGACGCTCTCGCCTATCGAAATCCTTCCGTTTCTGCATAGCTGTAGATAACTGTGAAAATGGTATATCGTCTGAAAAATGATTCTACCGAAATTCACGGAATTGGCGGCTGAAAGCTTTATATCCATACTATTGAGCCTCTTTCTGAACTCTGCCGAGGCCAAAAGCTCTTTCAGGGCGTTTTGAGCGTCGTCGAAGTCTCCCAAAATTCCTATAACCTTTAAATTTTTTCCTTCTTCCGTGACCATCTGCAGTCTTTGAACGTCGCTGGTCCCTCCCTCCGGATAGAGACATACGACTTTGATATTGGGTCTGTTTTTGAAACTCTCCAGAGTGGCCGGTCCCGTATCGCCGCTGGTCGCCGCCAAAATTAGATAGTTTTCCTCTCTCCTTTTAGCCAATGAAGAGAGTATATGGCCAAAAGGCTGCAAGGCCATATCCTTGAAGGCTCTGGTAGGACCGTGATAGAGCTCGCTAACGTACAGATTCTCGTGGACTTTTTTGACGGGAACCGGATTTTCGGGATCGTCAAACCTATCGTAAAGATCGAGGGCCTCTTTAATCAACTCATCTTCTATATCTATGTCGAAACTTTTTAAAATCGAAAAAGCCAGCTCCTTATAGTCGCACTCCAAGGAGCTCTTTAAAAACTCCTCTCCAAGAGAGGGGAGCGACTCGGGAACGTATAGCCCTCCGAAACTGGCCGCAGGATTTAAAATCGCCTCGCTAAAAGCGACTTTGACCGGTTTTTTGCCGTCATTTCCTCTACTCTCTACAAACAGCATGGACAACCTTTTTTTAAAGGAGATTTTAGCAAAAGTGTGATGATTGTTACATTAAAAGCGCAAAATCCGGCCCAAAACCAAAAACACTCTTATGAGCAAGTTTTATTTAAATAAATATTTGTTATATTTTCTTCACAACCCTACACAAATCATACCACAAACAGGAGCTGAAGCGATGAAAAAGATAGGTACACTACTGGCTGCCGCGCTATTTACTACGGCGGCGTGGTCCGATACTTTAGGAGGAGAGATCGCCGTCGGCGGCTGGAGTCACGACCCGAGCGGCTGGATAGAGTATCCGACCGGTTCAAACCGAGTGGATTTGGACAGCGATCTATCGCTATCGACAAAGAGCGAAATATATTTTAGATTGCAACTGGAACATCCTCTACCAGGATTGCCCAACATTCTCTTTGGCTACACCAAAAACCGCAGTGACGGAACCGGTACGCTAAGTAAAAGTTTCACTTTCGGAAATACCACGTTTAACGTCAACGAAAGAGTATACACCGAAACCAGACTTGACAATTACGATCTGACCCTATATTACGAAATAATAGATTCAGCTATCGACGTCGATCTGGGACTAACCGCCAGATATATCGACGGATACGCCAAAATCACGAGTTTGACCACAAATCTCAGCGATCAGAGCGATTTTAGCGTGGTGTTTCCAATGATTTACGCGGATATTCAAATTCCGGTACCGGCTCTAAACGGACTTAGCGTAGGAGCCTCCGGAAACTGGGTATCATACAGCGGAAGCACCGTATACGACGCTCAAGCGTATCTAAAGTACCGCTTTGCCGCCGGCTTCGGAGTCGAAGGCGGATATAGAGCGCAAAAAATCAAAATAGACGATATTGACGACACCTCCACGGATATCGACATAAAAGGGGCCTACTTGGGATTGATCTGGGATTTTTAATCCCGGCTTCCCTTTTCGCGCCGAACTCTTTTTTACGTTTATCTAAAAATTATGGTATTTTTCAGCAAAATATAGTATTATTACATCTGCAAAACGCGGACGTGGCGGAATTGGTAGACGCGCTAGATTCAGGATCTAGTGGCAGCAATGCCGTGGAGGTTCGACTCCTCTCGTCCGCACCATTTTCAACTTTTTAAAACATCTTTCATCCATTTTGCGTAATCGGCACTTAGTTCATCCATTTTCACCGCGGCTATTTCGGGAACCTCGTAAGAGTGCATAGATTTAATCTCTCGTTCAAGTTTCAAAAATAGCCCGTCAAAGCTTTTTATTATCATCAAAGCTTCACCATCCTCGCAAACTTCGCCTTTCCACATATATATAGACTCTATCTGCGCAACGATATTTACGCAGGCCGCTAAACGTTTTTGAACGAGAGCTTTCGCAATGGTTTTGGCCTCGGCTTTATCTTTGGCGGTACATAAAACCACGATCTCTTTCATTATGTCTCCTTGGATAGAATCTGCGTACCTATTCCGGCCGTGGTGAAGATCTCCAACAAAATTGAGTGCTCTATTCTCCCGTCGATTATATGCGCCTTTTCGACTCCGCCTTTGACCGCTTCGAGGCAGGCGTCGACTTTTGGAATCATACCGCCGCTGATGGTTCCGTCGCTTTTAAGAGTTTCGATCTCATTTTCGTCCAGAGTAGAAATCAGATTTGAATCCTTATCCAAAACTCCGGGCGTATCTGTTAAAAAGATCACCTTTTTGGCTCTTAGCGCCACGCTGATCTTGCTGGCGGCAAGATCGGCGTTGACGTTGTAGCCTGGATGCCCTATCTCGTCGCTGGCCGCAATCGGCGCTATAACCGGAACGAATCTCTCTATCAAAAGGTTTTTGATTACCGTGGGATCAATCCTGTCTATCTCTCCGGTATATCCGAATTTGTCGAAATCTTTTGCCCTTGCGCGCATAAAATGGGCGTCCTTGCCGCTTATACCGATAGCTTTTGCTCCGTGGTTGTTCAATAGACTCACGATCTCTTTATTAATATCTCCGCTCAACACCATCTCAACGACCTCCATAACCTCCTCGCTCGTTACCCTCTGTCCGTCGATAAATCGCGTGGAGATGTCGAGCCGTTCCAAAACCGAAGTTATCTTTTTGCCTCCGCCGTGCACGATAACAGGTTTTATCCCAACAAGGTAAAGCAGCAAAATATCCTCGGCGAACTTCTCTTTTAGCTTTTGGTCCGTCTGAGCCGAACCTCCGTACTTTATTACGAAAATCTGATCCCTGAACTCCTTTATAAAAGGTAAAGCGTCCAGTAGCGTCTGAACGGTTTGAATCTTCTTTTTCATATCTCTCCTTTACTATTTACGTACTCGTCTATTTTTCGCAAAATATTTTGATTAAATTTGATCTCAAGACGCATAACCGAAAGATCATATCCGAATTTTTCCAGTTTTACCATATCTTTTACGGTAACCAACAAGGATTTCGGCCGTTCTCTCTTGACGATATTTTCGATCTCCTCTTTGGTAAATAGATGATGGTCGGCGAATCTATATTTTTTGATATTTTTCTTGATATATCTATCGAGCCTGGAAGGATTGGCTATGGATGTAACCAAAACCATATCGTCAGTCTCGTTCTCTATGTAAACTTCTCTGGTAAAATCCCTGCCCTCTTTCAAAACGATATCGGCAAAGCGCAAAAAATACCTCAAAAACCTATAGGGACCGGCGGGTAGACAAAATCTGTTTTTCGCGGAGGAGTCTATAAGAATCTCTAGCTTTTTTATACATTTTCCGAAGGCGTCGTCCAAAATAACCACATCGGCTCCCAATTCTACGGCTTTTTGGATACCGTCTTCTCTCTTTTCGCTAACTATTACGATTTTGCCGCTCTCTTTGGCTATCGCCAGCGCCTCGTCACCGCAAACCTCCACATCGCACATCAGTTTTTTCGAATCGCTAACCACTACCACGCCCCGGCTCTTTCTTCCGTAACCTCTTAGAACCACAGCGGAGTTTTCGTAACGTTTGGCCAGCGCTATCGAAACAGGGGTTTTGCCGCTGCCGCCTACGGTCAGATTTCCGACAGAAATTATCGGTATACCAAAACGTCTCTTTTCCCTACAGAGGAAAAAACGTATACAATTTATCGCGCAATAAAGC
>JAMONM010000085.1 GCA_027065825.1 Campylobacterales bacterium | reverse complement strand
CGGAGGATACCGTATGGAATCTCGGATCTCTGGCCGGATCGCTGTAGACGCCCAATAGACGCTCTATCTCGATATTTAACCCTATCTCCTCTCTCATCTCTCTTTTTAAAGCATCTTCGACTCTTTCTCCGATATCTACGAAACCTCCTGGCAAAGCCAGTCCCAGCGGAGGGTTTTTGCGCTCTATCAAAACGATTCCGCAAAACTCTTCGTTAAAAATCTTGACTATGCCGTCTACGGCCAAAAAAGGCGTTTTTATTCCCATAGTGCCACCCTTTTATCTTTTGATATCTTTTATAAACTTCTCAAGTTCCGATAAAGATTTTGTATTTACTATATCCACTCTTTCGCACCAGCCCCGTCTGGCCTGATATAGGCCGTATCTCATATACTCTAAACTGAAAAGATCGTGGGCGTCGGTGGATATAGCCATCTTTACCCCAGCATCTTTGGCCATTTTTATGTATATATCGTTTAGATCGAGCCTTTGCGGCTGCGCGTTTATTTCGAGTATGACTCCTCTCTCTTTTGCGAACTCGATAACTCTTTGCATATCGATATCGTAAGGCTGTCTCTGTGCTATCAATCTGCCGGTAGGATGGGCCACAATTATGAAATATGGATTATCCATAGCCTTGAGGAGTCTATACGTCTGTTTTTCGCGGGAGAGGGAGAATTTAGAATGTATAGCCGCAACCACTATATCCAGCTCTTTTAAAACCTCGTCGGAAAGATCCAGACTCCCGTCTTCTAGTATGTCTACCTCGATACCTTTGAGTATTTTGAACCCTTTATATCTTTGATTCAGCTTTTGAATATGTTCTATCTGTTTCAAAACCGCCTTTTCGTCAAGTCCGCCCGCTATGCTCATGCGTTTGGAATGATCGGTTATCGCGATATATTCGTAACCTCTGTCGATAGCCGCTTGAGCCATCTCCTCTATGGTATTGGCCCCGTCGCTGTATCTGGTATGAATATGCAGATCGCCCCTGATTTCATCCGGCTCCACTAAAGAGGGAAGATCGCCTTTTTGCACAGCCTCTATCTCTCCTCTGTTTTCTCTGAGCTCCGGTTCGATATAATCCAATCCGACAGCTTTGTAAACCTCGCTTTCCGTTGCTCCGGCTATTTTTTGTTCATCTTTGAAAACGCCGTACTCGTTAATCTTTAACCCCTTTTGCAGGGCCAGCTTTCTTATCTCTATATTGTGCGATTTAGAACCGGTAAAATAGTGCAAGGCCGCTCCGTAGGACTCCTTTGGAACGCTTCTTAGGTCTATCTGTAGGCCCGAATCCAAAATTACGCTGCTGCGCGTAGGGCCTTTTGAGACTGTCTCTTTTATTCCTTCGTATTTGACGAAATGGTCGCTCACCTTTTCCCAGTTTTCGGCGGTAACCAAAATATCAAGATCCCCCACCGTCTCCTTTTTCCTCCTGAAACTACCGGCCACTTCTATGGTCAAGATACCGGGAATCTTTCTCAAATACGAGACCAGATCCCTCGCATAGTTTTCCGCCACGTCCAGTCTGAACCTCTCGCCGGCCTTTTTCGCCAGCTTTATTCCTTTTAAAATCTTTTTGACCAGTACCGGTCCAAAGCCAGGCAGTTTCTCTATCTTCCCCGCCGTGGCGGCCCTTCGCAGATCTTCCATAGAGGTTATATGCAATCTCTCATAAAGCGTTCGTATCCTTTTGGGTCCTAAACCCTCAATAGCCAGCATATCTATTAACTGAGGAGGTATTTCACTCTTTAACCGTTCGAGCTTTGAAAATTTTCCGGTTTTTACTATCTCCTTAATATATTCGCTAAGATCGTGACCTATTCCTGGGATTTTGGTCAGTTCGTATCCCTCCTCTATCAGATCTTTTAACGGTTTTGCTATGTTTTGCACTATCCTCGCCGCATTTCTGTAGGCTCTGACTTTAAAAGGATTTTCGCCTTTTATCTCCAGCAGATCGGCGGTCTCGTTGAACATCCTGGCTATATCGGAATTTGTTACGGCCATAACTCTATCTCGACAAGGATTTCAAATACGCCCCCAGAGCCATAATGACAAAACCCGCCCCAAAAAGCATATACGAGGAGCTCTCTTCCACCTCGACGCATCCTACGGTAAGCTGATTAAAGGCCACAATCATCATAGCGAATCCCAACAGATAAACCAGTTCGGCTCTTGTGCACTTTTTACATTTCATATTCACCTCGCCCATTTTTTGATATTATATCTTTTGGGAATAAATAAAGCATTAAAGGTAGTCAATGGCGATAGCCAGGATTCTTCTGCTTGAAGACGATCTTAACCTCAGCGAAACGGTCAAAGAGTATCTTGAAGAGGAAGGCTACGAGGTAGATACGGCATTCGATTCCGAAGAGGCTCAGGAGAAAATTTACGAAAACAGTTACGACATTTTGCTTTTGGACGTTATGGTCCCCGGTATCAACGGATTCGAGCTGCTAAAAGAGGCCAGACGCCACAAGGAGGTTCCGGCCATATTTATAACGGCGCTAAGCAGCGTCGAAGATCTCGAACGCGGATATGAAAGCGGCTGCGACGACTATATCAGAAAACCTTTCGCACTAAAGGAGCTGAAACTAAGAATAGAGACGCTGCTAAAAAGAGAATTCGACACAAAAGGGGAAAAGATCGAAATCGCCGAAGGAGTGTTTTTCGATCTGAACGACTCTCAACTTTACAAGAACGAAAAACCTGTAACGCTGAACAACAAAGAGAGAAGATTGCTGAAACTGTTTTTAAAAAACAGAAACAGAACCCTCTCTCACGAAGAGATTTTCGACAATCTGTGGGATTACGAGGAAACCCCGAGCGATTCTGCGCTCCGAACATATATAAAAAACCTGAGAAAAATTTTAGGCAAAGAGAAAATCGTCAGCATCAAAAAACATGGATATAAATTTGTTGCCGAGTGAGCGCAAATCGCTCCTGTATTTTCTATCAATGTATATATTTTTGGTAATAATCATCCTTTTGCTGGTTTCCGCTCTGTACTACAACTTTAGAAAAGATCTGATGTTCACCCAGATCAGACCCAAACTGGCCGAAAACGCAAAGGACGTAATATACAGAATAAAAGAGATGCATCAAAGTCTCGGAGCCGATCTGCACTATCCCAGATTTTCTGGATTCAAGTCGGCCATATACGACGCGGACCGCGTAAAGATATTCTCGTTACTGGAGGAAGAGGATATAAGATTCGATAAAGTCATATATAAAACAGGGGATAAAATACGCTTTATAAAAGAGCCGGACGCCTACTATTTAGGTACTAAATATCTGATAATAGAGGTATTAGATGACGAAAGATGGCTGCGGGAGACCGTCAGGGACATTTTGACTTTTGGAGGACTGTTTCTGATTTTTACGGCTTTTTTGGGCTTTTTTTTAGCCAAGTTGTTTATCAAACCGATGCGGGAGAGCTTTTTGCTGCTGGATAATTTTATCAAGGACACCACTCATGAGTTAAACACTCCGATCAGCGCAATTTTGGCCAATATCGAAACGATAGACAAAAACGAGATAAACGAGAAGCTGGCCAAAAAGATTCACCGTATAGAAATAGCCGCCAGAACCATATCCAATATCTATCAGGATATGAGCTATCTGCTGTTGAACAAAAAAACCGTCTCCAATATAGAGAGGTTCGATCTAAAAGAGCTACTTTTGCAAAGAATCTCATATTTCAAGATCCTCGCACAATCCAAAAGAGTTGACTTCGTACTGAACATCTACGAAGAGGTATATATAAAAGCCGATCGCAAAAAGATGGCCAAACTGATAGACAATCTCATCTCCAACGCCATCAAATACAATAAAATAGGCGGTAAAATATATATTACGCTAAAACCCAGACTAATGATCATAAAAGATACCGGAATAGGAATACCCAAAGATAAAATCAACGAGATATTCAAAAGATACAAACGCTTTAACGAGAGCGAGGGCGGATTCGGACTGGGACTAAATATCGTCTATATGATCGCAAAAGAGTTCGGAATAACCATAGAGATAGACTCCAAACCCGACAAAGGAACGGAGGTCAGACTAAAATGGTAAGACTACTCATAACGGCTATTATTCTCGTTTCTTTTTCAAAAGGGGGAGATATATACCATCAAAACTGCGTCAACTGTCACAAAATATACGGACCCTCTCTTAAAAAGCTCTTTTTCGACTATCTTTTGGTATACAGCAGCGAACGGAGAGTGAAAAAGGCTCTGTTTGAATATATGAAAAATCCTGATCCCAAAAAATCGCTTATGCCAAAAGAGTACATCCGCCAAAATGGAGTCAAAAAACCCTCAAAACTATCTGACGAGGCCCTGAAAAAGGCGATAGACAGCTACTGGAACAGATACAAGGTAATCGGTAAAATCAAATAGTCTCTCTTTTTTTGCTCTTCACGATTATTCCACAATTTATATTTATACTGCTCTTAACGAAACGAAAGGAGGCGCAAGATGAAAAAAGCTTTGGCCTTGATCTTTAGCGCGATGCTAGGTTTGAGCTTTGTAACTTCGACCGCTATGGCGGATGTGGCAAAAGGACAGAAGCTCTATCAAAAAAAACTCAAAAAACCCTGCGGTATGACCGGAGCAAAATTTGCGGCGAAACATACCCAGGATGAGTGGGAAGAGATATACGAGGAGGGCAAATTCAAAGAGGAGATCAACAAGATCTGCCCAAAGGTAAAGCCCGAAGCGATAAAAGATAGCTGGGTTAAGCATCTGTTCGATTTCGCGTACGAATATGCGAGCGACAGCGGCAACGTCCCAAGCTGTTAACTAAATCCAAAAAGGAGGAAAAGATGAAAAAGATTGCGATTGTTTCACTGATGGCCGCCGGCGCCATCTCATTGATGGCTGCTGACGGAGCGGCTCTCTATAAAAAGTGCGCTGGATGCCACGGCGCCAAAGGCGAAAAACACGCTCTGGGTAAATCCCAGCCTATAGGCGGATGGGACAAGGCTAAACTCGTCGAGGCGCTCAAAGGCTACAAAGCCGGAACGAGAAACGTTTACGGCATGGGGGGACTGATGAAAGGCCAGATGGCATCATATAGCGACGCCGATATAGAGGCCGTTTCCGAATATATCTCCAAAATGAAGTAAGTCTAAGGTCAGGGTGGCCTTAGACTTACAAAAGTCTCTCAACCCACTGTGCTATCTGAGCGGCGCCCAGCGCTCCCGACACTCTATCTAGCTCCTCTCCCTTTTTGAAAGCGATGATAGTGGGAATACCTCTTATACCTAGCTGGGCGCCCACCTGTTGATAATCTTCGGTATTCAACTTGGCGAATCTAGCCTTTAGCGGAAACAGAGCGGCGGCCTCTTCGAAAGCTGGCGCCATCATTCTACAGGGACCGCACCACGGAGCCCAAAAATCAACTATCACAGGAATATCGTTTTTTTGTATATGTATTGCAAGAGCCGCGGGATCCAGATCGACGGGCTTTGTTTTTAACAGATCGTATCCGCACTTTCCGCAAACGGCTTTAGAATAGCTCTCCTTTACGGGTATTCTGTTAACCGAAAGACATTTGGGACATACTACGTGAACGCTGTTCATTCCAACCTCCTTTTCTTTTTTTAATTTTAGCCAAATCGCTGCATTTTAATTGCCACTTTAGTCGCAAAAGTTTTCTTGAATACAAAATTAAATTTCTGCTCGAAACCTCTCTTAAATATTGTTAACTTATAATTTCGATAAAAATCGTTTATACTTAATCGGGGTACGGGATGAAAAGATATATGCTTTTGCTGCTTCCGTTTTTATTGATGGGTTTTTATCATCTTTGGACAAAAAAAGCCGATAAAAAAACGGAACAAAGAAGCGGTTACGAATCAATTTCGCAATCGTTGAGTTTCGCCCCCGGCGAAGATTATAAGAGCATGTTCAAAAAATACGTCATGCACGTAATAGTCCACGGCTCAAACTCGCTGGGATTTCCCACCGAAATGGAGGGAGGCTACGTCTCGAAAGAGGACGCAAAAAAGATAGTCGCCTACATGATGAGCATGCAGGATTTAAAACCATTTGATGAGGATCTAGTTCACGAAGGGGCGGCACTATTTTACGGCAACTGCGTCGGCTGTCACGGTGTGGGCGGTAAAGGACAAAAAGGACTCTTTCCGGATCTTACAAGAAAACCGCTTTTGGGAATAGAGAAAATACAAAAATCGGCTAAGTCTTTATAATCAGTCTGGAATCTTTATCGATTTTGACCTTCAAATATCCGCTTTTTTTAGCCTTTTTCAGAGTTTCCACGTCTATGCCGAAATCCTTCGCTATCTCCTCCTCCCGAACCGGCGGGAGCTCTTTTCTTCTTTTTAGACGGCCAAACCGTATATTGTTGTACAGAGCCCATGAGATAAACGTCGCGCCAAGAGCCAGAATTATTAAAAAGTTTCTTTTTAAAAAGTCGCCTACTTCGGCATAAAGTCCGATATTGAAAATATCGGGGTTAAAAACGTGTATTCCAAACAATATCCATAAAATCAGCGATATAAGCGGTCGAAAAAAATAGATCAACACGCTCCAAAACAAAACGGTCAATATCTTGTCTCTCAAGGAGGTCATCCTATCGAGCGCTTCCGGTTTTTCGATTATGATCTTTTCGTAATCGAGCATTTTACTCTCCTATTCCGCGATCTGGACTCTCCCATACCGCTTTTTTGCCCGGCTTTTTCGTTACGGCTTTGACAAATCCCACGGCGGTCGTAAATACGTTGATTATCCAAAATACGAAAGGGTACCATATTATCCAGTAGTAGTGTCTGGCGACGCCCTTTTCGTATCTGGAATCTATCACTAGACTGATTGCAAACTGAAGTAAAAAGGTAATCCCCAAAAAGGTTCCGTAAACGGAGGGGATCAAAGAGGGAACTCTCAGATAGTCGGGCAAATCGAAAATCGATCCTACTATCCATAAAACTATCGTAATTATCGCGGCATAAGCCCAGATCAGACTTAAAAGGTACTCTAGATAAATGCCCCACATTCTTCGGCTCTTGTAATCGAGAACGCTCTTGAAATATTTCTTTAATACCTCTGCCCCGCCTTGAGCCCATCTGAGTCTCTGTCTCCACAGCCCCTTTAGGGTCTCCGGAGCCAACATCCAGCATACTGCGTTAGGTTCGAACCTGATATCCCAGTGATCTAGCTCCAGCCTCCAGCTGATATCGATATCTTCCGTAACCATATCGGTATGCCAATATCCCACTCGAGTTACGGCACTCTTTCTAAAGGCCGCTATAACTCCCGAAACGGTAAATATTCGTCCGTATATTCTTTGTGCCCTTTTTATCATTCCTACAATCGCAGAAAACTCTCCTACTTGGATCTTGCCGAGCAAAGAGGTCCTGTTTCGAATTCTGGGATTACCGGTTACCGCCCCTACTCTGGGACCGCTCAAAAAATGGCTGACCATCCAGGTTATCGCGTCTGGATCCAAAATTGCGTCACCGTCGATACAGACCAGAAACTCTCCTCTGGAAACCAACGTTGCCACGTTTAGTCCAGTGGCTTTTCCGCTGTTTTGTTCCAGTTCGACAACACGGAGTTCTTCGTAACTCTTTTGCAACTCTCTCAAAATCTCTCCGGTTCTGTCGGTACTGCCGTCGTTTACGGCTATAATTTCGAAATTCGGATAGTTGTTTCTAACTAGATATTCTATAGTCTCTTTGACGTGTCTCTCTTCGTTATAACATGGAACCAAAACGGAAACCAGCGGATAGCTATCCAGTTTGGGAGGAGAGTCGACTCTAGATCTTCTCTCCCAGTGCAGATAGTAATAGAGCCCCCCGATCATCCAGATATAGGCCATAAAAAGAGGATAGTAATAAGAATAAGCTATCAGCTGTTCGGTTATAAATGCTATTACGCTTTCCGAGGCCATAATCATCTCCTTCTAAAAGGGTATCTCTCGAGAGAGAAGTAGGGAAAAACGGTCTCCATTTTCGGTACGTCTTTTAAAAAATCGTCCGGATAGTAACCGAAATTCAGGGCTCCGCGCCTCTGCAACATCTGCATCTGATCGGCCAAAATTTTTGGATCCACTTGGGCTCTATCCTTTTTGTCCCATCGTACGCTTTGCAGTTCAAAAACGGATTTTCGTAAACCCTCTTTATATTCCGAGACACGATTTATCAATCTATCCAGCCATGCTGAATGCTCTTTGGCCCCCTCCAGATACGGCATCGCCATTATCGCCACATAATCGTAGCTCTTTAAAAACTTCTCAAAGTTTTGCGCGAACCACTCCTCGCTTTTTGGTTCGATAACCACTCTGGCATATATGTTTCTGGCGCTCTTTAAGGACGGTCTATACCGCTTTAGTATCTTGGTAAATCTTTTTGTCAGCTCTATGAGTCTATCGGTTTTCAACTCGCTCCATCTTTTTGAGACTGTTTTATCTTTTTTGAGACGTTGCGGCGAAATAGGCAAGGAGTTCTCTGCCAAAAAGGCCAAAGCCGGCTCCGAAAAGTCCTCGTAATCGCTCAAAAACGCGTCGTCGTGATACAAAATACCGTTAATGGGCGAGTTTTTGCCCAAGGAGTGAAAGATCTTCTCTATTCTTCGCAAGGATTTTTCATCAAAAGGGGAGACTCTTTTATATTCGCCGTTTTTTCCAACGAGACTCTTTACGTAGGAGGCTCCCGGTAATTC
>JAMONM010000084.1 GCA_027065825.1 Campylobacterales bacterium | reverse complement strand
AAAGAACTGATGTTAAAGCGCCCCTTCGATCCGGAACTGGGCCCTGAGACCTTTTACGAATTTGTATATCTACACCTAAATTCCGTTTCCTTAAAGCTTTGCGAAACCTCCTTTTTCGAAGTTTCCGAAGAGAAGAAAGACCCGACTTTTTACGCTCTGTTATTAAAACGTATAAGAACCAAATATGGGCTGAGGGAACTTTTTGGAAAACTTAACTGGGAAAACGAACCTGTCGCGTTGGCCACGGCATATACCCTGCTTGGCGACAAGCTCTTTGAAAAAAAGATTTATAAAAGCGGAGCCGAATACTATAAAAAAGCTCTTCTTTCGTTTCACAACCAGGAGAGTTTAAAAAAATTGATCGTATCTTTAATCTATACGGGAGAGTTTTCAAAGGCAAAAAACCTATGCGAAAAAAAAGTTACGGATCCCGCGACGAAGGAGAACCTAGAGTTTCATATACAAAAGAGCTCCCAGCTGGTAACCGAGCTGGAAAAGGCTGCTATGAATGGAGAGTTTGAAAATATATTGCAAGCGGCGCCCCAAATACTGGAGTATTTTGACGGAGCGCCAGTTCAAAACGTATTGGGGGTAAGCAGTTACCATTTAAAAGATCCGCGAAACGCCTTTGACCGCTTTTACAAAGCGGCATATATGAATCCGGCAAATAATGATATAATTGAAAATCTCATGGATACGGCCGCCGTAATATCTAAAACCCCGGAGGCGACTGCCATGTTACGGCGAATTTCCGAATAAGGGTTGGTTTTGGGAGAGACTCTCAGTAGATTCGAAACGTTAAAACTTGCTGCCGAACACTGGACGCAGACCGATCTGACCACGATATTGATAATAGTTTTTTTCATTCTCGGAGTAATGGTGGTGCTGGTAGGCGGAATACTTTTGCAAAAAATAGTAAAATCCAAAAACATCCACAACTACTTTTTCAGCTACGCGAGAGAGAGGGGGCTTAGCGACAAAGAGACGAAAATCCTATGGGAGTACAGCCAGAAAATGGGACGGGATCCGCTGCTGGTCTTAGAGTTCAAGTCTCCCTTTGAAAAAGTTGTCGATCTTTATATCAGAACCGATCCCAACGCCGACGAAGAGCTGGTACAGGATATGAGAAAAAAGCTGGGCTTCAATATCGTTCACCATTTTATTCCGCTGGCAATATCCAAAGATATAGAGATGTTTCAAAACGGAAAGATGATTATTGACGGCAAACAGGCGGTAGACGTGGCGCTCTACGACAAGGACGAAAAATTCATGTACTGGCTCCTTATCGACGTCAGAAGCAGAGAGGGACTGACCCCCGGAACTCCGGTTAAAATAACCTTTTTGAGAAAAAACGACGCCATATACAATCTGGAGTCGAATATTTTGGAGGTTCTCCAAGAGGGCAACAACATCGTGGTAAAACTGCCGCATACCTTTGAGATGACCAGGATCCAAAGACGGGAATTTCCCCGCGTCGACGTGGACCTACCGGCAGCGTTGGGCGAGGAGATAACCGTAGATGGCAAACAGGAGACCGTATGGCACGAAGGAAAAATCAAAGATATCAGCGCCGTGGGATCGAAATTTTGCGCTCCGAAAGAGAGTGCAGAAAATATCAAAGCCTCGTTGGGCAAGGAGGTCTACATAAAATTTGAGCTAAAAGAGGAGAGATACGATCTAAAAGCCTCCGTGGAAAACAAAGAGGAAAAAGAGGGCGAAATATGTTTCGGCCTCAAGTTTATCGACATAAAAGATAAAGAGAAAGACAAAATTTTCCAGTTTGTGCAAAAAGAGCAGCGAAAACTGGCGCAACTGGCGAGGATGCATAAATAATGAACAAAAAAAACGAAGAGCTTTACCTAAAACATAAAAGCCACGAGATCAACGCTCTAAAGGGAGAGCTCTCCAAAATAGAAAAAGAGATCGACGAGTTAACCGAAAAAATTGCCGAAAACGAGAAGCTTTACAAAGAGAGGGAAAAAGAGAATTTCAGCGATCCGATGGCCCTTTTGGCCAAAGATCTCTTTTTAAGCGCACTGTTAAAAGAGAACGAGAGATTTTCAAAGGAGATAGAGCGACTAAATCAAAAACTCAACATGATCAAAGAGATTCTATCCACCTCTTTGGGCGAAAAGAGAGCTTTTGAAACCTATATAGAAAAAAAAGAGAAAATCGAAAATATCAAAGAGAACGAAAAAGAGGCCGAAATTGCAAACGAGATTTTTGTACGCAAGCATTATCACGGTTAGTCTAGCCCTTTGCGGCGCCCAGGCGAAAGATCCAAAAATGGGCGAACTGCAAAAGGAGATAGAGAGACTGCAGAAATTAAGAGCCCAGATAGAAAAGGATCTAGCAAAAAAGGAGGAGCTTCTAAAACGGATCGAAAAGGAAAAAGAGGCCCTAAAAACAGAAAGAGAAGAGCTCAAAAAAGCGAAAGAGGAAATGAGTTCCCAGCGCTATAAAAAACTGGCCAAGGATTTTGAAGGTATGGAGCCGGAAATGGCCGGAGAAAAGCTATCAAAAATTGACGATCCGGTCAAAGCGGCCTATATTCTTTACAATATGAAATCAAAAAGTGCGGGCGAAGCGCTAAATTACGTCGACCCCAAAAGAGTCAGCCAGATAGTGAAAATCTTGACGGAGTTAAGACGAAAACAGAGATGAAAAACTCGCTCCTTTTAAAGAGTATCTTTTTGGTTCTCGCCTACGCGGTATTAAACGGCGCATTGATTTTCTATTTCAACAAGGATCGTCAAAATCGACAAAAAATCTATTTCGAACAAAAGGTGGACAAACTGCTCTCTGAGTATAGAGCCACCAAACACGGCTTTAAAATGCTCAGCGATTTCGTCCACGACGAAATCGGCTCCGAAAAAGAGATTCTCTCGCTCATCGACTCCCTAAAGAGCAGCAAAAACGACAAAACCGCCCAAAAAATCAGAAAGACCCTCTATTCGAAACTGAAAAAACTCTATACTCTTTTGACGAAATACAAAATATATTATATGACGCTCTATTTTCCCGACGGGAAAGTGTTTTTGAGAATGCACCAACCCTACAAACACGGGGACTATATCTACAAAAAAGATAGTGACAAAAAAAGATTCGATTTCGTAAGCAGCCAACTGACCCCTAACGAAATAGAGACCGGAATAATACAAAACTATCCGCTCTTTTTCGGAGGGCGGCTATTAGCCCACATGAAAACATCCATTTCGTACGACGTTCTGAAGCAGGAGCTAACAAAGCTTTTCAACAGCGATTACGAATACATAATCAAAAAAGAGTTCATATCAAACAGCGCTCTAAGAGTCGGGCAAAAACTCTTTATCCAAAGCGATATAAGCGAAGAGTACTTTTACGAAGAGAACTCGATCAAACGGGATCGAAGCAGAGTCAACAACGAAACAATCCATAAGATCAACTCCATCTTAAAGAGCAAAATCTCAAAAAGGCTCGATCTCAAAAACAATCTTTCGGTAGCGGTCAAAGTAGACGGAAAATATTACGTGGTAACCTTTTTAACCATCTCTCCTGCAAAGAACGCGGCTAATATCGGCTATCTGATCTCCTACGAAGAGGACGACACCTACGCTCTTTTTGAAACAAATTTCTGGAACAACGTTATTCTCGGCAATATCATAACCTTTTTGATTTTGGGCTTTCTATTTTACGTGATGAGAATGAACGAGAAGCTAAAACTCATTGCGGCCACCGATAAACTCACCGGTCTGTTCAACAGAAACAAATTTTACGAGCTGGCAGAACTGGAGATAGAACGCTCAAAAAGATACGACAGACCGCTTTCGCTACTGATTTTCGATATAGACCATTTTAAAACGATCAACGACAGATACGGCCACAACGTGGGCGATTACGTCTTAAAAACGATGGCCGACATTATCAGAAAAAATATCAGAAAACATGACTTTATCTTTAGATGGGGAGGAGAGGAGTTTATTATTTTAGCTCCCGAAACCAATCTAGAGGGAGCCGTAAACTTTGCGGAAAAACTCAGAGAGCGGGTTGAGGAGTTTCAGTTTAAAGACGTTGAAAAAGTTACTATAAGTATAGGCGTGGCGACCTACGACCAAGAAAGAGACAAAGATATAGACTCTTTGATCAACAGAGCGGACGAAGCGCTCTATAGATCGAAATCCAGAGGGAGAAACATGGTAACGGCGGCCGATTAGACGCCCTTTTTTCTTCTATAGATCTTAGCCAAAATCTTTGCTATCGCCTGGTATAGATTCTCCGGAATATAATCCCCTATTTCGCAGCTCTCATAGAGCGTTCTGGCCAAAGGCGGATTTTCCTCCAAAGGAATCTCCAGTTCTTCCGCTCTCTTTTTTATTCTAAGAGCCACGTTGTCCCGTCCTTTTGCAATTACCTTGGGAGCTCTCATTTTATCCTTTTTATACTCCAAAGCGACCGCGAAGTGAGTCGGGTTAGTAATCACCACGTCGGCTTTTGCAAGTTCGGCCATCATTCTACTCATGCTCATCTCTCTCTGTTTCTTTCTAATAGCCGCCTTTACCTGCGGATTACCTTCATAGAGCTTTTGTTCCTCTTTTATCTCGTGTTTGCTCATTTTTATGTTCTCTTCGTATTCATGCCGTCTAAAAAGATAGTCTATCACCGCTACGGGAATCGAAAGCACCGCAAACGCCAAAATCATAATCAAAGTATATTTCAACAGTATATACGCGTCCTGATTTACGGCCGAAGTGGCGAATCTAAAAACGTCCTCCAGGAGAATTTTTACCAGATAGTATGCAACCAGCGTAGCCACGGCCAGTTTCAAAAGATTTTTCACAAGCTCAAAAAGAGTCTTTAAAGAAAAGAGCCTTTGCAGCCCCGAAACTGGATTTAATTTATCCAATTTAGGAGCCAAAGGCTTGAACGTCAGCAAAAAACCGAATTGAGCCACGTTGGAAAAGACTCCCACTATTAACAGCACCAAAAATACCGGGAGCACCAAAACGCCCATCAGCTTTATAGTCTCCGCTACGATCTGTCCGTTTTGAGTGGGAATCAAAAAGAGAGGATCGGAAAATACGTAGGTAAAGTACTCTTTCAATCTCTCGTAGGCGAAGGGCAGATAGAATATGAACATCAAAAATACCACCAGTAACGAAGCCGATATGGGAATATCCTGGCTCTTGGCTACCTGCCCCTCTTCTCTGGCCTTTTGACGACGACGGGGCGTCGCCTTTTCGGTTTTGCTGGGATCTTTGGCCACCCTAACCTCCCAGTTTCAATATATAAATATACTCTTCGCCCATTCTCTGAAGCAAAGAGACCACTATATACACCAATACCGAACTTCCGAACGCCAAAGCGGCCAAACCTACGTATATCTGCATAGGCAGACCCACTATAAAGACGTTGATCTGAGGAATCAGTCTGTTAACCAGAGCCAAAGCCACGTTCAGCAAAAAGAGTATCAAAGCAAACGGAAAAGCTATCTGAAACGCCATGATAAATATATAGGCCGATTTTTCCAGAATATAAGGAAAAAGAGGCTCAAGAAAAACGAGTTTGTCGATCGGAATGTACTCGAAACTTGCTACGATGCCGCCAAACACATATCGGTAGCTCTCGGTTATGAAAAATATAAAATAAAAGAGCAAAATGAAAAATCTGTTCAATACCGAAATCTGTCCGAAGGTAGGGTCGAATACGTTCACCACCGTCAATCCCATAAAATAGCTGATTATTTCGGCCGCATAAGAGAGGGCCGATATGAAAATATTCACCAGCAGTCCCAGAGCAAAACCTATAAACAGCTCCTTGATAACCAGCAAACCCAACAACGCCGCGTCAACACTCTCGATATCGAACGAAGTATCGATATGAAGCGCGATAAAAAACGAAAAAGTTACAACCAGCAACAGTTTGACGTTTAGAGGAATCATCTGAGTGTTTATGAGAGGAAAACTCAAAAATATGGCAATAACTCTCGTAAATATCAATCCCAGTTCCAGAGCGTCCTTTACGTCGATCAACAGACTCATTGCAAGATAGTGAATATGTTTTGAAAAGTCTCTTTAAAATACTCCGTCAACAGAACGAACATCCAAGACCCGAACACCATCATAGCAACCACGGTAGCTACAATTTTCGGAATAAACGTAATGGTCATCTCGTGTATCTGGGTGGCGGCCTGAAAAATACTGACCAAAAGCCCCACCAAAAATGCTGTTAACAAAACCGGACCGCCTACCATCAGTGCGATCTTGAGCATCTGCTCCACCAAAGTGATAGCTTGATCGAGACTCATTTGTAACTCACCACCAGCGCTTTTATCAGTAGCTCCCACCCGTCCGAGAGAACAAATAAAATCAGTTTGAACGGCAAAGAGATCATCATCGGGGGGATCATCATCATACCCATCGACATCAATATACTGGCCACTAAAAGATCGATAACCAAAAAGGGTAGAAAAATAATAAAGACCACTTCAAATGCTATCTTTATCTCACTGACCAAAAAGGCCGGAATCAGCGTCATCATTCCCAACTCTTCTGGAGAGCGCGGATTCTCGCCGGAGAGTTCTATAAAGAGCTTTAGATCCTCCTTTCTCGTATTTGACAACATAAATCTCTTGACGGGCTCAACGGCTCTTTGTATCGCCTCTTTGTCGTTTATCTCCTTGTTCATATAAGGAGTTATAGCGTTTTTGTTAATCTCTTCGAAGACCGGTTTCATAATAAAGGCGGTTAAAAAAAGCGCCAACGCTATTATTACCTGGTTTGGCGGAGACTGCGGAATACCCAGAGCGTGTCTCAGCAAAGAGAGAACGATCACGATCCTAGTAAAAGAGGTAACGGTAATCAAAATCGCCGGAGCCAGGGATAAAACCGTCATCAAAAACAGAATCTTCAAAGAGAGATCTAGATTCTGCAGCGAGGCCACCGCCTCCTCCACCGGTCCGGCATATATCGACGAAACGGCGCCGAAAACTATAAAAAAGAGTCTAACCATCGTTATCGTCGCTTTCGTTTTCCGTAACGAGAGGCCATTGATCTATCTTTTTCATACCCTTTTCGTCAACGGTAAAAAAATACTCCCTATCGTCAACTTTGACGATTAAAAATCCTCTGTTTCTACCTACGCTCTTCGTATCGACTATTTCGATTCTTTTCCCTTTCGAAGAGATAGAAAATCCCGATTTTGCCAAAAAATAGTAGAGTGAATATAAAATGATTACGATTATTGAAAAAGAGGCTAAAAACTTTACGATCTCCTGCGTCTCAAGCAAGGTCTATGATCCTGACTCCATATTTGTCGTTGGCTACAACCATCTCACCGACCGCAAAGGGCTGGTTGTTCAGCATAACGTTTATATTACCGTCTATATCGGCGTCAAGAGCTATTATGTCTCCCTCTTTCAAAGAGACGATCTCCAGCAATAGTTTGCTGGTTCTTCCTACGTTGACGCTGATTTTTAGTTTAACGTCCTCGAGAAAATCGAGAGTCTGAGGCTCGAAATTCTCCTGAGCCTCTATCTTGTCGCTCACTTTCGATCCTTTATGCGGTCTGAATTACAAAATCTGTAAAGTAGACGTTTTTAACGCCTCCGATGGGTAAAATGGCGTTGATTCTCTTTATTATCTCCTCTTTTAGCTCTTCTATACCCTCGGCGGTTTTAAGCTCTTTCGAAGTTTTGGTAAAGAGCAGAGTCGTTATGGCGTCCTTGATCTGGGGGAGCCTCTTTTCCAGCTCCATTTTTATCTTGTCGTCCTGCACCTCCAGAACGATTGAAATTTTCAAATATCTATCGGCGTCCTTGTCCTGAAGATTGACGATAAACGTACCAACGTCGAACTGGATCCCCAGCTCTTCAACGTTTTTTATCTCCTCGACTATCTTTTCGGCCTTTTTCTCTTTTTTCGCCTCCTCTTCCTGTTTGTCGAGAACCAAAAACTTGTAGGCCGCGCCGCCGCCGGCTCCGAGGATTATAATGAGGAGCAGGATAATAATTATGAGTTTCTTTTTTCCGCCTTTTGACTCTTCTTGCTCTTGCTCTTTAGCCTCTTCAGCCATCAAAACCCTTTTAAATTAAATATCAGATAGAAGATAGCAAATTATCTCATATCTAATATTTAATTTCGATAAAAGGGGCCGACCCCTTTTATCGTTTGATGTCCATTGTGGTCTGGAGGATCTGATCTGCAGTCGTAATCGTTTTTGCGTTGGCTTGATAGGCTCTTTGGGCCGTGATGAGGTTGATGAACTCCTGGGAGATATCCACGTTGCTCATCTCCAGCATTCCGCTCCTGATTTTGCTGATTACCCCGCCGGGAACGATAATGGGAGTGAAGGTTTGCTGATTGGGCAGATAGAGGCTGTCGCCGGTTCTTACCAGCATCTCTTTGTCTTTAAAGGTGGCGACGGCCAATCTGGCTATATCCTTTACCTGTCCGTTGGTATATGTGGCTTTAATCACACCCTCCTCGCTTACGGACATGCTCATTAGATCGCCTTTGCCGCTGCCGTTTTGCTGGGCGTAGAAAATGAAATCGCTATCTAGCTGTGTCAAATTGACGAAATCTTCCGAGATCTGGGTATCAACCGCACCCGTATTCAAAAATCGGCTTTCGGGATTGGAGTAGTCTATTACAGCGGTCTGGATCCTTGTCAAGTCGGTAATAGCCGCCGTCGTAGTATCGGCGAAATCCTGATACTTGAGCGTAAGCTGACTGTTGTTGTTGCCATCTCCAGCCGCACCTATTATAGTTATTT
>JAMONM010000083.1 GCA_027065825.1 Campylobacterales bacterium | reverse complement strand
GGGCTCTTGTTTTGGGGGTGTGGGTTTCGGTTTGGGTTTGGGTTTTGGCTTAGATATAGGCTTTTGTATCGTTTTAATCTCTTTTTGCGGCTGAGAGATCTTTGCTATTTTCTTGGGCTGAGGTTTTTTCCGTGCCGTAGCCGAACAGCCGCAGTTACAAGAGGCATCGCTCTTAATATCCAGGCTCTTTAAACTAATTACCGTTACTTTCTCCCCCTTTGGAGGAGTTAGAGCGAATTCGCTTTCGAAAAAAGAGATAAAAGCGGCAAAAAGAGCCAGATGAACAAAAAGCGAAATCCAAAAACCCCTTTTCATAGCCTTTTACCTTTAACGGCGAGTCACAATGGTTATGTTGTCGATTCCCTTCTCTTTCAATATTCCCAGCACCTCTACAAAATATTGAAACCTCGAGTTTTTATCGCTTCTGATTACTATATTGTCGTCTTTGCCGACGCTAGAAAGAGCCTCTTTGAGTCTTTTGGGGTCCACCTCTTTTTCCTGAAAATATATCTTTCCATCTTTGGTTATAGAGATCTCGAGGTTTTTTATAGGGAGTTTTTTACTGCTGCTGGCTTCGGGGAGGTCTAGAGGAATGGCCCCCTTTGCTATAAACGAGGCGGTAGTCAGCACTATCACCAGCAGAACCAACATTATGTCTATAAACGGAATAACGTTGATAGAGTCGAATTTTTTAATTTTCATTTAACGATTCCCACTTCGCCACAAGAACCTCCATCTTTCTAACCAGGAGATTGTAAAAAATTGATGCGGGAATAGCCACCACCAGCCCCATTGCGGTAGCCTTTAGGGCCAAAGCCAGTCCTATCATAATCTCTTTGGTCTGGACCATCCCCTGCTGTCCCATGGTGTAAAAAGTTAGCATAATTCCCAAAACCGTTCCGAGCAGTCCGATATATGGGGCGTTTGAGGCTATCGTGGCGATCATCGAAAGATTTTCGCTCAGATCTACCTCTAAAAGATTCCTGTCTCTATATTTGGACAGATCTACCTTTTTGTAAAAGAGATATCTCTCTATCGCCAGCCACAGAGCCACGAAACTCATAGCCGCCAACAGACCTATGACTCCGTAATCGACCAGTTCTTTAAGCCCGTCCATATACCACCTTTAATTTTTAAAACTACGCTATTTTTGCAAAAATATGTTAAATTTGAGTTAAAACCCTATCAAGAAGCAGTGTTATTTTGGTTCCGTGTCCCTTTTTAGACTCAATGGAGATGGAAATAAAGTTCTCGTCGCAAAAGGATTTGACTATATTCAAACCTATTCCGTATCCGTCGGCCGAATCGCTTGATTGGTAGTATCTTTCGAAGATTTTCAATATCTCGCTCTCATCCATACCTATTCCGCTATCTTCTATGATCAAAGAGGATTCTTTTAAAACGACTTTTACAAAGCCCCCTTTTTTGTTATATTTGATAGCGTTTGATATAAGATTGTCGACGGCTTTTGCGAAACCGTTTCGATCGGCTTTGACAAAAGTTGATTCCAGATCCGTCTTTATACGTATATCGCCTCTGATATCCTCGAAAAATTCGAGTCTCTCCTTTATCAACTCTTTTAGATCGAACTCTTCGCGGGTCTCTTTTTGAATCTCTTTTTTTATATAGTAATCCAGATTCTTATACAGTAGCAGCAGCTGCGAAGCCGCCTTGCTGATTCGTTCTAGCCTTTTTACTCTTTTTGGATCGCTCTCGTTCTTTTTCAGCATGGAAACGTTAGCGGTAATGGTAGCCACCGGAATGTTCAGTTCGTGCAACGTATCTTTTAAAAGCCTATCGAGCAGTTCGTTGGTCTCTATCACCGAAGAGAGAGAAAAGCGCGCAAGAAGCCATCCGAAAACCGCCGAGAGAGCCAAAGCGACCAAAAAGGCTATCGATAAACCTTTTTTATCGTAACCTAAAATCTCCAATACCAAAAAGGCCACCGAAACGATGATGGCGTTCATAACGGCAAAGAGCGCTACTACCTTAAAAAGTTCCCTTTTAATCTTCAAATCTGTATCCGACCCCTCTGATGTTGCTGATTCTCTCTTTTCCAACAACCTTTTTCAGATTGTTGATATATACTCTCAAAGCCCCTTCGCTGGTTATCTCGTCCGCGCTCCAGAGAGCTTCGAAAATCATCTCTTTGGTTACGGTCTTGCCCCTGAACTTCAAAAGAAGCGCCAAAAGCTCGGCCTCTTTTGGATTTAGTTCGATCTCGCGATCCTGCTTTGAGAGAATCTTTCTCTTCATATCGAAACGAAACTCTCCAAAATCCACTATCTCATCGCCGACACTTCTTTTCAAAACGGCCCTGATTCTATATAGCAGCTCGTCCAGGTCCACCGGCTTTTTCAGATAGTCGTCGGCGCCGCTTCGAAAACCTTCGCTAAGATTTTCCTTCTCCTTTAACGAGGTGATAAAGATCGTAGGGGTATCGTCGCCCGAATTTCTCAGCTCTTTTAGCAGATCAAAACCGCTCATATAGGGAACTTTAACGTCGAATATATATAGATCGTATTTGCCTTTATAACATCTGTTCAGCGCTTTTTTTGCGTCATCTACCACGCTGACCGAAAACTCCTCTTCCGTTAAAAAATCCTCTATCGTTTCGGCAAAAAGAGGGTCGTCTTCCAAAAGCAGAATCTTATATGACATCCGCCACTCTCCATTTTAGGCTCTCGCCGGCGAACATTGGAACCACTCCGCAATACTCTCTTTCTACCCTATAAGGTTCTTTGATCAACACGACCTCTTTTTTCGGAGGATTAACGCCGTATACGACTTTGGCGTTGTCGCTGACAAACTTTTGGAGATTATCCAAAACGCCCGCCTCCTCAAAAAGCTGCGCCAAAGCAGGCAGAGCGACAGGAGCGGTATATACTCCGGCCGCACAGCCCGGAGCCTCCTTTTTCTCCCTGGGATGCGGCGCCGAATCGCTTCCGAACATCACTTTTGGATGAGCCGAAAATGCGGCTCTTCTTAGCGCCATTCTATCTTCGGGACGTTTGGCTATCGGTTTGCAAAACAGATGGGGCCTAAGAAGCCCCCCGGCCAAGTCGTCGAGAGTAATATACAGATGATGCAGCGTGATGGTGGCGTAGAGATTCTCGTAACGCTCCAGAGCCTCCACAGCCTCTTTTGTGGTTATATGTTCCATTACTATCTTTAGCTTTGGAAAGCTTTTTGCCAGTTTTTCATAAACCGGAATAAACTCGGCCTCCCGATCCATTACGAATCCTTCGCTCTCTCCGTGTACGCACAGGGGAATTCCCAGATCGCTCATTGCCTCAAAAACCGGCCCCAATCTCCGGATATCCACCCCCTTCACGCCGGCCTCGCTGTTGGTAGTCACGCCGGCTGGATAGAGTTTTACGGCTAAAATCTCATTCTTTATATCCGACAAAAAATCGTAATCGTAACTCTCTTTAAAAAAAAGGGTCATATAGGGTTCAAAACTCTCCGCCCCTATAGCATCAGCTATTCTGGCTTTGTAGCCCAAAAGCCGCTCTTTCGTAGTTACGGGCGGAACCAGATTGGGCATAATCAGCGCCCCGCTGAAAAACCTGGCGCTAAAAGGCGCCACTTTTTGGAGCATCTCGTTGTCTCGAAGATGCAGATGCATATCGAGAGGATTTTTTAAAACTACTCTCATTATTTCACCTTTTTATCTATCTCTTCTACGGCTCTTTTTAAAGCGGTCTCGTACTTTTTTAGCTCATCCTCATCAAATGATTCGAATCTCATAGCCAAAACCGGAGTCGTATTGGAGGCTCTAACCAGTCCCCACCCCTTTTCAAACACCACTCTTACCCCGTCTATATCTATCACTTTCACTATACCCGGAAACCATTCAGGCGGAGATGAGAGCAGATCTTTTAACTCGGAGACGATTTTGAACTTTTTCTCTTCGGTGGTTTCGTACTTTATCTCTGGAGTGTTGAACACTTTAGGAACCGAAGCTATTTCGGCATCGAAATCCACGCCTTTTTTGGAGAGTTCCAAAATCCTCAGCATCGCGTAAACCGCATCGTCGTAACCGTAATAGCGGTCCGCGAAAAATATATGGCCGCTCACCTCTGCCGCAAGATCTGCGCCGCTCTTTTTCATATAAACCTTTAAGTTGCTGTGACCTGTTTTGTACATCAAGGCCTTGCCGATCTTGTCTATTTCATCGTACATAACCTGAGAGCATTTCACTTCGCCGACCACAACTGGATTTGACATATATCTTGCGAAAACTATCGCCAGTTCGTCGCCCTTAAAGGAGTGTTGGGGCGTCAAAAAGGCTATTCTGTCCCCGTCCCCGTCAAAAGCGAACCCAAGATCGCATACTTTGAGAGCATCTTTCAAAGCCTTCAGATTCTCCTCTACGCTTGGATCTGGATGATGGTTTGGAAACGTTCCGTTCGGCTCGCAAAAGAGAGCTTCATAAGAAATCCCCAGCCCCTTCAGGATCGGTTCCGCTACCACGCCGGCGACTCCGTTGCCGCAGTCGATCGCAATTTTTTTATCAAAACCTCTCAACGATCCGAACTCTTCGACCATATAGTCGATATATCGCTCTTTGGCGTCTATCTCGAAAAACTCCGGCACGGCGTCGATCTTTATATCGCTGTTTTCAACCTCTTCGCCCAAAGAGTATATATCTTCGGCAAAAAAAGGCTTTTTGTCAATCGTTATTTTAAACCCGTTATATTCAGGAGGATTGTGAGATCCTGTAATCATGACCGAAGCAGCGGGCTCTACGGTACCCGCCGGAGTTTCGAAACTTTGGTAGTTACAAAAATAGTTGACTCCGGTAGGTACCATACCCATATTCAAAACCACCACTCCCCGGGCCCTAAAACCGGAACACAGCCACTCAAAAAGCGTAGGCGAATGGAGTCTGGCGTCATATCCCACAGCCACGAATTTACCGGTTTTTTTTATCCGCTCAGCCAGAAAGTATCCTATCTTTTTTACTCTCTCTTCGGTAAGCTCCTTACCGAAAATCCCTCTAATATCATACTCTCTGTAGATAGACACAGACACCCTTTTTTTACTGCTAATTATATCATCATGAAATAAAAACGGTTTTAAAAGTGATTTTTTAGTGACTAAATCATTAAGATTTTGAATTAATAATTTGTTTAAGCTTTAATTAACGCAAATTTAACACTCTTTTTTTATACTTTCCTTCGACAACAAAACCAAGGAGCACACATGAGACTCAAGCAGGCGCTATATCTGTCGCTGGCGGCTTCGATTTTGATGGCCGAAAACTACGCGGTCGATCCTATAACGGTAGAGTCCTCCACCATAGAAGATATTTTCAAAAATCCGGCTACGGAAGTCTCTACGGTCAATATCATCGAAGAACAAAAGATAGAGATAATCGATCCAAAAAATATAAACGAAGTCCTAAGAACGGTACCCGGAATAACTGCCGACGTAAGGGCCGGAGACACCGTCGAGATACACATCAGGGGCGTCAACCAGCAGGAGTTTATGTGGGAAGATACGGGAGTAGCCATAGTTATAGACGGAGTTCCGGTTTTACAAAACGGCGGAAAGGTAAAATTCAATCTGGACGAGATTGAAAGCATCAAGGTGATCAAGGGGGGAGCCTCCTATCTGTACGGTCCCAACGCGCTGGCTGGAGCCGTAATAATCACCACCAAAAAACCGAAAAACAAAAACGAGGTATCCCTAAAAGCCGAATACGGAAGCTACGCCTACCAAAACTACAGGGCCCAGATGTATAAAAGCGGCGAAAATTTTCTGGCCAATCTGGTAGCCGCATACAGATATACGGGAGGCTTTTGGCAATACAGCCAGGCATGGTCCAAATCGGCCAGCGGCAAACTGACCTATTTCATAGACGATATGAGCGAAATCACGCTCGGAATAGACATAACAAGAAAATATGACGAAAGTACCAGAGGCAGCGTTACCGGAGTTACGGCCGCCAAAACCAATCCCACCGGAGCGGACGACGGCGACTGGCCCTGGGCGTATGACTACTATTCAGATATAGATAAATATTTTCTAACTTATAGCAAAGATTTCGATTCTGGCGCCAACTTGATGGCCAACCTCTACTACTACGTAGATCTTTACGACTATATAGCCTCTCCGCAGGACCTCAACGGTGACGGAGCCGACGATACCTATACGAGAAAAAGTAGCGAAGATATTTATCAAAAGGGATTTAAAAGCGAATATAGAGACAAGTACGAAAAACTGGGCTACATGGTAGGCGTGGACGTAGGACAAAGAGAGCTAAAGGAGTACGATTTAACCACGGCCACTTACGGCAGTAGATGGAGCGGCACAAATTACGCCGGAGAGTGGAGCGATACGAAAAGTACGGAAGACAGATACGCGGTTTATACGGAACTAAAGTATATGCTAAATCCGAAAACCACCCTGACCGTAAACGGTAGATACGATTACGAAAAATATAAATACGATATAGTACAATACAGCTTCGACGGAACCAATTGGAGCCTGCAAAGCTCCTCCAGGGACAAAAGCTATACCAACATATCGTACAGATTCGGAGCCTCATATCAACTCGACTCGAAAGATACCGTTTACGCCAGCGTATCAACAGGTTTTAGAAATCCTAGGATCTATGAGCTATACGCATACGACTACGATCCGGACAGATACAGCCAGAACAATCCGGATATAGATCCTCAAACCACCATTAATTACGAAATCGGGATCAGAGGAAGCAAACGGGCGCTTAACAACAGTTTTACGTACGAGCTTAGCGCTTTCGTTCTGGATACTTACGATATGATAGCCAGAAACGGCGGTACATACTATTCCGCCGACGGAGCCAATCTATATTTCGACAACGTGGGTGACGCCAGAAACACCGGTATAGAGCTTAGCCTAAAAAGCGACAGAAGCAAAAAGATATCCTTCGATCTTGCGTATACTTATTTGGACGCCTATTATAGAAACCATCTCCCCTTTACGGTATCGCTGGGACCTGGAGATGCCGAAGACGACGAAACGTACGATATTTCGGGCAATAGGCTCCCCAGAGTGCCTCATCACAAATTCGATCTGTTCACATATATAAAGATCGACAAAAACTGGACCCTTGTTCCCGAGTGGTATTGGCAATCCAGCTACTACGCCGACGAAACCAATTTCGTAAAAATGCCCTCTTACGGCGTGTTGAATCTTCAGGCGAGATATAACGCCAAAATCAAGGGCAACGATTTTGAGTTTTTCGCAAGAGTGGACAACTTTTTCGACAATCAGTACTTTAGATCGGTATACCTCTACCGCGACAGGAACGAAGACGGCGTACTCAACGCCGAGGACGCCAGCATCAGAGTCGATCCTGGCAGAGTATACTACGTGGGTATGAGCTACAAGTTCTAAGGAGAGCCGTTGGAAAAAATCTCCTTTTTGGCCCTGTTCGCTACCGGCCTGGTGTACGGTACAACGGCCTGCACCATATCCTGCGGGCCCGTCGTCGGGCCTTTGTTGATCGCCGCCGGCAAAGATATGCAAAGCTCTATAAGGCTTGTTTTACTGTTTGGAGCCGGCAGAATATTCTCGTACGGAACGATCGCCGCCCTTTCCTATTTGACTTCAGGCGCGATAAAAAGCCTGCTTAAACCGGAGGTATCCTCGTTAATAGGCGGCGGCGCCATGATCGCGATCTCCATTTATCTCGCATATAAAACCGTCAGTCGCAAAGGGTGCTCATTGGCGTGCGGCATCGGCAAAAGTTACGCCAATATGAGCTCGTTTTCAATAGGAGCGCTCTTTTCTCTGAACCTCTGCGCTCCGTTGCTGGCTCTTGCCGCAATAGCGGCATCGGCCCACTCTTTGTGGGAAGCGATCGGATACGGAACGGTTTTTGGACTAGGAACCTCAATTATGACCACGCTATTTTTCGGTCTCTTTTTCGCTCCGGTTATCAAAGGGATAGTAAGTCAGTTCGAAAAATACAGACTCCATATAGAGATAGGGGCGTGCACGTTATTATTTATAGGCGGCGTCGCGCTAATTGGAGGATTTTACGCTTTATAAACCATAAAAGGACGGGGAATGGTCAAAACGATCAAAAGAGCGGCATCAGATCTTTTTAAAAATCCGCTTTTTAATTTTATATTTAAGAACAAAACTTTTCTTCTTTTCGTTAGAGTAGCGACGACGGCGCTATTTTTTTACGCCATATATATGGGGTTTGCACATCCATCAAAAGAGAACATATTCACCACGGCTCTATTTTGGGGTCTTTTTTGGCCTCTTTTTATAGTGGTTACCCTCCCTACCTTCGGCAGAATCTTTTGCGGAATCTGTCCTCACGGTTTTTTGGGAAAATATATAACGATGATAGGGCTCAAAAAGAAAATCCCGGGCTTTCTGGCGAACAGATATATAGGGATTTTCTTGCTGGTTTTCGGATGGTGGGGCGTCCACTACGCTTTCGAGGGCGTTTACAGAACGCCTCTGGGTAGCGCCGTACTGTTTGCCGTTATGACAGTAATCGCGTTTATATTCTATTTTCTTTACAAAGATATGGCCTACTGCAAATATATTTGTCCTATCGGAACGGCTCTTAGGGCCTATTCCAAACTCTCATTTACCTGGTTCGACACCTATTCCGAGGCTTGTAAAAGCTGTAAAGGATTCGAATGCGCAAAAAGTTGTCCGTACGGTCTATCCCCGTTTAACTTCCAAAAGAAAAACTCCATGCAAGACTGTACGCTCTGTATGGAGTGTACCCACAGTTGCGAAGCGGTCAGATTCAAAACCGTAAAACCGGGCTTTTCGCTTTATAAAAAGTTCAAACCCCTAAGAGCCGAAATATGGACCTACATCTTGATTTTGGCCTCAATTCCCATATCGATGGCTTTTCACCACGGACTAAACAGGAGCAATATAGCCGATCAGTTCATATGGAATCAAACCGCCCAGGCGGTTGAGTCTCTAATCGGAAAAACATCCGTCGATCTTGCCGGACTCTTTACCTTTGTTTACGCTCTGCTCTTTAGCGTAGCCGCGGCTTTGCTAGGTATGACGATAGCTTCAAAAATTTTAAACAGAACGTTCAAAGAGACCTTCGAGACCCTCGGCTACGCTTTCGCTCCACTGTTTATTATGTCATCCTTGGGCCACGCTCTAGAGTTTTTTATTGTCAGAAACTACGAACGTATCGTAGAGGGAATAGCGTGGGGGTTCGGAATCTATATCGACGTGGAGCCTCTCGCCTCCAGAGGCGAACGGTGGCTTCAGATTTTCGACGCTTTTAAATGGATCGGAATCATATGGGCGCTCTATATTCTATATAAAAGATTCGCCCTGATCGAAGCTCAGAAGCTAAAAAAGATAATAGCCTATCCCTTTGCGGCTTCTTTGATAATTTTCTTCGTAGGAGTCACCCTATACAGAGATTACGTAATAGAGACCTACGGCAGAAAGCCGCGAGCCCACCATCAGCATCAAACCCATTCCCACCGAAACAAAGTGGAGGCGATCGATATACAAAAGGCAAAAACCATATGGCTACAAAGAGCTTACAGACCCGCAAGACAAAAAAACGGCCCTCCTCTTATGAGAGTAAAAGCCATGGGAGGAGAGCTCTCTAATCCCAAATGTCTAAAAGGAGATGGCGAATTTTTACTGATAGATTACAAAAAGGAGCAAAAAAGACTCGAAAAAAGAAAAAAAAGATGCCTGCAGACCTCTTTTGAGGTACCTAAAAGCGGATACTATACCGTATATTTTATAGCCGAAAACAACGGATGGCTAAAAATTGCCAAAACCGAATACAAAAGATTCGACCACTCCTCCCACACCGAATACGACAAAGAAAAAATGGCCCCGGTGGCTCCAAAAAATATAGTTTTGGATATTTTGAGACTCAGAAACGAGAACGAAAACTTCTACTCCAGACTCAGAACCTCGCAAAAGGTGACCTTTTTGATTCTGAAAAACCAAAAACCGCTCGCGGGAGTTCCGGTAACCTTTCAAACTGAGTTCGGTTGGCAAAAAAGATCGCTTACTGACGAAAATGGAAAAGTTACTTTCAGACTAATCAGAGACTACTTTCCGCCCAAAGATAAATTCAACAAAAGATACCGCGAAAAATTTATAGTCTCTGTTAGCGAAAACATAGGGGACAAAATGGTAACAACCACATATTTTGGAGCCTTCTCTCCCCACAGAAACGAATACGAGTCCACGGCCTACGCCATAATGGCCACTATTTTGATACTGATTGGAGTCGGGATAGTGGTGGTACTATACAGAAAATCCAAAGCCGATCACAAAGAGGTGACATTCGATGAAGATTAAAAAAGCTCTAGACAGAATCGATCTGAGAAAATATAGGTTCCTCATACAACTGGTTGCTTTTGCACTCTTTGTCTACGGAGGATATCTCGCTATCGATCTAGGCAGGGAGCTGCCCATATTTTCCTGCGGCTACAATCGCGAACACGGCGGAATGTGCTATTTTATGCCCCTGCAGCATCAGCTGGCAAGACCCTGGGATAGACTCTTTAGCGCCGAAAGCCTGGGAGTACTTACCGGGTTTTTGATATTTCTGGCCTGGTTTGTGATATTCAACAAAGCCTGGTGCGGATATTTCTGCCCTCTCGGAACCGTACAGGACTGGCTGACCTCCCTTAGAAAATTTTTCAAAATACCATACGGAACCTACAAAGAAGAGCAGTTCAAGGCCCTCAGCAAAATAAAATATATATTTTTAGCCGTCGTAGTCGTAATGCCTCTGTTTATAGGAGTGGGACTTCTCGACGGAGAGTGGAGAGCGGCATTTTGCAAAATGTGTCCCGGTAGACTCATAACCCCAATGTTCGTCGGCGACTTCTCCCAGTGGTTTTTGGATTTCTCCAGCGCGACGGCTCTCTTTTTGACCTTTTTCGGAGTAGCCTTCAGCGCGCTTTTTTTAATCGGATCCTTTTTTAAAAAGAGGTTTTTCTGCTTTTTCTGTCCGATGAGCGCGATGCATTATATTTTCAGTCCCGCGGCGATACTGAAACTCAAAAAAAACGGCGAAAGATGCACAAAATGCGGAGACTGCTACAGAGTATGCGACATGCAGATCAAAGATATAGCCGACGACGTAAACAGCGAAAACATTCTCAGAGACGACTGCATATTCTGTCTAAAATGCGTAGCCTCCTGCCCCGAAGAGGATGCACTGAGGGTGGATCTGTTAAAATGGACCGTGTTCAGATCCACCAAAGAGGGGTTTATAGAAAGGATGGACAAAGAGAATGATAGATAAAAACAGAGTTCAAAAAACCAAAATCGCCAGATACGAGGCCGCGGAAGCCCAAAAAGTGATCGATGCGTTTAGATTCGATCTTAAATCGCCTCTGGAGTCGATGGAGTATTTTCTAAACCTCTACGAGGATATCTACTGCAAAAAAAATAGACTCTCTACCGCGGCCCCTCTGATCGGAACCATGTGTATCCAGGTTCCCGAAGAGATAATCAGAGCTCTAGGAGCCGTTCCGGTTAGGCTCTGTAACGGGTTTTACGTCATGGAGCAAAAAGGCTCCGATTTTATGCCCGCAAAATCCTGCTCTTTGGTAAAAGCCACCCTAGGTATGCTGAGCAATTTCGAGTCCCCTTACGAAAAAAACCTCTCTTTGATCGTCCATCCCACCACATGCGACCAAAAAACCAAGGCGATCTCGCTGGCCGAAGAGATGGGATATCAAATGTACCATATGGAGTTTCCCAGAGTAAAGGAGAGCGAAGAGAGCCGCAGATACTGGAGAGCCAGCGTCAGAAGATTCGCAAAAGAGCTGCAAAAACTGATGGGAGTAAAACTCAAAAGATCAGATTTAAAAGAGTCGATCAAAAAAATTAGAGAGGCTCAAAAAGTCTATCACGAGATAAACGGTTACAGAACGTTACAAAATGTCCCTATCAGCGGAAGCGAAATCTTTTTAATGACAAACGCTTTCTTTTTCGACGACCTCGAGAGATGGACCGAAGCTGCAAAAGAGGTGCTCAAAGAAGTAGACTCAAGAGCGAACCGAAACCTCTCCTCATGCGGAAAAAGATCCCCCAGAATACTATATACCGGATCTCCTCCGATTTTTCCGAATCTAAAGCTTCCCATGATGATAGAGCAGAGCGATGCAATCATAGTTGCCGACGAAACATGCTCCTCAAATCGACTGCTAAACGATTTCGTCAGCGTGGACGAATGGTTTTTATACGATATGGTGGACGCGGTCGCCGATAGATACCTAAAGGGATGCACCTGTCCGATATTTACCAGAAACGAGGACAGAATCAGAAGAATCAAAGATCTAATAGCAACTTATAAAGTTGACGGCGTGGTTTACCAGTCCTTCGCCGGATGTCAGGTATACGAAATGGAAAGACACAGTGTAATGGAAGCGCTGGGCAAAGAGGGAATTCCGGTACTATACATCGAATCGGACTACAGCCCGGCCCAAGGGGGACAGCTGTTGACCAGAGTGGAAGCCTTCGTAGAATCTCTAAAAGCGAGAAGGAGAAAGAAAAAATGAGCTTTTTCGCAGGAATCGATATCGGTTCTACAGCCATAAAAATCGTTATAGTAGACAAAGATGAAAATATAGTCGCCCAAAGCGTCTCGGCAAGCGGCAGCATGTTTTACAAATACGCAAAAGAGAGCCTCGAAAGACTCCTACAATCGGTAAACCTAACATTCGAAGACATCAGCTATACCGTAGCTACAGGATACGGCAGAAAGCTGTACAAAGAGGCGGACGAAACCATCAGCGAAATTACCGCCAACGCCGTAGGAGCGCGAAAAGCAGGCGAAAAATTTGGTATCATAAGGACAATAATAAATCTAGGCGGACAGGATTCCAAAGCGATCTCCCTCGACGAAGAGGGAAACGTAACGAATTTCGCCATGAACGACAGATGCGCAGCGGGAACGGGAAAATTTCTCGACGTGGCGGCTGCGAAGCTGGAAATAGGCGTGGACGAGTTGGCCAAATACCATTTCGCATCAGGAGATACCGTATTGACGATAAACAGCACCTGCGCCGTATTCGCGGAATCGGAGATAATCACACTGTTGGGCAACGAGCATAAAAAAGAGGATATAGTGGCAGCAATACATTACTCCATCGCCAGAAGAGTCGCCAAACTGATAAAACGGGTAGGGCTAAAGGAGGTCGTGTATTTCGACGGCGGACCGGCGTTAAACAGAGGACTGGTGGCGGCTTTGGAGGAGGAGCTATCCACAAAAATCGCCGTGGCGGACAATCCTCAGACCACTACCGCTCTAGGGGCGGCTCTTATAGCAAAAGAGGCCTATGAAGAGTTATGAGGATATTAACGCTCCTCATAATCGCGATTCTCTCCGGATGTTCTGTAAAGGATATACCTCTGCGGGACTCCTTGCCGGAAAAACAAGTTGAACGGTGGTGGGAAATTTATGAAAACAAAGAGCTAACCTCCCTGATACAAACAGCTTTGAACGACAACTGGAAAATTCGCTCTCTTAGATACAGACTTAAACAGTCATTGGCCCTAAAACTAGAAGCTCTCTCAAAGCTTTCGCCGAATCTCGAGGCTAGAGCCTCGAAAGGGGTCGAAAAATCGGAGGGAGAACCCTCATACCGCAGCGAATCTTTGCGGTTTTCGCTCTATTACGATCCCGATATATTCAAAAAAAACAGAAACAGAGTCGATTCGGCAACGTTCGCCTCCTATGAAACGGCGACTCAAAATCAGGCGGTCAAAATAGAACTGAGCGTCGATTTGGCAAACAGTTACCACTCATACTGCGCCGAAAGAGAAAAACTGACTCTGCTAAATAAAAAACTGACTCTGCTGAAAAAAAGAGCCGAAATAATCCGACACAGACTCCTCAGCAACGAAAAGAGCCTTCCGGAACTGCTGCAGGCCAAATCGAAAATCGAATCGGTTGAATATGAGATCAAAAAGAGCCGTCTACTGGCACAAACATACGAAAGATCGATACTCTACCTAATCTCCAAAGAAAAAAAAGCTCCCTCATTGGAGTGCACGGAGTCGCGAACACCCAAAAAACTGCCCGAAATTTCAATAGAGGATCTAAAAAACAGACCCGATCTGGAGGCCTTTTTTTACCGGGTAAAAAAATATGAAAGCGACTACGAATTCTCCACGAAACTGAGGCTGCCCTCTATCGAGATCTCGGCTCTATTGTCCTATGACGCGCTATCTTTGTCCAACCTGTTGAAAGAGTGGTTTTTATCCCTGAGTGCTTCGGCATCGAGTACACTATATGATGGCGGCGGCATAAAAGCCCAACGCGATCTCTCCTACAATAAAACCATGGAGGCGCTATATCTTTATAGAGACGCTCTTTTAAAAGCACTCAACGACGCCGTCGAAAGCAAAAAGAGAGTAGATTACCAACAAAAAAGAGTGGCCTACATTGAATCAAAAATCGTTAACGACGAAAAAAGGGCTCAAAGCGGCTACGAATATATGTTGTCGCTGGAAAAGACTCCGATAGAGTTCGTAGATTACGAGATAGAACTTTTAGAGGACCGCATAGATCTACTCGAAACGAAAAAACTCTTGATGGAATATATCGCCGATTACTATTTAAAAACCACGGCAGGATGGGAAAGGATCGAAAAATGAAAAGAGCGTTCAAATTATTACTCTATCTTTTAATAGCTATGAGTGCGCTCTGGTCTATATATATCTCATATCAGTGGCTAACCCATAAACCCAAAATGCATAAAACCCACCACAAAAAAAGAGTCCCGAAAATAGATTTCGTAACGCTCTATCCGAAAGAGTACAGATTCAAAGAAGAGGTATATTTCCTCATTGAGCCGTACGAAACCGCGGAATTGAAACCGAGAGTCTCCTCCTCGGTGGAGTGGTTGAATCCCAAAATATTCACTTACGAAACGATCAAAAAGAACGAAATTTTAATAAAACTGGATAGATCCGATTTCGAACTCGATCTGATAGAGGCCAGAGCCAAAGTCGCCCAGGCCGAAACCGCTCTTTTGCAAGAGCGTAAAAAGAGCGAGCGCGCGAAAAAGGAGCTGCAGATCCTAAATAGACCCCTTACGGAATCGCAAAAAGACTTTCTTTTGAGAAAGCCCTATCTAAAAGAGGCCGAAAAAAATCTAGAAGCCGCAAAAGCGGCTCTTAAAAGGGCCGAATTGAACATTAAAAGATGCACCATTACTGCGCCTTTTGATATGAAAGTGAGCGAAGTCCTAACGTTTAAAAACGACGTGGTATCGGCTTCTAAAATCCTGTTAAAAGGATACAGAGTCGACAAAATGATTCTAAAAA
Organism: Campylobacterales bacterium; assembly: GCA_027065825.1. Lineage (GTDB taxonomy): Bacteria > Campylobacterota > Campylobacteria > Campylobacterales > Nitratiruptoraceae > Nitrosophilus_A. Next base: position 17,213 of record JAMONM010000083.1, on the reverse strand, counting down.
CCCTTATCGATCCCGAAAAAATAGAGTATCTCTCAAAAGAGTCGTATTTAAAATTCAAAGATAGTAAATTCCCTCTTTTGGGCTTTTCGAAAGAGCTCGAAAACAAGAGCAGACTCCTTTACGTTAAATTTTTGGCGCAAGAGGCAGAGAATATATTTTTGAACGACTTTAGATGGGGAGAAATCGAGGGAAAAACGGTCAAAAACGTTTATAAAATACCTAAAAGCGGCATAGGAGCTGATAACACGGTATGGACCGTCCAAAAAAACAGACTGAAAAAGGTGAAAATCGAACCGCTTTGGAGCTTTAAAGATTACGTTTACGCAAAAACTGATCGCGATTCGATCGATTTCGTCCCCTCGGTTCCCCCCGCTGCGTACGAGGGAATGAAAATAGCGCCTGCAAAGAGTGACAGATGAGATGCGGATTCGATAAAAAAAGCCCGATCGGCTGGATGATCGAAAACAGCGTCGTCGCCAACATTTTAATGATACTGCTGCTTCTCGGCGGCCTTGCGGCGCTCTTTTTCGTAAAACAGGAGGTGTTTCCCGACTACGAAAGAGACGAGGTTCAAATCAGAGTCTCCTATCCGCAGGCCTCCCCGGAAGATATCGAAAAGGCGATACTGATGCCTATCGAGGAGGCTCTAAACTCTATAGAAGGGATCAAAAGATACAAAGGGGTGGCCAAAGAGGGCAGCGCAACCGTTTATGTGGAGAGTTTCAGGGGTTACGATCTAACAAAACTGCAAAACGATATAGAAAACGCGATTTTTAGAATTAGAACCTTTCCAAAAGAGGCCGAAAAACCCGTCATTACCCAACGAACCTACGAACGAACAACCGTATCGCTGGTGATATACGGTCCGGTTGAGAGGATAGAACTCTACAGATACGCCAAAATACTCAAATATAAGCTCCTGGAAAATCCCCAAATATCGAGGGTTACCTTTTACGGTATCAGTCCGCTACAGATAGCGGTAGAGATAGATTCAAAAACTCTAAACAGGTACGGACTCAACATTACGGACGTTTCCGCCAAAATAGCCAAAGAGTCCCTCGATCTGCCGGCCGGAATAGTAAAAACCGAGAGCGGAGAGATCGTTTTGAAACTGAGGCAAAGAGGGGAGCGGCCAAAGGAGTTCGAAGATCTTCCCGTAATAGAGACGCCTCTTTCGAAACCGCTGGCTCTGGGTGCGGTGGCCTCGATAAAGAGCGCTTTCGAAGATGAAGACTACTTTGCTTTTTACAACGGACTGCCCGCTATTAGAGTAGAGGTGAAAAATCCGCAAAGCTACTCTCCCATAGAGATTTCCAAAATCGTAGAGCGGACCATAAAGGAATCTAAAACGTTTCTACCGCCTTCAATCAGCGTCGAAACGCTATACAGCGGAGCCAAAGTATACGAAGAGAGGGTAAAGCTTCTGCTAAAAAACGCGGCGCTGGGTCTGGTTCTGGTCCTAATTACGCTATCTCTCTTTTTGGAACCCAGATTAGCCTTTTGGGTTATGATGGGAATTCCCGTATCTTTTTTGGGTTCGGTTTTGCTTTTTGAACCGATGGATCTCTCTCTTAGTATGATCTCCCTCTTTGCTTTTATTATCGCTCTGGGAATCGTGGTGGACGACGCCATAGTGGTAGGAGAAAACATTCACAGATACAAAGAGTTGGGATGCCCTCCTAAAGCGGCCGCCTATATCGGAGCCAAAGAGATGGCGGTACCTATCAGTTTTAGCATTTTGACCAACATAATAGCGTTTATGCCTATTTTATTTATTCCCGGAGTCACCGGAAAGATTTTCGAAGCCATTCCATTGGTGGTAACCGCGGTATTTACCATTTCATGGCTGGAGTCTCTGTTTATTTTGCCCTCACACCTCGCACAGCTTCCGAAAATCAGGGAAAAAGACTCCTTTCAAAAAAGATTTTCCAAAAGTTTCAGATGGTGGATCAGAACGAAGTTCGCCGGCTTTTTGAAGCTCTGTCTCAGACACAGATACGCCACGCTGACGCTCTTTCTGTCCCTTTTTGTGGCCACTTTGTCATTCGCTCTAAGCGGGAGAATGGGTATGCAGCTTTTTCCGGATACCGAAAGCGATTACGCCAGAGCCTTTATTAGATTTCCGACCGGAACAGACGTCAACGTAACCAAAAAAGGGGTACAGATTCTAATAAATAGCGCCCTGAAACTCAAAGAGTCTATCCCCAGAGGGGACGAACTAATCAGAGGCGTCTACGCCAGAGTGGGACGATCCGGACCCGAATACGCCGAAGTCAGAGTATATCTCGCCGATCCCGATATCCGAAAAGAGATAATGAGCACTCTGGAGTTTGGAAGAAAATGGAGAGAAGCTACACCGAAAATAGAAGGGGCCGTAACGGTTCAGTTTTTCTCCTCCGCCTCGGTAGGAGCCCACGGAACGCCGATTTCAGTGGAACTGAGCCATTTCGACGAAAAGGTATTAAAAAAGGCAGCGCTGGAGGTGGCCAAAGCTCTGGAGGAGTATCCGAACGTTTTCAATATCGACCCCGGATTTCAAAAAGGCAAAAAGGAGATCTCGTTTACTCTAAAGCCGGCCGCGTACAGACTGGGGCTCGACGCCAGAAAGATCGCGCAGGAGATTAGAGGTAGATTTTACGGTAGCGAAGCAGCCAGAATTATTGTTGAATCCGATGAAGTAAAAATTTTGGCTAAACTCCCCCTCGAGGAGAGGAGAGATCTATCCACATTCGAAAAAGGTTATATTGTGGTAGAAGGCAAATCGGTACCGATCTCCTCCCTCATAGAGACCAAAATCTCAACCACGCCGGCCGAAATCATCAGAAAAGACGGAAAGCGCATCATCAACGTGGAGGCGGATATCAGACCCAGAAGCAGAGCTTTGGAGGTATTGAACGATCTAGAAAGTACCACGCTGAACGAGCTGGTAAAAAAGTATCCGGGACTCAGTTACACCTTCGAAGGGAGGCAGACGCAAATCAGAGAGAACGTATCCTCGCTCAAATACGGATTTTTGTTCTCTTTGATAGCTATATACGTACTGCTGGCCATACCCTTTAAGAGCTACTTCCAGCCGCTAATAGTCATGTCGGCCATACCTTTTGGGATAATAGGGGCCATTTTGGGACATCTGCTGATGGGCTATTCTATGAGTCTGATCAGCCTATTTGGAATGATAGCTCTTTGCGGAATAGTCATAAACGACTCGCTGATTATGTTGAAGTTCGCCAACGAATATAAAAAAAGATTCGGTTTTTCGGCTTTCAAAGTTGCCACTCAGGCAGCACTCTCCAGATTCAGACCGGTTTTTCTCACTACGCTTACCACATTCGTAGGCTTGATGCCGATGATATTTGAAACCTCCAGACAGGCCAGATTCTTGATACCTATGGCTATCTCGCTGGGATTTGGAATACTCTTTGCCACCGTTATCACGTTGATACTGGTTCCTGCGCTCTATCTGATAGGAGAGGATATAAAAAAAGGGCTCAAATAGCCCTTTTGAATTCCGGATAGGATTCGATTCCGCATTCGGAAATATCGAGTCCTTCGAGCTGCTCTTCCTCGTCGGCCCTAAAGGGAACGAATCTGTTTATCAGCCACAATACGGCATAAGAGGATACAAAAGCGAATATTCCGACTACGACCACTCCCTTTAACTGATCCAAAAACGAGACGTCAGCGAAAATTCCCACCGCCAAAGTTCCCCATATTCCGTTGATCAGATGCACGGAAAGAGCCCCCACGGGATCGTCTATTCGCAGTCTGTCGAAAAAGGGAACGAAAAAGGCCACGAGAGCTCCGCCTATAGCGCCGATTAGAATGGGAGTGTATATATCAAACAGATCGGCACCGGCCGTAATCGCCACCAATCCGCCCAATGCGCCGTTTAAAATCATTGTTATATCGAACTTTTTATATCTAAAATAGACGATCAATCCCACCGCTATCGCTCCAGCCAAACCGGCCGTATTCGTATTCATGATGGTCAGCGCCACAGCGTCGGCGTTCTCTTTGGTACTGATCGAACCCACGCTCCCGCCGTTGAATCCGAACCATCCAATCCACAGCAAAAAGGCCCCAAGCACCACCAGCGGTATATTGGACGCCGGAATGACCTTTATCTTATCGCCTACGTATCTGCCTTTTCTGGGCCCTATAATCAAAATAGCGGCCAACAGAGCCCAGGCACCGGTGGAGTGTATAACCGTTGAACCAGCTAGATCGTGCATGGAGCTAATATCCAAAATCGTACCTTCTAGCATATTGGCTCCCCAGGTCCAATTGACCACCAAAGGATATATAAACGCCCCCATTACTATTGTAAAGAGGGTCAAAGGAACTATTCTGGTCCGTTCGCTTACCCCGCCGCTCATGATATTTACCGTTTTCCCCACAAAAGCCATCTGAAACAAAAAGGCGGCCCATTTGCTCATAGAGTCGTTTTCCCAGCCGCCGAAGGCGAGCTGATAGCCTATCAACAAAAAAGCCATCGAAGCCACCGAATAGATCATGGTGTTCACGGTCAAAACCGCCGTAACGTTCTTGGTCCTCACAAGACCTGCTTCGAGCATGGCAAAGCCGGGCACCATCAATATAATCAGCGTCATCGCAAAAAGCGCGAAGAAGGTATCGAGGATATAGGAGAGAGTATTTGCGTCCATAACCCGTCCTTTCGGTTGAATTTACGAAATTCTACCAAAAGGAGGGAGAATGGACTGATTATTTTTTAATCAAAATTAAACGGTTCTTAATTTTTTTGCACAAATTTTACGCAGTTTATAGAGCCTCCTCGTCGGTCTCGCCGGTTCTGATTCTGACCACTTTTTCAATATCGGACACGAATATTTTTCCGTCTCCGATTTTGCCTGTTCTAGCGTTTTCAACTATCTTTTCTATAACGTTTTCCACCTCTTCGGCCGGAACGACCACCTCAATTTTTATTTTCGGCAGAAAATCTATCGCGTATTCGGCCCCTCTGTATAGTTCGCTGTGTCCCTGCTGACGTCCGTAACCTTTTACTTCGGTTACGGTCATTCCGGTTATTCCGATCTCGGCAAGACCCTCTTTTACGTCTTCGAGTTTAAACGGTTTGATTACTGCTTCTACCTTTTTCATCTCGTCTCCTTACAGTTAACGGGAGAGAGGAGTCTCTCCCTTTTTTACGAATGATACCAAATTATAGATTAAATCCTCTTTCTCCGTGTACCGCCTCGTCAAGACCCATAGTTTCGGTCTCTTCGTCAACTCTGCCCCCTCCGGTTAGCAAGCTGGCCACAAAATATACTATCGCAGTAGCCACAGCGGTATAGATCATCGTTACCACCACAGACTCCAACTGAACCAGCATCTGGGCGACTCTGTCCCCTTCGTCCTTTAACGGGCTTCCGTCCCACGCCAGATTTTGCAAAGCGAAAAGTCCTGTCGCCAGAGCGCCCCACAATCCCGCTAGAAAGTGAACGCCGAACGCGTCGAGACTGTCGTCATATTTGAAAACCTTTTTCATCCATGTAATTCCCAAAAATCCGAATACGCTGCCGCCTATACCGATTATCAGCGCGCCCAACACGTCTACGAAACCGGCAGCCGGCGTAATTGCCACCAAACCTGCCACCGCGCCGGTCGCCGCACCAAGAAGGGTAGGCTTTTTATATCTGATCCACTCTATAACTACCCACGTCAAAGCTCCGATGGCGGCCGCGAAATTGGTAACCAGCAACGCGCTTCCGGCCACTCCGTCAGCGGCGAACTCGCTTCCGGCGTTAAAGCCGAACCAACCGAACCAAAGCAGAGCCGCACCCAACGCGGTCAAAATGATTGAAGATGGCTTCATAGGCTCTTTCGGATAGTTTTTCCTTTTGCCGAGCATCAAAGCCATAATCAAACCGGCTAAACCTCCGTTCATATGCACTACGGTACCGCCGGCAAAATCCAAAGCGCCGTCGTTATACAAAAAGCCGCCTCCCCATACCATATGAGTGATAGGCACGTATACGAAAGTTACCCACAATACTGTAAAAATCAGCCAGGTGGAAAACTTTAACCTCTCGATAACGGAACCGCTGGCGATAGCTACGGTAATAGCCGCGAACGTTCCTTGAAAGGCTATAAATACGAATTCGGGATAACTGCCAGAAAGCGAATCTACCGTTACGCCGTTGAGGAAAATCTTGTCCAGGTTTCCTATAATGGCGCCGTCTCCGTTAAACGCCAGCGAATATCCCCACAAAACCCAGACTATCGATCCGATTACGTAAGCCATAAACACCATCATATAGGTGTTCAGTACGTTTTTGGCTCTGGTCATTCCGCCGTAAAACAGAGCCAGACCCGCAGGCGTCATCAACATAACGAACGCCGTGGCCACTATCATCCATGCCGTATCGCCGCTGTTTAGCTTGTCCTCCGCCATCAATACCGAAGGAAACAAAGCGGCCGCTGCCAGCCAAAGCTTTCTCATCGCTGCTCCTTTTTGATTTTTGTTCGCAAGAATTTTATCATCAAAGCAAAAGCGTGACCCGGTTGTGACTGATTAATTTTTAATCAATTTGGATTTCAGGGCGAAATATTGGCAATTTTTATATTTATAGAAAGAAAAGGCTCTTACTTTAGGGAATGCTTAATTTTTTTCATAAGTTTTTTTTAGCATTTATTATTTAAACAATAAAGTGATTAATTTTTAATCATTGTGTTGTCTTAACGGAACCGTATTTATATATATAATTCTTTTGTAACAACTTTAAAAGGAGATCACGTGAAACTTGGCGAACTGAAAACAGCGGGCCATCTGCCCACACTGATCGCAGCCTTTTTATATTTCGATTTCAGTTTTATGGTGTGGACCATGCTGGGGCCTCTGGCCACGGAAATCGCCGAGTCCCTGGCGCAAAACGGATACGTTCTCGACCCGAACCAGAAAGCCACACTTTTGGCCATTCCCATTTTGGGCGGAGCGATCCTTAGAATCGTTTTAGGTTTTCTCGTAGACAATATAGGAGCCAAAAAGACCGCCATTATCGCTCAGCTAATAGTTATAGCCTCTTTGTTTTATACCTATTTCAGGGGAGAGAGCATAACCTATCAGGAACTACTGATGGTCGCCTTCGGGCTTGGTTTCGCCGGAGCCAGTTTCGCCGTGGCCCTACCCCAGGCCGGGCAGTGGTATCCCCCCAGACTGCAGGGACTGGTTCTCGGTCTGGCCGGGGCGGGAAACATAGGGGTTGTCATAGATTACATTTTTGCCCCGAAAATTGCGGAAATCTGGGGATGGCCGGCCGTTTTTCTGGTAGGCGGCGTACTCTCTGCCATCATACTGCTCACATATATTCTAATGGCGAAAGACGCGCCGCCAGAGATCTACACTCCCAGAAAAAAGAGTCTCGGCGACTATCTGAAACTGCTAAGGGACAGAGACACATGGTGGTTTAGCCTCTTTTACGCCGTCAGTTTCGGGGGATTCGTGGGCTTTGCGAACTATATGAAAGTATACCTTATGAACGTATACAAACCGGAAATGGCGGAAATCGGACTGAAACTTCTCGGCGAGAGCAACGTAAAAGTCGTTGCCGGCTATTTCGGCGCTCTGTGTATATTCGCTGGCGCGATGCTAAGACCTGTGGGAGGAGCCGTCGCAGACAGACTGGGAGGGGTAAAGTCTCTATACATATTCTACGGCGTGGTAGCCGCCATGGCCATACTTAACGCCACTCTCGTAGAGAGTTTCTATACGGCTATCGTGGTACTTTTCGTAATAATGGCCTTTTTGGGGATGGCAAACGGTGCCGTTTTCCAGCTGGTACCCCAAAGATTCGGAAAAGATATGGGTATAATGACCGGTATAGTGGGCTGTGCCGGCGGTCTCGGCGGTACCGCTCTCGTTAAAACTTTGGGATGGAGCAAGGCCGCGTTCGACAGCTACTCGGTGGGATTTATGATTTTTACCGGTATCGTACTGCTGGCCATAGTGGGAATTACGATGGTTAAAACTAGATGGAGAACCACCTGGGGAGTTCACGCCGGAGGCAAAATCTAAAAGAGAGAACTATGAAAGAGAACTTTAAAATCAGCGCGTTCGGACTGGCAAAAGGTAGCGAGCTAACCGGAGAAGACGCCTACGCGGCCAGAATCTACGACGACATAGCCGTCGCCATAGTTTGCGACGGCGTCGGGAGCGCTCTATCGGGAGGCGAAGCAGCCAAAAGGGTCGTAAACTATATGCTCAACAACTTTAAAACGAGACCTTCCAGCTGGAGTATAGAAAAATCGCTCTTTACCTTTATCAAAAACATAAACGAAATTTTGTACAACGAATCTATTATGGAGTACGAACGTCCCGAACATCTTACAACATTGAGCATCGTAGTTATTGAGGGGAACAGGCTGTATGGAGCGAACGTGGGAGACAGTCCGATATATCTGCTAAGGGACTCGGTACTAAAAAAGCTCTCTTTCGACCATATTCTAGAGCAAAACAGCCATATCCTCACGCAGGCGATAGGGATGAGCGAAAGCGTGGAACCCTACTTTTTTGAAAATTTCATAAAACCCAAAGACAAAATTCTCCTTTGCAGCGACGGACTCAGCAACGTATTAAGCGAAGAGGAGATAAAATCGAAACTAAAACTGGATGCGACCTCTTTGGTCAAATACGCCAGTAAAAAGGTCAAAGACGATCTTCCCGACGACACCAGCGCTATTACCATAGAGATCAGAGAGACCGATAAAAGAGCCGAGCTGAAAAATCAAAACCTACCTATTCCGCAAACCCTGAAAAAAGGGGATCTGCTGGACGGTTACAGACTCTTAAAGCCGCTCATACAGAACGAAAGAACCTGGCTGGTGGAAAAAAAGGGAATAAAATATGTCATGAAGTTTCCGCCGATAGAAGCGGCCGAAGACAAAAAACTTCTCGACCTGTTCGTTACCGAAGCCTGGAACGCCAAAAGATTAAAGGCCGGTTTCTTTCCAAAAGCCGTAATACCCAAAAACAGGAGCGCCAGATACTATCTTATGGAGTATATCAGCGGAGAGACCCTAAAAGAGAGACTAAAAAGAAAACCGCTCCCCATAGAGCAGTCCATATCGCTCGCAAAATTCCTGTTACACGCCTCGGCCTATCTGCTCAAATACGATCTCGTTCACGGCGACATCAAACCGGAAAACATAATTATCACCAAACGGCAGGGAAAAGAGGTGTTCAAACTGATCGATTTCGGCTCCATAGTCGAAATCTTTTCTCTCACCAGCAGGGCAGGTACGCCCTCGTATCTGGCCCCGGAGAGATTTAAAGGCTCCTCTATCAGCGAGGGAACCGAAATTTTCGCCATAGGCGTAACTCTGTACGAATCTCTCACCCAAAAGTTTCCCTATGGAGAGATAGAGCCCTTTCAAAATCCTGCTTTCAAACCCCCAAAGCGGATCAGACACTACAACAAAGCAGTTCCGGACTGGTTCGAATCGATTATATTAAGAGCCGTGGAGATAGATCCCCAAAACAGATATCAGCACTACAGCGAAATGGATTTTGAACTTTCTAATCCTGAAAAGACCAAACCCTATTTCGATCCGAACGCCTCTCTTTTGGAGCGAGAACCGGCAAAAGTATACAAATGGGCTTTCGTTGCCTCGTTCCTGCTGAATCTAGTTTTGATATTTGCAATCTTAAAATAGCGGAGTTAGCATGAGTAGTGCCGTAGAAAGTTTCATAAACTACAAAGCCAAAACCGATATGCAGTGCGGAAGCTATACCATAGATCTGCCTCCTCTTGGCGAAAACCAGCAGTATAGATTCCATTTTGACGCCACCAAATGCATAGGTTGCAGATGTTGCGAAGTAGCGTGCAACGAACAGAACAACAACCCGGCGGAGGTCAAATGGAGACGTGTCGGTGAGATAGAAGGAGGCGAATTTCCGCACACCTTTAGAATGTTTTTGTCAATGGGTTGTAACCACTGTATCGATCCCTGGTGCCTCAAAGGGTGCCCTACTAAAAGCTATATAAAACTCGAAAACGGAATAGTTGTCCACGATGACGAGGCCTGCATAGGGTGTCAATACTGCACGTGGAACTGTCCCTATGACGTTCCCGTGTTTCATAAAGAGAGGGGCATAGTGACAAAATGCCACATGTGTTACGAAAGGATAGAGAACTCGCAGACCCCCGCATGCGTTCAGGCCTGTCCGGAAGGAGCGATAGAGATAGAGGCCGTGGATACGCAAAAATGGCTTGAAGACTCCATAGACAAGGAGGGCAACGCGCCAGGCCTGATAGATGCCAGAGTAACGAACTCCACAACCAGATACACGCTGCCTAAAAATATCCCCCAAAACTACGTCTCTGCGGACGAAGAGCTTATCAAACCCGCCCACGCCGAGACTCCGCTGGTTTTTATGACCGTTTTGACCCAGATAGCTTTCGTGGGATTTTTTGCCCTATTTTTAGGCGACGCGGCCCATCTTATGTTCGGTCTGAACGAGCCTTCAAAATATATGGCCCCCACTCTCTTTATGCTGGGGGCTTTAGGGCTTTCTCTTTCGGCTCTGCATCTTGGCAGACCTCTAAAGGGCTACGGAGCCCTCAAAAACGTAAAAAACTCCTGGCTAAGCAAAGAAGCGCTCTTTTTGGGAGTTTTTACGCTCCTGGCCGCAGCGGTATCCGTAATGTATCTATCAGGAGCAGGAAAAACTCTCAGATTAATAGCCGAAGCGGCAACGGTGGCGGCTGGAGCTATAGGCATCTATTCTCAGGCCATGATATATAAAATCCCGGCCAAGCCCACCTGGAACAGAAACAGTACCATATACCGCTTTTTCAGCACGGGCTATATCGGAACGCTGGTTTTGGCCCTGATCGCTCTGGTAGAGGGAGATTACGCGATAGTAAACATCCTGCTGGCTCTTTCAATTCTTCTTGGCAGTCTGCAGATATATCTTTTTTTGGAGTCGCAAAGATTCTACGAGAGATCGGATATGAACGAGGCCGACAAAAGGATCGTGCAAAAATCCAAAACTCTTCTCGAAGAGAAATTCAAAGGACAGTACCGTTTCAGAATGGTTACGCTGCCTCTGGGCGCAGTCGTTTTGCCTTTGACGGCGGATATAGCTTTAAACGCCGGATCGGTGGGGTTTGCGGCCCTCTTTCTGGCCTCGGCGGTAATAATCTCGTTTTTGAGCGAACTGGCAGGCAGATCGCTCTTTTATCTGACCGCCGTAAAACACTCTATGCCCGGCGGATTTTTCGTCGGAACGCAACGATAGGAGCAAACGATGTTTTCGAAAATAAAAGAGCTGCTAAAACTGGATATCAAAGAGGATAAATACGCTCTTGCGGACGATCCGCTATTTGGAAAGATATCAAAGGAGAAAAAACCGGATCGCTGGATCAAATCCACCTGCGGATACTGCGGCGTCGGTTGCGGACTCTATATAGGGGTCAAAAACGGACGAGCCACATACACCAAAGGGGATCCTACACACGATGTAAACCTCGGCACGCTCTGCCCCAAGGGATTGAGCGAACATCAGATGCTCTACGCTCCAAACAGAACGCTCAGGCCAAAAATCAGAAAAAGCGGAAAACTCCAAGATGTCACCTGGCAAGAAGCCTTCGAATATACTGCCAAAAGATTTAAAGAGATCCAAAAACGCTATTCCAGCGGATCCTTGGCGGTCATATCCACCGGTCAGCTTTTGACCGAGGAGTTTTACGCTCTGGGCAAGCTGGTTCAGATCGGTCTTGGAACCAACAACTACGACGGCAACACGACTCTTTGCATGTCCAGCGCCGTTATGGGTTACAAACAGAGTTTCGGCAGCGACGGCCCCGTGGCCAGCTACGAAGATATCGCGAAAGCTCAGACAATCTTCGTAATAGGCGCCAATTTGGCCGACAACCACCCGATAATCGTACATCATCTAATGAAAAACAGAAAAAACAAAAAGATCGTGGTAATCGATCCAAGATACACGAAAACGGCATCGCTGGCCGATATATACGTTCCGATTAAACCCAGAACGGATCTGGCGCTTCTTAACGGTCTGGCATACATAATATGGGAACAGGGATGGTACGATGAGAGCTTTATCAAAAACAGAACGAACGGCTGGAGAGAGTTCGTAAAGCATATTCAAAACTATAAACCGGGAGAAACCGCGCACATAACCGGCTTAGATACAAAAACCCTCTATCAGCTGGCAAAACTTTACGCAAACAGCGAAAGGAGTCTAATCTGCTGGACCATGGGGGTTAACCAGTCCTATCAGGGCACCGATACTGTCAGCGCGATTAACAATCTGGCCATTATGACCGGCAAAATAGGCAAGGAAGGCTGCGGCCCCTTTAGTATAACTGGCCAGTGCAACGCGATGGGTACCAGAGAATTCGGCTTTACTTCCTCCATACCCGGATACAGAAGCTTCGAAAACGATCTTGACCGAAAAGAGTATGCCGAAATAGCTAACGTTCCCTTAGAGAGAGTCCCCGCCTCCAGAGGCTACAAATATGCCGAAATCATCGAAGCGATAGAAAAAGAGGAGATAAAGGCGTTGTGGGTGGTATGCACAAATCCTCTGGTCAGCTTTCCGGATCAGAAAAGATTAAGAAGAGCGCTCAAAAAACTCGATCTGCTGGTTGTCCAGGACGCGTTCATGAGCGATACGGCCATGATCGCCGACGTGATTTTCGCTGCGGCCACATGGGGAGAGAAAGAGGGATGCTACACAAACAGCGAGCGCAGATGCAACAAAGCCAACATAGCCGTTTCTCCGCCCGCGGACTCCAAGAGCGATTTCGATATATTTTTGGAGTTTTCGAGATATCTAGGTCTTGAAGAGATGCTTTTTAAAGGGTGGAAAAAACCGCTTGACGCCTTTGAAGAGATCAAAAGAGTCTCAAAAGGGAGACTCTGCGACTACAGCGGAATGAGCTACGAAACCATAGAACAAAAGGGCGGGATTCAGTGGCCGTGCAACGAAAAGCATCCGGAGGGATGTAAACGTCTCTACGGGGAAGATATGCCTTTTGCACACGAGGACGGCAGAGCCAGATTCGTTTGCGCCGACTGGATCCCCTTTGAGAGCGAATCTGCGAAAAAGTTTCCCTTTATACTAAATACGGGCAGAACCGTGGAGCATTTCCATACCAGGACAAAAACAGGGACCATAGAGATTCTGGAAGCTCTCGCTCCCGAAGCGTGGATAGAGATCAATCCGACCGACGCACGGAGACTCCGAGTCAAAAACTACGACAAGATAACCGTATCCTCCCCCCGAGGCAAGGTGGAAAACCTGAGGGTAAAAGTCACGCAGACGGTAGCTCCCGGAACGGTATTCGTTCCCTTTCACTTTAACAAACAGCTTATAAACATTGTTACCGCCCCTCTTTTCGATCCAAAAAGCGGAGAGCCCAACTTTAAGCAGACGGCCGTATCGCTCCACTCCGAAAAGATGCCTCAAGGAGTGGAGATCCGAAGCGAAATAGCCGGAACCATCGGATACCGAAAGGAAAAATCCGCCGATTATACCGATTTTACCTCAACGAAAAAGGAGAGCGATGTTAGATAGCGTGATACAGGCCGCCAAAAACCGAAGCAAAAAAATAAACAAAATCGAAGAGATAAAAAAGAACCTCTCCCCCAAAGAGGCGCGACAAAGACTATACGAACTAGCCCAAAAGGGTTACGAATCGATAGAGGAAAACGACAAAAAGGTATTTTTGAAATATTTCGGACTGTTTGACAAAAACGAATTCACCCCGAAAAAATTTATGCTCAGAGTCAGAATTCCGGGCGGCAGACTCACTCCCGAACAGGCGCTCGCTCTGGCTCAAGTAGCGAAAAAGTTCGGAGAGGACTACATAGATCTGACGACCAGAATGCAGGTGGAGCTTAGAAACATTAGGATCGAAGAGGTTCCCGAAATTTTCGACGCTCTTGAAAAAGTGGGCATTACCGCATATCAAACCGGAATAGACAATATCAGAAACATCGTCACCGATCCTCTCGATTCTATCGCCATGGACAACTTTCTACCATCCTTCGAGATAATAGAGCAACTCCAAAAACTCTTTTTAAAAAAGGAGGAGTGGATCGGTACCCTGCCTAGAAAATTCAACACTTCAATCAGCGGTTCGCTAGCCAACAGATGCAACGTTTACGGTCACGACTGCTGCTTCGTTTTAGCGATCAAAGACGGCGTTTACGGATACAACGTCTATCTGGGCGGCAAAGTCGGCAAAATCGCAAAGAGCGCCGACATATTTTTAAAAGCCGAAGAGACGGCTGACTTTTTCGAAAACCTGGTTACCTTTTACAAAGAGTACGGTTTTAGGGACAACAGAAACAGAAACAGACTCTACTATCTGATCGAAGCCGTAGGTATGGAGAATTTCAAAAAAGCTCTGGAGGAGTTCTCTCAAAAAGAGTTCCAAAAAGCCGGCAAGAGACTTTGCAGCATGGAACATTGGGACAACACCCAGGGAAAAGTTATGCTAAAAAACGGTACCTTCGCCCTGCACTCCGTAGTCCCGGGCGGGATCTTCTCCGGAACGGCCATGGAAAAAGCGGCCCAAATCGCGGCCGAAAACGGCGGAGAGCTTCGAATCAGCGTAGAGCAGAACCTCTATATAACAAACGTAAAAGATCCCGATTCCGCGCTGAAAAAGGAGTACTTCACAATCTATAAAAACGTGGACTCGCCCTTTTTTAACCATCTGGTGGCATGCGCCGGAAAAAACGAGTGCTCGTTCGGCGTCATTCCCAACAAACCGGACGCTATAGAGCTCTCAGAGTATCTTGCGAAAAAATTCCCTCTATCCGATACGAAAATCAGAATATACTGGAGCGGCTGCGTCAAAGGGTGCGGTATACACGAGTGGGGCGATATCGGATTTGTCGGAGCCAAAGCAAAAAAAGGCGGCAAAACCCTCTTTGGCTGCGATATTCTGCTGGGAGGCAGCCAAACTAAACCTAAAGAGGCCAGAACGATTATAAAGTCACTGCCTCTAGAAGACTCCAAAGATCTGATAGAGGCCCTGATATACGAGTTTTACTCCTACAGAAAAGAGGAGAATTTCGAAGAGTTCAACGAAAGAGTCTTTGAAAACTTCTCCTCCGGGGCGGTGGCGTTTTTGATGGGATTCAACGCTCTGCTAAAGCGAGCCGAAATCGAGTACAGATTTACCCTCCACAACAAAAGAGCAATAGGCAGATTCGAACCGTTTGAGATCTTCGAATTCGGCAACTCTATATACAGGGATCTAACGTCCGACAAAGCCTATCTGGAACTGCACAACTTCCAGCCCGTAGGCTCGAAAAAGCCTGAACACCCGAGCACTCTAAATCCAAAAATCCCTAAGGAGATAGGAGATATAATCTACAAAATGGTACATCACGATACCAAAAAACGCTACCAGGTATTTAGCGAAATCATAAAGGAGATAAAGGAGCTCCTTTAGAGAAATCTCTCCAAAGAGAAGTTCTCAAGATATCTTTTGAGCTCCTTTTTCGGCATCGGTTTTGCGAAATAGAATCCCTGTATCAGATCGATCCCCATCTTTTGTAACAGCTTTAGCTGATCCACGCTTTCCACGCCTTCGGCTATGCTCTTTTTGTTTAGCGCCGAGGCCATCGATATGATGGCCGACACTATAGATCGATCCTCCTCGTCCGAGATAATATCCTTGATAAACTCCCTATCGATCTTCAGGGAGGATATGGGCAGTCTCTTTAAATAGCTCAAAGAGGAGTAACCGGTGCCGAAATCGTCTATCTCGATCTGAATTCCGCTTTGAACCATCTGCTCTATCTGATCTTTTAGATACTCCAGGTTTTCCATCAAAACCGACTCCGTAATCTCAACCACGATCTTGCCGGTATCCACGCCGTAATTTTGGGCTGTCTCAATAATTTTGGAGGCTATGTTTTCGTTCATCAGCTGAATTACCGAAATGTTCATCGAAAAGGCCACGTTTATATCAAAGCCCTCAAACTCTTTGGCTACTTTGCAAACCTCGTCTATAACTATGTCGCCTACCTCGTTTATCAAACCGCTCTCTTCGAGAATGTCCATAAATTTAGCCGGCGGCACCAATCCTCTTTTTTGGCTCTCCCATCTGATCAGAGCCTCCACGCCCCATACCTTTTTGCCTTTTAGATCCACGATAGGCTGATAATGCAGAATATACTCTCTTTTTTTTATCGCTTCTTTGAGCTCTCTTTCCAACTCCAGATAGTCCTTGGGCAAAAAAGAGATGCTCCTGTTGGCGTACTGGAGCGCTTTGCCTCCTCGCTTTTTGGCCTCTTCAAGGGCGTTTTCGAGTTTCAGCACCAGCTCCTCCTTGGTCTTTCCGTCTTCGGGGAAAAAGACCACTCCGCTGCTAAAGGGAACGTACAAAGAGCTGCTCTGTATCTGCACGAACTTTTCGTTATATGAGATAATCTCGTCCAGCAACGAGTATATTCTAAGCTTGTCCCCCTTTATGATCAGACCGAACTCGTCCGTTCCTACCCTGGCTACGAACTCCTCCTTTAGGACCTCCTTTAAAAAATCCGCCAGATTTTTTATAACCTCGTCGCCGGCCCAGAAACCCAAAACGTCGTTTACCTTTCTGAGCCTGTCGATATCGAGCATCACCGCCGCAAAAGGGGTCTCTTCGGATATGAGCTGATCTATCCTTTTTAAAAACCGCTCTCTGTTAGGTAGGGAGGTCAATACGTCCACCGAGGCGATTTCGCTCACCTGCTCTCTCAAAAAGATATCGGTAGCCGCCAGATTTATCTTGTAAATAACCTCTTTGATTCTGTTCATCTCCTCGGCAGAGAGCTCCAGACGCTCTTTGGAGTAGACCAGAACAACGTATGCGACATCCTCGCACGAGTCGTACTCCCACTTTTTGAATATGGGGAAGATGATCCTCTTTCTGAAACCGAACTCCTTAAAAGATCCGGTATCGGCCACCAGCTCCCTTTTGCCCACCATTACGTCCAAAACCTCCCTAAAAAAGGAGAAGTCCATCAAAGTGTTCTCTATCTTTTCGCTCTCATTGCCGATTCCGCAGGAGACCAGCGGTATGACTCTTGAAACGCGGGTGTCGATTTTCCCGGTCCACGCGAACTGAAATAGCCCAGAATCTACGAATATCTGCATCAGTTCCCGCATAAGGGGAACAAAATCCTTGACCCTGATTATCAGATCGGCCACCTCTTTTTCTATTTTG
>JAMONM010000082.1 GCA_027065825.1 Campylobacterales bacterium | reverse complement strand
CTGCCAGTGAGAGTAGAATCAGACTCTTTTTCATGACATTCCTTTCATAAAATTTATATACAAAAATTATAATATCCAATTTTTTTTCGTGTGACATAAAAAGGGTCTTGCGTGTGACATTTTTCCCGGCCTTGTTTCCCTTTTACACACCTTTATTTTTATAGAGCATATAATACAGCGACGGCATTACCAAAAGAGTCAAAAAGGTCGAACTGATTATTCCGCCGCTAACCACAACCGCCAGAGGGTATTGAATTTCGCTTCCCACTCCCGATATGAACAACAGAGGCAACACTCCCAAAAAAGTGGTAAAGGCCGTCATTAAAACGGGTCTTAGCCTCAGTAGCGCCGCCTCTTTGACAACTTTTTGCAGGTCATCGCCCCTGTTTCTTTGGCGAAGCTGATCCATAAAGCTGACCAGAACTATACTGTTTAAAACGGAAATGGCAAATACGACTATAAAACCTATCAGCGCCGAAACGCTCAGATATATACCGCTCCACAAAACTGCCGCGATCCCTCCTATAAGCCCTAACGGAACGCCGCTGATGATCAGCAGCGCTTTTGAAAAAGAGCCAAAAGCGCTATACAGCAGCACAAAAACCGCCGCTATAGTCAAAGGAACTATAAACAGCAGTTTTCTTGTGGCCTGCTCCATATTTTTAAAATCGCCCGCCCATTCCAGATAGTAGCCTGTCGGCAGTTCTATCTCTTTGGAGATCCGATCTTGCGCCTCTTTTACAAACGAGGCTATATCTCGCTCCTTTAGATCAAATGAAATCACCATATATCTGCTGAGATTCTCTCTTTTTATAAAAGCCGGACCTTCGATCAGATCGATTTTGCAAACCTCATCCAGATCGACCACGCTACCGCTTTTAGATCTGATGGTAACGCTTTTAAGAGCCTCGATATCCTCTTTCGCGCCCTTTATTTTGAGAGAAACCCCAAATCTTTTGACTCCTTCTATCTTATGGGTAACGGGCTCTTCGCCTAGGCCGTATCTAACCAGCTCCATTATATCTCCAGGAGTCAAACCGTATCTGGCAAGAGCCAGAGTATCTGGTCTGATAACTATAGAGGTCTGGCCTAACTGGGCTTCGCTCTCTATCATGGAGAGGCCTTTTATGTTTTCGATCCGTTCCGTTATCTCTTTTGCGATTTTAGCCATAACGGATTGATTCTCTCCGAATATCTTTATAGCCAGCTCGGATCTGACTCCCTCTAGCAACTCCTCCACTCTCATAGCTATAGGCTGGGTAGGAACAAATTTTAGATATTCGAAT
The DNA here is from genome assembly GCA_027065825.1 of Campylobacterales bacterium. Lineage (GTDB taxonomy): Bacteria > Campylobacterota > Campylobacteria > Campylobacterales > Nitratiruptoraceae > Nitrosophilus_A. Next base: position 507 of record JAMONM010000082.1, on the reverse strand, counting down.
CTCTCTTGCAGAGTGTCAGTGAGATTTTTGAAAAAGGGATCTATACCTTTAAAATCCTTCAATCCCACCAAGATCTCCATATAGTTGGCCTGGGCCGTTTCGCCTTTTTCGCTTCTGCCTATCATACTCAATACGAATTCGACCCTTTGAGGATACTCTTTTAGAATAAATCTCTCTATCTCCTGCGCGCTTTTTAAATTCATCTCCAAAGATGTACCGGGAATTGCTATAACTCTGTACATTACCGACTCTTCGTTGAGGTGCGGCATGAACTCTCTGCCTAGATGCGTCAATTTCCAAACGCCTCCCAAAAAAACGACGGTAATTATCGCGACAATTATACGGCCGTGAGATATAGAAAAATTCAACAAAGGCAGATATATCCTTTTTAGCCAACCGATCAAAGGACTTGCTCCCGAAACGTCCGGTTTTAAAAACAGATAGGCCAAAACGGAAACCAAAAACAGAGCCACGATCAGAGAACCAGCCATCGCAAAAACTATGTTA
>JAMONM010000081.1 GCA_027065825.1 Campylobacterales bacterium | reverse complement strand
CTTGGCACCAGTCGTTCCGCCGCCGAATATACTTGCCTTCGTCGAAGTGTGATGAGGGGCTCTTATCGGCCTTTTAGGTTCGAAATTCGGTTGCTTTCCTTCGAGTGAATCCAAAGCGGCCACTTCAAGAATCTCCTCCATGCTCATAGGGGGCAAAATCTCTCTGAGCCGCTCTATGATCATACTTTTTCCGCAACCTGGACTTCCTTCCAAAAGTATGTTATGCATTCCCGCAGCGGCTACGAGTGCCGCTCTTTTTGCGGCCTTTTGTCCTATCACCTCGATGAAATTCTTTTCATATTTGTCGCTGTAATAGTAGGTCGCGCCTCCATATTCCACTCTGGGCGAGTCCATCTCCGAACCGCGGCAGAGATACTCTTCTTTGGAGCCTTTAAAGAACTCTATCGCCTCTCGTAGCGATTCTACGGCGTATATTTTTATTTCGGGAATTTTTGATACTTTCTCTACGCTCTCTTTCGGCACCAGTACCCGCAGATTTTCCACCTCGCTTTTTAAAGAAAGCAAAGTGGCAAACAGAGTTGAGGTCTCTTTGACCCTGCCGTCTAGTCCCAGCTCGCCAAATACAAAAACGTCGGAAAAGTCGACACTATCTTTTTGCAAAGCTATACTTAACGCTATAGGCAGATCGAAATGGCTGCCGCTCTTTTTCATATCGGCCGGAGATAGATTGATGGTGATCTTCATTGGAGGAAATTTATAGCCTATGGCTCCAAGAGCGGCTTTTACGCGCTCTTTGGATTCCTGAATGGTAGAGGAGGTTAACCCTACGATACTGAAAGAGGGAAGGGCTCTGACAAAGCCGCTCTCCACCTCAACTATTTTGGCTTTTGGCCCTTCGAGAGTGGCGCAAAAGAGTTTTTTCACAATCCGCCCCTATTTGCCGCCTCTTTTTTTCAATCTCTCTTTTCTACGTTTTCTCCACTCTTTTTCAAATTTTTTTCTCTTTAAAAAAGAGAGTTTTTCAATAAACAGCCGTCCGTCCAGATGGTCTATCTCGTGCTGAAAAGCCACCGCCAAAAGCCCGTCGGTCTCAATAGTACGGCGATTTCCCTCTCTGTCAAAAAACTCCACTTTTATCCATTCGGCACGCTCAACCTCGTCATAATATTCCGGAACGCTGAGACACCCTTCGGTATAAACGGTGACTCCCCTTTTTTCCACTATCACCGGATTTACGGCCTCTATAAGTCCCTCTTTGGACTGATTTCCCTCTTCGTCGGGAAGATTTATAATCAGAGCCCTAAGGGGAACGCCCACCTGTATCGCCGCAAGACCGATACCGTTTTTGGATATCATTGTCTCATACATATCGTCCAAAAGGAGGGCCAGATCGTCTCCGAACTCTTTTACTTCGGCTGAGACCTGTTTAAGACGGCTGTCGGGATAAACGACGATCTCTCTGATCATGACGCTACTTGAAACTTCGCTGGAGAACCTGGTCTATGATACCGTACTCTTTGGCCTCTTCGGCGCTCATAAAAAAGTCTCTGTCGGTATCTTTGGATATCTTTTTCAGCGGCTGGCCCGTGTTCTGAGCCATGATTTCGTTCAGCAGATGCTTGAGTCTCAAAATCTCCTTGGCCTGAATCTCTATATCGGTAGCCTGTCCCTGGGCCCCGCCCAGAGGCTGATGGATCATGATTCTGGCGTGAGGCAGAGCGTACCGTTTTCCTTTGGCGCCGCTACTGAGCAAAAAGGCCCCCATAGAGGCGGCCTGACCTATACATATGGTTGAAACGTCCGGTTTTATATAGTTCATGGTATCAAAAATACTGAGTCCGCTGGTTATTACCCCTCCGGGAGAG
>JAMONM010000080.1 GCA_027065825.1 Campylobacterales bacterium | reverse complement strand
CTTTTTGAACGTTATAGATCAAAGAGCACTTCCCTTTGAAAAAAGAGTTTTAAAAATAGACAGTGCCGCTTTAGCTGCCGAAGCGATCAAAAAGATGATAGTTAGAGGAGCGGGAGTCATTGGAAACTGCGCGGCATTTGGGATCTATCTCAGCTCCCTCGAAAACGGTGGCGATCTTGCAAAAATAGAATCAGACGCTTATATCATAAAAAATACGAGACCGACGGCGGTCAATCTGAGTTGGGCCGTAGACAGAATGGTAAAAAAAGCAAAAGAGACGACAATTACCGAAAGAACCGAAGTTTTAAAGGAGGAAGCGATCAAAATTTGCGACGAAGACGCTCTATCATGCAAAAAAATAGGAGAAACCGGTGCCGATCTAATCGAAGAGATGATGAGACAAAACAATAAAGAGAGTATCGATATTCTAACCCACTGTAATGCAGGCTGGTTGGCGATAGTTGATGACGGCTCGGCTCTAGCTCCTATCTATGAGTTGCATAGACGAGGTGTACGAGTCCACGTTTGGGTAGATGAAACCAGGCCCAGAAACCAAGGATCGAATCTAACATCATGGGAACTCTCCCAAGAAGGAGTGGATCACACTCTCATAGTTGATAATACGGGTGGTCTGCTTATGAGCCGAAAAATGGTGGATTTATGTATTGTCGGGGCTGACAGGGTTGCGGCCAACGGAGATGTGGCAAATAAAATAGGAACATATCTAAAGGCTTTAGCCGCAAAAGACAACAATATTCCTTTTTTTGTCGCCCTGCCCCTTTCTACGTTTGATCTTGAAACCCAAAAAGGTTCAGATATTCCGATAGAGATCAGATCCGAAACAGAACTATCGCATATGAAAGGTTTAGACGAAAATGGAAGATTGCAAGAGATCAGAATTTATCCCGAAAACGCCAAGGCACTGAATTACGGATTTGATATAACTCCGGCAAAACTCGTAACAATGCTGTTAACGCCAAAAGGTGCGTGTAAACCTAACACAAACTCTATCTCAAGGCTTTTTAATGAATGAGGGTGTTATCAAATTCGATCTAAAACATACTTTTAAAAAGCTGGATATTAACCGCGAGGTAGAAATTTTGGAATCTGTCAGAATGCCTCTGTTCTATCTGCGGTTAATAGGAGAAAAAGACGGGATCGGCTACGGAAATGTGAGTATCAAAGTCTCACAAAAAAGCTTTTTAATCTCAGGTACACAGACAGGCTCGAAGGAATTTCTTGGCAAAAGTGGTTACGCTTTGGTTAAGGATTACGACCTTAAAAGTTTTCAAGTCATATCACTAGGGGAGGTAAAACCCAGCAGCGAGTCTCTAACCCATGCGGCCTTATACGAAATCCTAGATATTAATTGCGTAATACATATACATTCAGAACCTTTATGGGAAACGGCTCTCAAAAGCGATATAGCAGCGACATCGAAGGATGTGGAATACGGTTCGCCGCAAATGGTAAAACAGATAAAAGAATTAGCCTCTACGAACAAACTAAATGAGGGAATATTGGTAACCAAAGGGCACAAAGACGGACTTTTTTTCTTTTCTGATACCCCCTCTTTGGCCCTCAAAAATCTTTTAAAATTCTCTTCAAAACTACTTATTTGAGGATAAACGTTTCTGAATCGAAGCCACTTTCTGTTTGAGCCGGTTCTTTTTCGCCGGCCTGATATCGAATTTAACGACGCTGTAAACTCTTTTGGATCCCCTTTTTTCCAAAGCTTCGTACATTTTCGGAATCAACGCCGTTAATTCCGAGAGAGTTTCGGCTTCGATGATAGTCGCCATAGGAGTAAGCTGATAATCGAGGCCGCTGTTTTTG
>JAMONM010000079.1 GCA_027065825.1 Campylobacterales bacterium | reverse complement strand
TTTGTAAAAAAAGAGTCCCCCATTTTTAAAGATTTGCCTAAAGAGATCTATCTGTATTTCGTACACAGCTATCACGCCGTTTGCGAGGATAGATTCGTAATAGGGGAGACCCTGTACGGATACCGTTTCGCTTCGGCTCTGCAGAGCGAAAATATATTCGGTCTGCAGCCTCATCCGGAAAAATCTCACGAAATAGGACTCTCTATATTAAAAAATTTTGTGGAGCTGTAGATGGAGATATATCCCGCAATAGATTTGAAGGACGGAAAATGCGTCAGACTGACCAAAGGCGTGATGCAAAGCGCCAAAATATACAGCGAAGAGCCATGGGAGATTGCCAAAGGTTTTGAGGATATGGGCGCCAGATGGCTTCATCTGGTGGACCTTAACGGAGCGTTCGCCGGAGAGCCCAAGAATTTGACCCAGATCGAAAAGATAAGATCCAACACCTCTCTTAGAATCGAATTGGGAGGCGGTATCAGAGATGAGGAGACGATAAAAAAATATATAGATTTGGGAATCGATAGGCTAATTCTCGGTTCGATAGCCGTAAAGGATCCATACTTTGTAAAAGAGATGGCTTCAAAGTACCCTATTGCCGTCGGAATAGACGCGATAGAGGGATACGTGGCCGTAGAGGGTTGGGCCAAAAGGTCGCGTATCAGAGCTTCCGAGTTGGCCAAGGAGTTCGCTGAAAGCGGAGTAGAGGCCGTAATTTGTACCGATGTGGGAAGAGACGGTACGCTGGAGGGGGTAAACGTGGATTTTACGGTAGAGATCGCCGAAACCTCCGGGATAGATACCATAGCCAGCGGCGGGGTCAGAGGGATCGAGGATATCGTTGCGCTGAAAGAGACCGCAGTGGTGGCCGGCGTTATCGTAGGCAAAGCTTTTTACGAAGGAAAAATAGATCTAAAAGAGGCCTTTAAAGTGGCTGCATCATGAAAGAGTACTATTACGAGATCACCATAAAGCCTTCCGATTTTCTGGAAGAGTTCGAGTCTTTTTTGATGGATAGGTTTTTCAACGGCATAGAGGAGAGAGAGGGCTCTTTGATTTTGCGCAGCGAAGAGCCTATGAGGGAACTTTTAGATCAGACGCGCGGCTACGCCGAGGCGCTCGAAGAGCTATTTGATAAGAGGATAACACTCGATATAGAGGTAAAGAGACTGAAAAACCGGGACTGGGTGGAGAGCTATAAAAAGAGCATAACTCCGGTAGATACGGGAATTTTTTATATAAGACCCAGCTGGTACGAACCAAGGGAAGGAAGAATCGATATAGTAATAGATCCGGCCTTAGCTTTCGGTTCGGGACATCACGCCAGTACCTTTAACTGTTTGAGAATTTTGCAGCGGATGGATCTTGAGGGCAAAGAGGTGCTGGATGTGGGGTGCGGTAGCGGAATTTTGGCCGTGGCTGCCGCGAAAAAGGGAGCGATCTGCTCTTTGTGCGACACCGATGCCGAAGCGATCAGAGAGAGCGAAAAAAACTTTAGATTAAACGAAGTTGAATTTAAAAAAAGATGGGTGGGTTCGGTCTCGAATCTCAAGGAAAAGTATGATATAGTTATAGCCAATATAGTCGCAGACGTACTGATTTTCCTCTCCAAGGAGCTGAAAGAGGCCGTAAAAGAGGGAGGTTTTCTGCTGCTTTCGGGAATAGTCCGCAAGCAAAAAAGTAAAGTTGCCAAGAGCTTCAAAGAGCTCAAGTTGGTACAGGAGATCGACCAAGAGGAATGGGTGACGCTACTTTTTAAAAAAGAGTGAAAGGATACAGATGGCAAAAAAGAGACCGCCAAAGAAAAAGAACGACAATTTTTTCAATCAAAATCCCCTGATAACCTTTGCGATATTTTCGGTTATCATCATACTTCTTTTTAAATCGATGATAGGGCCGGCCGGCTCCAACATGGGAGAAGGTGCGGCGACCCATATGGTCGGGGCACCGGTTCAGAAAACCAAAGAGGTGAGCTACGCGGAGCTTAAAAAACTGATTAAAGAGGGAAAAATAAAGTATGTGGCCATCGGACAAAGAACCATAAAGGCCATTGCCGACGAGAACGGTTTTAAGACCATATATTTCGCCAACAGAGTTCCAGAGGACAACACGTTGGTTCCCCTCTTGGAACAGTACGGCATAGATTACGGCGGATACAGCGAGAGCAACTGGCTAACAGAAGTGATTTTTGGATGGGTGATTCCGATTTTTATATTTTTTGCCATATGGATGTTTTTGGCCAGCCGGATGCAAAAGAGCGTCGGCGGCGGTATTTTGGGCATGGGCAGCGCGAAAAAGCTGATTAACAGCGAAAAGCCCAACGTAAAGTTCAGCGACGTGGCCGGCGTAGAGGAGGCCAAAGAGGAGGTTAAGGAGATCGTCGATTTTCTAAAGCATCCGGACAGGTATGTAAAACTAGGAGCCAAAATACCAAAAGGCGTTTTACTGGTGGGACCTCCAGGAACGGGCAAGACCCTTTTGGCCAAAGCTGTTGCGGGGGAGGCCAACGTGCCGTTTTTCGCCGTTAGCGGCTCAAGCTTTATAGAGATGTTCGTGGGCGTCGGAGCGGCCAGAGTGAGGGACCTGTTTGAACAGGCCAAAAAAGAGGCCCCGGCCATTATCTTTATCGACGAGATAGACGCCATAGGCAAAAGCAGAGCCGCCTCAGGGCCCATAGGAGGCAACGACGAGAGAGAGCAGACGCTCAATCAGCTGTTGGCGGAGATGGACGGTTTTGACAGCGCAAAGTATCCGATAATCGTTCTGGCCGCCACCAACAGGCCGGAGGTTCTGGATCCGGCTCTTTTGAGACCGGGGCGTTTCGATAGAACGGTGGTCGTGGACAAGCCGGATTTCGAAGGGCGTCTGCAGATACTCAAGGTTCACGTAAAGCATATAAAGATATCTCAGGACGTGGATCTGGAGGAGATTGCCAAACTGACCGCCGGACTGGCGGGTGCCGATTTGGCCAATATAGTCAACGAGGCCGCGCTTTTGGCCGGAAGGAAGAACAAAGGCGAGGTGGAACAGGAGGACTTTTTAGAAGCGGTTGAGCGCGCTATCGCCGGGCTGGAGAAAAAGAGCCGAAGAATCAGCCCCAAAGAGAAAAAGATAGTGGCGTACCACGAGAGCGGTCACGCTCTGATGGCAGAAACTACCGAAGGGGCGCGAAAGGTTACGAAGGTATCGATCATACCGAGAGGTTTGGCGGCTTTGGGATATACGTTAAATACTCCCGAAGAGAATAAATATCTGATGCAAAAGCATGAACTTGTGGCCGAGATCGACGTTTTGCTCGGAGGAAGAGCCGCCGAGGAGATATTCATAGGAGAGATAAGCACCGGCGCGGCCAACGATCTAGAAAGAGCCACCGATATAGTGAAATCTATGGTGATGATGTACGGAATGAGCGAAGTAGCCGGATTGATGGTGCTAGAAAAACAGAGAAATCTATTTTTGGGCGGGGGTATGGCTCCGGTCAAAGAGTATAGCGAAAAGCTGGCCGAAGATATAGACGAATTTATAAAAGAGTTTCTAAATCACAGATACGAGCATACCAAAAACAGACTCAAAGAGTACTCGGAAGCCATAGAGGATATGGTTAGAGAGCTGTTTGAAAAGGAGGTTCTCGAAGGAAAGAGAGTCAGAGAGATAATAAGAGATTTCGAAGAGCGGGCCGGAATCGAATCGAGACTGGTTCCGGAAGACGACGAGGATATTCAAGAAGCAAAGAGAAAAGCGAAAGAGACAAAAGAGCATAAAGATATTTCCGAAGAGGGAGACAACCCCAAAGAGGAGTGATAGTTGAAGATGTTTGCTTTGCCTCAAATAGCCGACGAAGGTAAAAGGAGCCTCTACCTTTGTGGGGCGGTAACGATCGCCTTTATTCTTTTATCTGACAGTTTCTGGTTGGAGACCCTCTCTGTGCTGGTTTTCGTTTTTTTATATCTGGTATACGCCGAACCCGTAGCAGAGAGTCCTCTGAAGCGGGAGGGGACTCTTTACGCACCGATTAGCGGAAAAATACTCAAAATCGAGGATAATCCCAAACGGATCGTAATATCGAAATCCCCTCTAAACCCTGGAACGCTCAGGGCCCTAAACGAGGGAAAAATCTACGATATAGCCTTAAAACACGGAGCTTTTTTAAAAAGAGCCTCTAAAAAACGCCCATTTTTGAACGAGAGATTCTCCTACAGATTCAAAATATCAAAGGACGTTTTCAAAATAGAGGCTCTCTCTGACGCCTTATCCTTTTTCGGATTCGAGTTTTACAAAGATAAAAAGAGCGTGAAGTTCGGGGAAAAAATCGGGTTTTTGTCTTCTGGCGAAGTTGTTGTCCATCTTCCCGCGAGATATGAGGCGCTAAAAGAAGAGGGAGATAGCGTAGAAGCCGGTATTACCGCCATTGCGGAGGCGAGGAGAGATAATTGAGCAGACCCGGCTTTCCGATAATTTACATTCTACCGAATCTCTTTACGGCGGCCAGCGCCTTCATAGGCGTGGTGAGCGTCATTGCTGCCTCTAAAGGTGAGTTTGAAAAGGCCGCGTGGCTGATTTTGCTATCTCTGATTTTTGACGGACTTGACGGCAGAGTCGCCAGACTGACCCAGACAACAAGCAGATTCGGCGTCGAATTCGATTCCTTGGCGGATATAGTCGCGTTCGGAATGGCGCCGGCCATGCTGCTCTATTTTTGCTGCGGTCACGAATACGGCAAGTTCGGATCGCTGGTATCAGGCGTATTCGTCGTGTTCGGCGCCATCAGATTGGCCAGGTTTAACGTAATGGCTCCTTCGAGCGAGCCCTCGGTATTCGTGGGGGTGCCGATTCCAACTGCCGCAGTTTTCGTGGCGGTGTGGATACTGCTGTTTCAAGAGTATCCCGCGATGCTGGAGTACTCCTACATCCTACTAATAGGTACGCTGCTTGTGGCCTTTTTGATGGTTAGCAACATACGATATCCCAGTTTTAAAAAGATCGAGTTTAAAAAGATCAGCGCAATAAAACTGTTGATAGTACTGGTCGTTGTGCTCTCTTTGCTGTATCTGTATCCTATAGAGGGTATAGCTATAGTGATGAGCTCGTATATCTTTTACGGAATAGCGAGAGCTTTTTATTTTATGATTTTGAAAAAGAGAAAAAAAGCGCTATAATAAAGGAAAAAAATTATCAATGGAAAAATCAGAGCATTAAAGGAGCGGTTATGAGCGAAGTGGTAAAGATTTTGGATACTACGCTCCGTGACGGCGAACAGAGTCCCGGTGCCTCCATGAATACCGAAGAGAAGATTCAGATAGCGAAACAGCTGGAGAAACTGAGAGTGGATATAATCGAGGCCGGTTTCGCCGCCGCGAGTCCGGGTGATTTCGAGGCGATCAACAGAATAGCCGCCGTTATAGAGAACAGCACGGTATGTTCGTTGGCAAGAGCCGTCGAAAAAGATATTGAAGCGGCAGGCAGAGCGATAGAACCGGCCAAAAGCAAAAGGATACACACCTTTATAGCTACAAGTCCGATCCATATGAAATATAAGCTTAGAATGGAGCCCGATGAAGTTCTCAAAAGAGCTGTGGAAGCCGTCGGATACGCCAGAGAGTTTACAGATGACGTGCAGTTTAGCTGCGAAGATGCCGGAAGAAGCGATATGGGTTTTTTGAAAGAGATCATAGCGGCTGCCGTAGAGGCTGGTGCCACCACTATAAACATTCCCGATACGGTCGGCTACAGATTTCCCCACGAAATGGGGGAGATGATAGCGGAGCTGGTGAAGTTTATAGGCGATAGAGCCACGATAGCGGTCCATTGCCACAACGATCTGGGACTTGCCACCGCCAACTCCTTGTATAGCGTTTTAAACGGAGCGAGACAGGTGGAGTGCACCATAAACGGTCTAGGAGAGAGAGCCGGAAACGCCGCCTTAGAGGAGGTGGTAATGGCGATAAGAACCAGAAAGGATCTCTTTGAGGGGATTACCACCAATATAAATACCAAAGAGATATATACAGCCAGCAGACTCGTCGCCACGATTACGGGCATAGAGCCTCAGCCCAACAAGGCCATCGTAGGAAAGAACGCTTTCGCTCACGAGAGCGGCATACATCAAGACGGAGTTCTAAAACATAAAGATACCTACGAAATAATGAGGGCCGAAGATATCGGTTTGGAGACCAATCTGATCGTTTTGGGCAAACACTCAGGCAGGCACGCTTTCAAAAGCAGAATAAAAGCTTTGGGATTCGATCTTAGCGACGAAGAGATCAATAAGGCCTTTGAAAAGTTCAAGATTTTGGCGGATAGAAAAAAAGAGATCACTGATGACGATCTGAGAATAATTATCACGAGCGAAATAACCAGTATTCCGGAGACGTTCAGGCTCAAGAAACTGCAGATCAACGATTGCAGCGAGGGCGTTCCCAGCGCGGCCGTTACGATCGAGTACGATGGAAAAGAGATCACCGATGCCGGAATAGGGGACGGAACCATAGACGCCATATTTAAAACCATCGATAGAATCAGCGGATATAGCGGATCTTTGCACGATTACGAGGTCAAAGCGGTCAGCAAAGGAAAGGACGCTTTGGCAAAAGTTGTCGTAAAGGTGGTTTTCGAAGAGGATAAGCCCGCCGTTATAGGACACGGGCTAAGCATAGATACGATGATGGCCAGCGCAAAGGCATATATCGGCGCTTTGAACAGTTATATATCGATGAAGGATATATTGACTAAAAAGAGCCGTGAGGAGGGAGAGGATATATAGCCTCACACTCTCTTGGAGTCGAGATAGATCTGGAGAGCCTTCGTAAAAGAGGGAGGGCTCTTTTCAAACCGGGCGCCCACTAGGGAGTTGTCGCTATCTATATAGACCACTCTCGCCAAGGACTCTTCGAAGCCGTTTTTGAACAGGATGCAGACTCTAATTAGGCTCGAGGGTTTTAGCTTTTGTATTTGGGAATAAAGCCTAAGCTGCATTCCGGTGCCGTTTAGATTGGTAACCTCACCTTCGGTGAATACCACTCTGGTTGGTTCGGCTTTGAAGTTTATCTTGGCCGGGAGTTTGGAATTAAACCTCTTTTCTCTACGTTTGTCGAAATCTATGGCGTCTGTATGGTCGGTAGTGAACGTACATCGATTTGGCGAGAGATCTATCGACTCTATCACTACTGAGAATCTGTAGAATCTGTGATCTTCATCTCTCATGAGAGCTATCTCTATTTGCTCCTTTTCGTTTAGTTTGTCGTAATATTTGCAGTCGAATTTCCACCTAAGATGCAGTTCGTTCAGATTTTCCAAAACTATGGGAATATCTTTGCCCAGAATTTTTGCGCGCTGGTTTTTTTTCAGATATTTGGTGGTACACAGAACAAATTTTGGATCGAAGAACTTCAGTTTCTGCCTGATCTGGTTTAGGGTCTTTTCCTCGGCCGAAGAGAGCCGGTTCTCGACCCTCTTTTCAAACTCCAAGACGCTCTTTTCGAACTCTTTTAGATGGTGGATGTCGAGCTGGTAATGGGAAAAGATCTTAAAGAGCAGATCTTTTTGGGTTTCGTTGAGTCCCAGCTCTTTGGAAATTTTTTCGAGAATCGTTTTCTCCATGATAAGGCACTTTGCGTTGAATTTCAACTATGATAGCATAAGTGCCGTTTCAAATACGTTTCAAAAGGCGTGACAGAGTGTTTAAAATTTAATCGGCTACATATAAGGTTCCAAGACTTTAGGTATCTCAATAGAGCCGTCTTTTTTCTGATAGTTCTCCATAATGGCTATAAGAGTCCGCCCTACCGCGAGACTGGAACCGTTTAGCGTATGAACCAGCCGGTTTTTCCCATTCTCTTTGTATCTGATTTTGGCTCTACGCGCCTGGAAGTCTCTGGTGTTTGATACGGAGCTGATCTCTCTGTATCTGTTTTGACCGGGTAGCCAGACTTCCAGATCTACGGTTTTTGCGGCACTAAACCCCAAGTCTCCCCTGCAGAGCGCCACGAGTCTGTGAGGAAGTCCCAAAGAACTGAGCAGATCGCTGGCGCAGGCGATCATCTCTTGGAAAACCTTGTCGCTGTCTTGGGGTCTGGTTATGGCTACGAGCTCCACTTTGTCGAATTGATGTTGTCTTATCATGCCTCTTACGTCTTTGCCTCCGCTGCCGGCCTCTTTTCTGAAACAGGGGGTATAGGCGGTCATTTTAATCGGTTCTGAGAGATCGGAGATTATTTCGTCCTGATAAAGGTTCGTAAGGGGAACCTCGGCGGTCGGTATCATATACAGATCTTCCTTTTCTATTTTGAAAAGATCCTCGGCGAATTTAGGCAGCTGTCCCGTACCTATAAGTGCGGTTGAGTTCACCATTGCCGGTACCCATATCTCTTCGAAACCGCGGTTTTTGTTGAATTTCAGCATATAGTTTATCAAAGCTCTCTCAAGAGCCGCCGCCTCGTTTTTTAAAACCGAAAATCTGCTTTTTGCCAGCTTTACTCCTCTTTTGAAGTCAATCCAGCCCAGTTTTTCGCCCAGTTCATAATGCTCTTTTGGTTCAAAATCGAATTTGGTCGGCTCCAGCACTCTCTTTATCTCCACGTTGTCGTTTTCGTCTACCCCCTCCGGTACGTCCTCGTCGGGAATGTTCGGTATGTTCAGAGCCAAAGATTCCAGCTTCGCCTCTATCTCCTTGAGCCGTTCGTTTGCGGCCGCCATATTTTTTTTGTTCTCTTCGAGCCTGGTTTTCAGTTCGGCTATGTCTTCGCCCTTTCGCTTATATTCGCCAAAGAGTTTGGATAGTCTGTTCTGAACGGTTTGCAGTTCCTGGAGACCGCTTTTTTGAGCTCTGTACTCTTCAAAGAGCTCTTTTAGTTCTTTTAGCAGATCCTCCTGGACTCCTCTGCTTTTGAGTTTTTCCGCAACGTTAGCGAAATCTCTTTCGAAAAGTTTTAGATCTATCATTTTTCTCTCCTGATGTTTTGTCTAGTTTGCGACGGCCGGGCGATCAAGAATCTAAATATTTTTCTCGAAATGGCCGAATAAGGCATAAACTCGGGATGCCACTGCACGCCTATTAGCGATTCGTAACGCTCATGCTCTATAGCCTGTATTATAGAGTTTCTATCGAGTGCGGTGGCTTTGATATTCTCTCCCGGTTTCTCTATCGCT
>JAMONM010000078.1 GCA_027065825.1 Campylobacterales bacterium | reverse complement strand
TCTTGGCGGGCTCCTATCTCTCCGGAAATTTTGTAGGTATAGGCGTCGACAGCCCCGTATTCGCACTTTTCGCACTCTACAAAAATCTCGGCGTCGGTAGGATTTAGACGCTCAAATATGTTATAGTGCCTGACGTTTTCGGAGAGATTTTCTATTTTATATTCGATCCTCGTATCGAGCCTCTTTTTGTCTCTTTTGTACGAGAGCTGTTTTTTGTGCAGTATCAGATCGTACTCTTTGGAAATTCTCAGCTTTACTCTCTCTTTTTTTGCCGTCTCGGGCAGATAGGTCTGAGAAACTACCGTCCCTCCGGAGTAGAATATCGCTCTGCCTCCCGGCAAAACCTTGTTCGGTCTAAAGGATATATACAAATCAAACGGCTCTTTTCTCTCCGGAAACCTTCCGTAAATTCCGGAGGTTACGATCTCGTAGCTTCTTAGATACTCGAAAGAGCTATCCATAAAACCCAAAAAGACTCTACTGTTTTTTGGGATGTCTCTCTCGTTTTCGAGTCTAACGAGATAGCTCCCCTCCGCCTTGATAAAATCCGCTCCATCAACCGCTTTAGGCATGGCGGCCGCCACTCTCTTTAGAGGACTGGGTCCGCTATCCTTGGAGGATACGTAAACCACGTAAAAGTTATCAAAATTTCTATCCGTGGCGTTAAAGATCTCTATTTTGCCCGAAATGTGCAGTTTAGAATCCAGCTCCATATGATAAAGAACCTTGGCGTCGATCCCTCTGATGGCGTAAAAAATCTCCTGATCCCGCAAAGGGCGTTTTACGCATACCTCGTACCCCTTTTTAAAAGGTTCGTATTCATGCAGGCCGATATCCCGCCAGGAGAGATCGAACATATAAAACCCGTCCTTTACAACGATCGGTTCCACGCCGGCCAAAACCCCTCTTTTCCACTCTTTGCCGCTTTTGTAGTAGATCTCTTTTCCTATGTAGTCTTTCAACCTCTCAACAACCTTCCTTTTCGGTTCGCCGACAGTAACGTCCCCGTTAAATCCCGGCAGATAGAGAGTGTGGGGCAAAAGAGAGTCGCTGAGAAAAAAACAGCCTTTGGAGTCGGTCTGTATTCTCTCTTTTACAGCGGTCCAGTTTTTATATAAAATCAGCTCCCCTCCAAAGGCTCCCAGCGCCAATATCAGCAGAAGAGTTTTTCTCATAATCTACCCCATCGGATATGGAATCTCTTTTAGTATTCGGTTTAGCTCCTTCAATATCTCTCTGGACAGCTCCACTCCCGCGGCAGCCAACGAGGGCTTTAGCTGCTCGGGTTTCGTTGCCCCAACGATCGTTGACGCGACGAAATCGAAATGTTTCGAATACGCTACCGCCAACGTTACCGGATCCATTCCGTATTTTTCGGCCACCTCCAAAAATAGCCGAGTCGCTTCTATGGTTTTTTCGTTGTAGAATCTTTTAGCGTGGGTTCTGACCCTGGATTGGGCATGGGAGAGGTATTTGGCAAACCTTGAATCGGGGGGCAAAAACCCTTTGTTGTACTTTCCGCTCAGAATTCCTCCGGCTATGGGAGAGTAAGGCAGCAGCGATATCTGCTCTTTTTTGCACAGCTTTTCGAGCTCGTCGAAAAAACGGGGATTTAAAAAACTAAAGTTGTTCTGGATCGACTCAAATCTGCTCAGCCCTTCGTATTTGGCGATCATATTCGCCTTCGTCAAGCCGTAGGCGGTATCGTTGGAGGTTCCTATATATCTAACCTTGCCCTCTTTTACGAGATCGTCAAAAGCCCGCATAGTCTCCTCAAGAGGCACTATTTCGTCAGGCCAATGCATCTGGTATAGATCCACGTAGTCCGTTTTTAACCGCCTCAAACTCCCCTCGACCGCCCGTTTGATATGAAATCTGTCCATCGCCGTCAAACCGTGTCTAATCGGCGGAACAAACCATCCGCTGGCCGCACCGGCCACCTTGGTAGCCAAAATTATCGAGTCTCTAGGTTTGCTTTTTAGCCACTCGCCTACAATCTCCTCCGTCACGCCGGCATAAGAGCTATCGGGCGGAACGGGATAGAGCTCGGCTGTATCTATAAAATTGACGCCGGCCTCATATGCCGTGTCCAAAATTTCGAAAGCCTCTTTTTTCGGAGTGAAGCTGCCGAAAGTCATCGTCCCTATCGAAATTACGCTGACTCTCAAGCCGCTTTTTCCTATATATCTAAACTCCATACGAAACCCTTTCGTTCTATTATACTGTGGAATCGATATATTTTACTAAACAAAAAGTCATTTTTAATTCATTTTTGTTCTATATAATAATTTATATTCTTCTATAATTAAAATCGTATTAGGAATAATATAGTGGTTTTTAAGAATCTTGGCTTAAATAAAAAGTTTATCGCCGCCTTCTCTTTTATAATAGTGGCGATATTGCTGCTGTCCCAATTCAACCTTTATCAATCGTATCTATCCAATAAACGGGCTTCGGACATATACTCCCAGGAGTTAAAGACCGTAGAGAATCTCTTTTTTCTCAAAGGAGCCCTCTATCGAATAAGAAACAGACTGGAAACGATAGAAAACTCCGACTCAAACAGCGAGATCAAATACAATATAGAGTTTATCAAAAAACAGTTCGACAGAACAGATAAACTGATCGTGGAGCTGAAAAAAACCAGACTAAACCAAGAGGAGCTCAGATATCTAAACGCCTTTAAACAAAACCTTGGAATCATAAAAGAAAAAACCGTCCGTTTTCTGGAGTCGGATCGATTCGACAAAAGGAAAATAGATTCGTTTATAAAAAATGAGATCAAACCCTTTTTCGGTCTGGCCAGGGATTCGTTGAACAGTCTGACCAAATATCAGATTCAAAGAGCCAGAATGCGTATCCAGCAAAACCATCACTCCTTCAAAACTCAGCTGTTCGTTACGGAAATCACCCTCTTGATCGTTCTTGCGCTCTCCATATACATAGGGAAAAAACTCTTTTACGCGGTTGCCAATCCTTTGAGAAAAATCAACGAGATACTCGAAAAGGTAAACCGCAACAATTTCAACGAAAAGATAGACATTTTGGAAAACGACGAGCTGGGATATATGGCCTCGCTGTTGAATCAAAACATCATCATGCTAAAAGAGTATCAAAACAAACTGCACAATATGGCCTATACCGATAGTCTAACGAAACTTCCCAACAGAAGATTTTTCAAAGAGCACATCCAAAGCCTCATCGACAACAGAATCGATTTTGCCATTTTGTTTGTAGATCTGGACAACTTCAAAAACGTCAACGACCACTACGGTCACGAAACCGGCGATATTTTGCTGAAAAAAGTTGCCGTAAGGCTAAAGAGCGTTCTTAGAGACAACGATATGATTTTCAGACTGGGAGGCGACGAGTTCGCTATCGTGATCATGAACATAACCAGCGAAATAACGGCCGCCAACATAGCCAACAAACTGATAACCGCCACCCAAAAACCTTATCTGATACACAACAAAAAGATATTTACCTCTTTGTCGATAGGCATATATATCTCCGAAAAAGAAAAAAGCATCTCGAAAATCATGTCGTTTGCCGATATAGCCCTTTACGAATCGAAAAAGAAAAAAGGCACCTACACCTTTTTCGACAAAACCCTCTACGAGCGATTTAAAAACAGTTTCGAAAAGGACGTGCTAATACGCGAAGCGGTAAAAAACAACGAATTTATATACTGTTTCCATCCTATCGTGAATCTGCGTTCAAAACAGATAGAGTATGTGGAGGTACTGCTAAGATGGCGGCTAAAGGATAGACTGCTGCCTCCCGGCGAATTTATGTCGAAACTGGAAAGCACCGGTTTGATCGTGGATATCACCTATAAAATGATAGAGGATATTTTCGGGCTCATTTCTCAAAAAAAGATTTTGACCAAATTTTCAATAAACATCTCCATCTTGCAGTTTTTCGACAGCTATTTTATCCCTTTTTTGACAAATATTACACAGCGGTACAAGGAGGTAAGCCCTTCGCAGATCACGTTTGAAATAACCGAATCAATCCTTGTAAAAAACAGCGACTATCTCCAGCGTCATCTATCCAAAATAAAAAGACTGGGATTTAAGATCTCTTTGGACGATTTCGGCACCGGATACTCCTCTTTGGCATATTTCAAAAACTTTCCGATCGATACTGTAAAGATAGACAAAGAGTTCACAAAAAACATAATTTTCGATCCTAAAACGAAAATCATCTTTAAAAAGATTATCGAACTCGCAAGAGAGCTCGAACTGGAAGTGGTGGTAGAGGGGGTAGAAAACGGCGAACAGCTGGAATTTATTCCTAAAAACAAAAAAGTCTACGTTCAAGGTTACATTTTTTACAAACCAATGCCTCTCGACGAGGTTTTGAAAATAATTACCTAACCAAAGGAGAAAAGATGAGAACCCCCTTTTTAAACCTGAGGCTTTCTCGCAAAATCTGGACGGTGATAGCTCTATTTATAATCTCTTTGATATCTTTAAGCTCGTTTCAACTCTATCAATCCTCCAAAATCAACCAAAGGGTACAAAACCTGTATACCCAGGAGCTAACGCCTCTGCTCCATCTTTCGAAAATAAAAGGGGCCCTATACAGATTCAGGGACCGGGCTTTGCGCTTTATCTTCTCTTTGGATCCCGCAGAGCGTAAAAAACATTTCAAAATAATGCAGGAACAGAGCGCACGCGTATACGAATATATAGACAAGTATCAAAAAACCAGACTCAGCAAAGAGGAAAAAAGATATCTCGCAAGTTTCGTTGCGGACTGGAAAAAATTCAAAAATCTGGTTTTTAACAAAATCGTCGGTAAAAAAAATAGCGCCGATCCTCAACAGCTTCACGGAACCTTCTTAAACGAAGCCCTTCCTCTTTTTCGCAACAGTCGCGAATCTCTGAACAGACTCAAGGAGTACCAGGAAAAGCGGGCCTCCAAACGGTACGAAAACTCTCAGAAAATATATCAAAACACCCTTTACAAAACGGTTTTTATAATCGCTCTGGTTTCAGCTCTGTTTATACTCATGGGTAAAATCTTAATCTCATACATCGTAAATCCGTTAAACGGCATCACTCAAAAATTGAGCATGATCGAAAAAGGCGATCTGAACCAAAAAATAGACTATAGTTCAAAAGATGAGATCGGAACTGTAGTTTCGGCCTTTAACAACACTATAGATCGATTAAAAAGATTGATCAAAGACGCCAAAAACATAGCCAGCGAAAACTCTTCCATCTCCACGGAACTATCCGCCACCTCGGTAAACGTTACGAAAAATCTGGAATCTTCGGCTAAATTCGTCTCCAAAATCGCCGACTCTACGAAAGAGACGATCTCAAATATCTCCAATTCCATCAAAAATGCCGAAAAAAGCGAAGAAGAGATGAAAGAGGTCAGCGAAACGATAGAGACCAATAGAAACTCCCTATATAGGCTAACCCAAAACATCAAGGCTCAATCCTCCGAAAACGAAAAGCTAAAAGAGGAGGTGATAAAACTAAATAGAGATTCAGAGGCTATCGAGGAGGTTATATCGATAATAGCGGAAATCGCCGATCAAACGAATCTGTTAGCCCTCAACGCCGCCATCGAGGCCTCTAGAGCAGGAGAATCCGGAAAAGGGTTTAGCGTAGTGGCAGACGAGGTTAGGCAACTGGCTCAAAAGACGCACGGCTCCCTTACCGAGATCTCCAAAAAAATAAAAAACATGGCCGCAGCCATAACGGCAGTCAATAACAAAATCGACGACAACAACAAAGAGATAACCAAAATAGCCAAAGATACGGAACGAATCAAAAAAGAGATGGAAAACACCTTTTTAGTTATAGAATTAACCATCAAAAGCTTTACGGATATCGTAAAAGAGTTAAAAAACGGTGGTAAAGGTCTGCAAAACATAACCGAAATGATAAGAGAGATCGAAACCATAGCCCAGAAAAACGCTGTAAGCGTTGAGGAGATAGCAAAAACGGTAGAGTATTTAACCTCTTTGACGAACGAACTCGATATCAAACTCGGCGGATTTAAAACATGAAACTGAAAATTTTGCTGATAGAGGACGATCTGGAGCTTGCCGCCGCGCTTGTCAATTTTTTGAAGTCCGAGCATCATATAGAACATTCCGCCACTTTCGCAGAAGCCAAAGAGCTCATGCGAGAAAAAAACTTCGATCTGATACTGCTGGATAAAATCCTGCCGGACATAGACGGAGACGCCCTGTTAAAAAGTTTGCGCGAATCGAAAAAAGAGATTCCCGTTATAGTGATAACGGTGAAAGACTCCATAGACGAAAAACTAAAAAGTTTCGAAGAGGGGGCTGACGACTATTTAATAAAACCCTTCAGTCCCCTGGAGCTCTTGGCCAGAATCAACGCGGTGGCAAAAAGGAGCCTGAACCTGCCAAAGAGCGCTGCGGATATTCGTCTTTTTCAAAACATAATGTACATAAACGGAGTTGAGATAGAGCTGGACAAAAAGGAGGCCGAACTCGTATCCATTCTCCTTCAGTACAGGGGAAACACCGTTACAAAGGAGAAAATATTCGAAGCGTTATGGCCCGAGGATTTCTACAACGAAAACAGAATCAGCGTACTGGTTTATAAAATCAGAAAAAAGATCAGAAAAAAGATGGGGCACAAGAGTGATATAATAAAAACCTATAAATATATAGGATACAAATTGGAATGAATTTTTACTACAATTTTATATGATTTATATCCTGGTCGTCTCTCTTTTCCTCTCGGCCCTGCTGTTCGTTTCGGTTCTTGACTTTAAAGATAGGGATATTTATATTATCTCCTTTTTATCGATACTTTCGGTTTTGATGAATCTATACTTTTTATATTTCATACTCAGACTCTCAAAACTCAAAAAAATCGCTCAAATCGGTTTTAAAAATCCCGTTTACTCTTTACGATTTCCAAAAGAGCTCTTTTCATACCTAAACAGACTGCTGGACGAAAACAGCAAAATAAAGCTCTGCAACGCCAATATTACGCACGAGCTCAAAACACCTCTCTCTACGCTGCAAATAGAGATGGAGTCTTTGCTCATTAAGTCCAACAGACTAAAAATCAGCTCTTTTGAAAACCTAACCTCGGCGCTGGATACTATAAACTACGCCAATACAATTATAGAGCAGTTGAACGTACTATACGGATATTCCAAAAAACCGGTTCCGATGGAGAGGGTATTCATCGACGAGATATTGGAACATGCCCTATCTGAAAAGAGCCACCAGATAGAGAAAAAGAGTCTAAACGTGATAGAAAGAATTGAAAATATCATTCCCGTTCACGGAAACAGAACATTGCTCAATATAGCTTTTTCGAATTTTTTAGACAACGCTCTTAAATACACTCCAAAAAGCGGTACCGTCAAAATAGCCCTCAAACGGAGAAAAAACCACTTCACTATCTTTTTTGCCGATAACGGCATCGGTATTCTTAAAAAAGATCTTCCATATATTTTCGATCCGCTGTTTACAGGTTCGAACGAATCGATCAAAGGAAACGGAATAGGACTCGCTATCGCCAACTACATACTGAACATGCACGGAGCGAAAGTGAAAATCCGAAGCGTCCATAAAAGCTATACCGTCTTCGTAATAAAGTTCGACTATTAAAACCGTACGGGCGCAGGGCCCGTTAGTGGATCAGTTTAGATCCGGTTTAGGAGTTGCGGCTGTTTCCGCAGGCAGAATAGGAAGTTCTATCTTGGGTTTTCTTCCCTCAAGAGCTTCGAAAAATTTGGCTATCGAATCGATCTCTTTTTTGGAGAGCTTTTTGCCCAGCTGAGTCTCTCCCATGATAGCTATCGCCTCCTTAATATCGTATGTAGCGCCGTTGTGGAAATAGGGCGCGGTCTCTAGAATGTTCCTCAGGGTAGGTACCTTGACCATGCCGTTTTTATCCCCTTTGAAATCGCCCAGATCGGCGTATTTATACTTTCCTACCGCCGGGAACGGAGCCATTGTGCCGCCAAGCCCCACTCCGTTGTGACAGCTAGCGCATCCCACCTGAATGAATGTTCTTAGCCCCTCTTTTTCCTCTTTGCTGAGAGCCTTTTCGTCGCCGTTTAGATAATCGTCGTATCTACTGGGAGTAATCAGGGTTCTCTCAAAAGCGCCGATAGCTTTGCCGATCGTTTTAATTGTCACTTTTTCTCCAGGGAAAACTTTGGCGAACGCCTCTTTGTATTCAGGTATCGAGGTTACCACCTTGACCGCGTTTTCGGCCTTCATATCCATTTCGGGCGGAGCCTGGATAGGTCCAGTGGCCTGATCTTCCAAATCTGGGCTTCTACCGTCCCAAAACTGTTTTTGATTAAATACGGAATTATAGACGGTAGGGGAGTTCAGATGGTGAGGATTGGCTCTCCACTTGTGTCCGGTAGCTACAGGCACGTTGTCGTCCCCTCCGATCGCCAGATTGTGGCATGTATTACAGCTAATCAGTCCGCTTTTTGAGAGTCTGGGATCGAAATAGAGCTTTTTACCCAGCTCCACCTTCTCTTTGGTTAGAGGGTTTGCCGGATTGTCTATCAGTTTCAATACCTCGCTAGCCTCTTTCGGTATCGGCTTCAAACCGGCCTTTTCCGCCTTTTTAACGAGAGCTTCGCCCGCTACGGCGCTGATACTGACCGCCGTCAAGGCCAAAACCAAAGCTTTTGAAAGTTTCATAACTCCTCCTTTTCAAATTTTCAAAGGCTATTATATCAGATAAAAATTAAATATTTATTAATAATTTTTTTCTTTTATGGTTTTTTTGCGATATTTTGAATGTAAAAGATTATGGTATAATTTGATCCATTTCCAAACAGAAAGGGGGTGATGTCAGTTGCCTGGCATCCTCGTAAAGCCTAACCAGTCGTTTGAGGAGGCGTACCGACTCTTCAAAAAGCAGGTGGATAGAAACCTCATCGTTACCGAGGCCAGAGCCAGAAGGTTCTACGAAAAACCCACCGAGCGCAGAAAGAAGCAGAAGATCGCCGCAAGAAAAAAGATGCTCAAACGACTCTA
Source organism: Campylobacterales bacterium (assembly GCA_027065825.1). Classification (GTDB taxonomy): domain Bacteria; phylum Campylobacterota; class Campylobacteria; order Campylobacterales; family Nitratiruptoraceae; genus Nitrosophilus_A. Next base: position 25,323 of record JAMONM010000078.1, on the reverse strand, counting down.
CATGCTCAGACGCTACGAATCGCGCCTGTAGCAGCGATACCGGTTTCGCCGGTATCGCAACTTCTACTTTAAGCCAAAAACTGTATAATATTCCACTACAAAACATTGCTAAGGACAGTCCATGCAGTTTCCCGCTCCTTTGAAACACAACTCGATCAAATTCCTTCTTTTGGGTTCCGGCGAACTGGGCAAAGAGGTGGCTATTGAGGCGCAAAGACTCGGTATCGAAGTGATAGCCGTAGATAGATATCCAAACGCCCCGGCGCATCTGGTCGCCAACAAAAGCTACGTAATAGACATGAAAAACAAAGATCAGGTCATAGAGGTTATTCTCCGAGAAAAACCCACATATATCTTGCCCGAAATAGAGGCCATAAATATTGATGCCCTCTTCGAGGCGGAGGCTTTGGGATTTAACGTGGTTCCGAACGCGGAAGCGGTAAACAAAACGATGAACCGCAAAAAGATCAGAATTTTCGCGGCCGAGGAGCTGGGATTAAAAACCAGCGCCTACAGATTCGTTACGAATCTGCAGCAGCTGCAAGAAGCCGCTAAAGAGATAGGATTTCCCTGTGTGATAAAACCTGTTATGAGCTCTTCCGGACACGGCCAGAGCGTAGCCAGAAACGAAAACGACCTCCAAAGATCGTTTGAACTTGCGCAAGAGGCCAGAGGAGACGCCAGCGAACTGATCGTAGAGGAGTTTATCGATTTCGATTACGAAATCACTCTGCTAACGGCGAAGAACGAGAGCGAAATAGTGTTTTGCGAACCGATAGGCCACATACAAAAAGATGGAGATTACGTCTTTAGCTGGCAGCCTATGGATATGGACAGAGCCGTCAAAGAGAGGGCCAAAGAGATTGCGGGAAAGGTGGTTACAGCCCTCGGAGGCAGAGGAATATTCGGCGTGGAGCTGTTTATAAAAGGAAACGAGGTCTACTTTAGCGAAGTAAGTCCAAGACCCCACGATACCGGCATGGTCACCCTAATTACCCAGAGCCAGAGCGAATTCGCCCTACACGTAAGGGCCATATTGGATCTTCCGTTGGGATTTTTGCAATACATCGGGGGCGCCAGCGCCGCGTACAAAGCAATAAACGGTAGTTTCAACCCGGTTTTGGAGATAGAGAAGGAGGCCTTTTCAAAAGACTCCTTTGTTAGAATATTCGGTAAACCAGACTCCCATCCGGGACGCAGAATGGCCGTCGTTCTGACGGCAGGCGAACCCAACAAAGCCTTGGAGAGAGCAAAGGAGCTGATAAAAAAGATTAGCGATAGCGACTTTAAAACAGCGGCGAAAGAGGAGGCCAAAAAAGAAGAGAAAGAGGAGTCTTGCGGCTTCTTCAAAAAAATTGCCGATCTCATTTTGGGAAGATAGATGAAAATCTATCAAAAAGAGATTGTCCTGAGGGCATATCCCAAAGGATTCCATCTAATTACCGAGGAGATCCTCGACGCCTTGCCAACGATAAAGGAGTTCGGCGCCGGTATATGCAATCTATTTTTGACCCATACCAGCGCGGCGTTAACCATAAACGAAAACGCCGATCCCTCGGTCAGAAAGGATTTTTCAGCGTTTACCGAAAAACTCGTGCCCAAAGAGGAGCCCTACTATACCCATACCCTCGAAGGCAGCGACGATATGCCGGCTCACATAAAGAGCTCTCTATACGGGACATCATTGACGCTACCTATCAAAAACGGCTCGCTATATCTGGGGATATGGCAGGGAATATATCTGTGCGAATTTAGGGATTTCCCCTCAAACAGACATATTTTCGCGACCTTAATGGGAATCTAACATGCACCGAATCGCCGCCTCGTTGAAAACGAAACTTCTGCTTCCTTTGGCGGCGGCCTATCTGATAGCCGTAGGAGTGCTCGGATATTTTCTGCTAAAAGGGATAGAAGAGCAAAGCGAAACGGTAATTAGGCAGAGCCTCGAAAAAAGCGCCGTAACCATGGCGGCGGGCCTGATGGGATGGATTGAGTCCCAAAAGGAGGTGGTAGACATTCTCTCCAAAGCCCCTTCCATAAAAGATATCGCCCGTAAGCCCTATGACTATAACCTATATTTCGAAGCGGAAAAATTTCTAAACTCCATCTATCGGGATCACCGGGACTTATACGAGAATATAGTGTTCGTCTACAAACCCTCAAAAAGAGGCGAGATTATAAAGTCGATAAACAACAGACTCTACAGAATAAAAGAGGCCACCGCCCTTATCGATACCGTAGGGGCCGCTACCGTAGGCAAGGGCGGATACGATCTGGAGTTTTTAAAAAAAGCCCTCATAGAAGGAAAAGCCACACTCTCCTCCCCCTATCCCAGCATCTACAGAAAAAACCCGATAATCGTGGTAATCTCTCCGGTCAAGATAGAAGGCAAGGTGCTAGGAGCCGTTTTGGTCGCCGTAAAACTGGACTTTTTCGCAAAAAAGATGCAGAACAACTCCCTGATCAAAACTGTGGTATTAGACGAAAAAAACAGGGTGATCATCAGCGAAAACATTCAAACCGATTTCCTAAAAGCCTCAAAAGAGATACTGGGCACAAAAGCGCAAGATGGCTTTTGGCAGACCGACAAAAAGGCTCTCTTTTCAAAAGAGCTCGAAAACGGCTGGAGGATAGTCAGTTACGCCGACAAAGAGATACTCATGGAACCTTTTTTCAAAAAGAGAGGTCAGCTGCTGGCCGTTATCATAGTTTTAACCGGAATCGTTTTGCTATTTTACATGAGGGTGATCAACAAAAGCATATTGCATCCTCTAAGAAAGCTCTCGGCGATCATGTCCGATTTTTCGCCCAACAAACAGCTCCCGCAAGAAAGAGCTCTTAGCGAAAGCTCGGTAGAGATAGCTCACATATTTGACAGTTTTAAAAATTTGGCCGATCAACTAAACCAGAGCTACGCGACCCTGACAAAAAATATGGATCTTCTCGATGAGGTGATCAACGTATCTCCCGATCCGATCGCCTATAAAAACAGAGAGTTGAAATATATAGGATGCAACGACGCTTTCGCTAAATTTACCGGGCTGAACAAAGATAACATCATCGGCAAAAGAGCGTCCGAAATATTTTCCGAAAACTTCGCCTCGATTCTCGAAGAGAACGACAAAATCGCAATAAAAACGAAACAGAGACGATCCATAAAGGGCTGGTACAAAGTCGGCGAACAGCAGCGATATCTGCATATCCTGTTTGCGCCCATATCGGACCTAAACAAAGAGATATACACGGTGGTCAACTATATCAACGATCTGACCAACATGGAAAAGGCCAGAGAAAAGATAGCCTATCAGGCTATGCACGACGCGTTGACCGGTTTACCCAACAGAGCGCTTTTGACGGACAGGTTGCAAAACGCCATCAAAGAGGCCAAAAGAGAAAAACAAAAGGTGGCTCTGCTATTTTTGGATCTGGACCATTTCAAACTGATAAACGACACTTTGGGCCATCATGTGGGCGACAAACTTTTGATCCAGGTAGCCGGCAGAATCAAAGAGGCGCTGAGAGAATCTGACACGGTATCGAGAATAGGGGGCGACGAGTTTTTGATAATAGCCAAAAACGTCCACAACTATACCGACGCCTACAAAATAGCCAACAAAATTCTAAAAAAGATAGAGGGATACTACCATATCGACTCGGCTCAACTCTATATATCGGGCAGTATCGGAATCAGCATATATCCCGACGACTCTCAGGAAGCCGGAACTCTCATCAAATATGCTGATATAGCCATGTATCACGCCAAGGATCTGGGCAGAAACAACGTTCAGCTCTACTCGAAAGAGCTCAGCGACAAAATAGACGACGAACATACGCTAGAGAGTTCTCTAAAAAAGGGTCTGGAAAAAGGGGAGTTTATTTTACATTTTCAACCCCAGATAGAGACAAAAACCAAAAAAATAGTCGGGGTGGAGGCGCTGATTAGATGGAACCATCCAAAAATGGGAATGCTCTATCCGGACAAATTTATAAAAATAGCCGAAAATACTGGATTGATCATTCCCATGGGCAGATGGGTCATAAAAGAGGCGGCAAAAGCCGCCAGATTATGGAGGGATTTAGGCTTTGATCTGAGAGTATCGGTAAACATTTCCATGAGACAGTTTCAGCACGACGATCTGTTAAAAAGCCTAAAAGAGTTAAAAAAGGAGGGGGCTCTTCTTGAGTCTCTAGATCTGGAGATTACCGAAACCATCTACGCGTACAATATAGAAAAACACGCCAAAGTAATGCGACGTATCAAAGAGATGGGACCCACCCTTTCCATAGACGATTTTGGAACGGAATACTCTTCGCTGAAACTTTTAAAAGTTCTGCCTATCGACAGGGTCAAAATCGACAAAAGCTTCGTAATAGAGTCCGTAAACGACAAAGAGGCGGTCTCCATCGTCAAAGCGATCGTAGCCATGTGCAGAGAACTCGGACTAAAAACCGTGGCCGAAGGGGTGGAGAGCGCCGAACATCTGAAACTGCTTGAGGAGATAGGGTGCGACTACTCCCAAGGCTTTTACATCGGCAGACCCACAACCTTTGAAGAAATAACCAAAACGATAAAGGAGAATCATGAAAATCGTCTTTCTTGACGCCGCGACGCTGGGCGAGGACGCGGACTTTTCCATCCTGGAAAGGTTCGGTGAAGTGAAGCTTTACAAAACCACGTCCCCGAAAGAAAGAGCCCATAGAGTAAAAGAGGCCGATATCGTAATCACAAACAAAGTGGTGATGGATAAAGAGACGATAGAGGCCGCAAAAAATTTGAAACTGATCTGCGTAGCGGCCACCGGTATGAACAATATAGATATCGAATACGCCCGCTCAAAGAGCATCCTCATCAAGAACGTGGAGGGCTATTCCACTCCCAGCGTGGTTCAACACACCTTTGCGATGGCCTTCTATCTTATCGAACAGATCAGATATTACGACGAATACGTCAAAAGCGGCAAATGGAGCCGATCCGAAATATTTACCTGCATAGACAGGCCTTTTTTCGAACTTTCGCAAAAAAGATGGGGGATTATAGGGCTAGGAACCATAGGCAAAGAGGTCGGCAAAGTGGCCGAAAGCTTCGGATGCGAGGTGGTCTATTACTCTACCAGCAAAAAAAATCTCGACGAGAGGTTTAAGCGGGTCTCTCTAAATACGCTTTTGTGCACCAGCGACATAATCTCCATCCACGCTCCTTTGAACGAAAATACGAAAGATCTGCTAAATTCGGAAAATCTTCACCGAATAAACGACTATTCCGTTTTGCTCAATCTCGGAAGAGGAGGTATAATTAACGAAAAGGATCTTGCCGAAATCATAGACAAAAAACATATTTACGTGGGTCTTGATGTTACGCAAAGAGAGCCCATAGAACCGGATAATCCTTTGATGAGAGTAAAAAACAAAGATCGCCTCTTGATAACTCCTCACATAGCATGGACCAGCATGGAGGCAAGAGAGCGGCTTTTGTACTCGATTGCCAAAAATATAGAAGAGTTTATTGAAAAGGAGGGGAGATGAGAAAGTTTTTAATTTTTGCCGCCTCTATTTTGATCCTTTTTAGCGGCTGTGCGCCCAAAGGATACACGCAAGCCGACGTGGGAGAGGTTATGGTAAACTACAAAGGCACCGTAACCGCAACAAAAACAGTGGATATAAGCGATGACGGGGGAGGCATGATCATAGGCGCTATAGTAGGTGCCGTTTTGGGTCACCAGATCGGAGAGGGCAGAGGCAAAGATCTGGCTACAGTAGCCGGAGCCGTAGCCGGCGGAGCGGCTGGCAGCGCCCTCAACAAAGATCGCGGGCAGGAGGTCACTATCGATCTTGACAACGGACAGAAGATAACCACCCTAATCCGCCTGGACAAAAAGAGTCCCTATTGGCTGAAAAAAGGTGATAGAGTCATGATCTACCTAAGAGGCGACAAAATAGTCAAAGTGGTACCGATATTCAACGAAACGGTCAAAGAGAGCAGATGAGAGATGTTATCGTAGTAGGAGCCGGAGGAGCCGGACTCAGTGCGGCCATCGCGGCGGCCGAAAGAGGAGCCGAAGTTCTCGTTGTGGCCAAAACCTTTCCGACCCAGAGCCAAACCTGCATGGCGCAAGGAGGAATCAACGCCGTACTGAAACAAAACGGGGACTCGATAAACGCCCATATAGAAGACACACTAAAATCTGGTGCCGGACTGGCGGAACCAGAGATCGTAAAATACGTCTGCGAAGAGGCTAAAAACGTAATAGAGTGGCTCGACTCCATAGGTACCCCTTTTACCAGAAAAAAAGATGAAATAGCCCAACGAAGACTGGGCGGGGCTTCTAAACCGAGAGCCTGTTACGCCCAGGATTTTACGGGGTTGAAAATTCTACATACCCTCTACGACAGAGCTTTGAAACTCGATATAGAATTTTTGACGGAACGCTTTTTGCTCAACGTGATTTTGGACCATAACGGCGAGACCGCCGGAATAACCGTACTGAACAAAACAAGCGGTGAGGTGGAGCAGATACTAGGAAAATGCGTGGTTTTGGCAACCGGCGGATTCGCCAAAGTCTACGGCAAGTTCTCCACCAACTCCCATCAAGCCACCGGAGACGGTATAGGAGCAGCCCTTAGAGCCGGTTGCAAAATTTCTAATATGGAGTTCGTACAGTTCCATCCCACGGCTCTATATTCCAGTTCAGTGCTCATTAGCGAAGCCGCCAGAGGTGCCGGAGCAAAACTGATAAATCAAAAAGGGGAGCGTTTCGTAGACGAATTGGCCACCCGAGACGAAGTGGCAAGAGCCATTTTCAAAGAGATGGAAAATGGAAACGAGGTCTTTTTGGATCTGACGCACCTGGGAGAGGAGTTTATAGAGCAAAATCTACCCCAAGAGAGGAGACTGGCCGTAATATACGAAAAACAAGATCCGATCAAAACCCCTCTAAAGATAAAACCGGCGGCCCACTATACGATGGGAGGAATAGACGTGGATCTTCGCATGAGGACATCCATAAAGGGACTCTACGCCGCCGGAGAGTGCGCCGACGCCAAACTGCACGGCGCCAACAGACTGGGCGGAAACTCTCTTTTAGAGGTATGCGCGCTGGGCAGGAAAGCCGGCCTGGAAGCCGCCGATGAGGCCTCTGCCAAAGAGTTCCCCAAAAACAGACAATATGAAATCACAAAGCGCGATTCGGCGTTTATCAAGGCTCTATTTACCCTCCCCAATAAAATAGACTTTGTAAAAAAGAGGGAGTTTCTAGGCAAAATTCTCTACTCGAACGCCGGAGTGTTCAGGAGCGAAAGCGGACTCAAAGGCGTTCTGGCGGAGCTGAGACAGACTCAAAAAGAGCTCTCCTTTATGGGGTTAAAGGATAGATCTTTGCGATACAATACCGAACTTTTTGAGTTTATAGAGTTCGGCAACATGATAGAGATCACGGAGGCTCTGCTGGTAGGAGCCATCAATAGGACCGAAAGCAGAGGTTCCCATTTTAGAGTAGATTTTCCGGACAGAAACGACCGGTCTTTTTTGGCCCATTCCGTAATATGGAAAAACGATGAGGGCGTCATCTGTGCCGAATACAGAAGAGTGAAGGAGTCTACTTGAAAATCAGAATCAGGCGATACCACCCCTCTTTCGAACCCAAAGTAAAACTGTTCGAATACGAGGGCGAAGGATCAACTCTACTGGAGATGTTGGAGAACATAAAAACAAAAGATAGAACCCTGACGTTCAACAAAGGATGCAGAAGCGGTATCTGCGGCTGCTGTGCTGTAAAGGTAAACGGCAAGGAGGTGTTGGCGTGCACCTACGAACCCAAGGAAAACGATCTCGTAGAACCGCTCTCTTTTAGTGAAAATATCCGCGATCTAGTCTGCTCCGCCTCCCATATAGAGACTCTTTTAAAAAGGGCCAGAGCCTTTTTGGAAAAGCCATCAAACAAAAAACAGGATGAAGAGAACGAAAAAACGATCAGAAAACAGACAGAATGTATTCTTTGTTCCTCGTGTCACAGTTCCTGTCCGGTATACGAGGTAAACAAAAACTTTTTGGGTCCTTTCGCCCTCACAAGAAGCTATCGATACGTAGCCGACATAAGAGAGGAAGAAAAAAGGGAGAAAATCGAAGCCGTGTTAAAAGACGGAATCTGGGACTGCACCCTGTGCGGAAACTGCACAGAGGTCTGCCCTCAAGGAATCGATCCGAAAAACGATATTTTGATGCTGCAGGGCTATGCGGGTAGATTCGGATTTCAAAATCCAAATCTCTCCTCCTTCGGCAGCTTCGGATTGGATTTTTGATGGAAATAGAAAATCTGCCAATACTCTCCCATCTGGAGTCCGATTTTTTCTCCACTCTTAGGCAAAAAGGGAGAATAAAGGAGTTCGAAAAAGGCTCCACTCCCATCGACGCCGAAGCCACCACAAAATATTTCTATATAATTTTGGAGGGGCGGCTGAAAGTTTCGCAGATAAATCCGCAAAACGCAAAAGAGCAGACCATTCAGATACTGACTACCGGAGACATGTTCGACATCATCCCTCTGCTAGACGGAAAGCCGCACGAAGTTCTGGCTACCGCTATCGATAATTGTAGAGTATTCGAAACGGACATATCAGCGATTAGAGAATTAATATACACCAATCCGGAGTTTAACAGGCTCTTTATGCCATATATCGCCAAACATCTGAGGTCTTTAGAGAATTTGGCCGTAGAGCTGTCGCTGTTCGATACTTCGACCAGACTCATGAGGCTCTTTTTGAAAAATCTCGATCTAAAAAGCAGCAGCAAACTAAAACTGATCCACGATCTGCCCCACGAAGAAATCGCCAGCTTGATAGGTACGGTCAGACACGTGGTCAACAGACACATTCAACAGCTAAAAAAAGAAGGGATCTTACAGGTAGAGAGAAAAAGATTGACCCTAAAGAATCTGGAGGCTCTGCTGGAAAAACTGCCTATAAAGTCGTCTTAAATATTTTTTTTAAAATCAAAAGAAATCTTATTTAGAGGCTGAATCTCATAAAATTTGAAAAAAGAGCCGCCGTGATGAAAAAGAGACTGCTGATGTTCGAACAGGCCCTGCAAAAAGGGGAGTTTTACAAGGCACACGAAATTCTAGAAGAGATATGGTTTCCAAAACGTAGATCCGCCGAAGCGGTATATCTGGTGATAAAAGGTTTCATTAACGCTTCGGTCTCCTTCGAACTGATCAAAAGAGGCAAAAAACCGCAAGCTCAAAAAGTCTGGAAAAATTTCCAAAAATACGCTCCCTTGATAGAAGAGTGCGAAAACCGCGAGGAGTTGATGCATACAAAAAAGACGATAGAAGTAGTTCATGAACGATTGTCACGAAAAGAGCAAACATACCTATCAAAGCGTTAGAACCCCCGGTAATCGGCCGGATTTTAACGAATTCCCTCCCCAGTTTAAACCTTACGATGAAAGCCTGCCGAAAGTTTCCTTAAACGAATCGGACAGATGGCACAGATGCGTTCTGTATAGCGCGATGGTAACCGCCACAAAAAGGTATCCGCCGATAACCTACTATCTCAGAACCGTTCCGAGCGCCGGCGCGCTTTATCCTTGCGAGCTCTACTTTCAGGCCAGGGGAGTGGACTCCATTCCAGACGGAGTATACCACTTCGACCCGCTGAACAAAGAGGCCGTAAAAATAGCCGATATACACAGAGAAAGCGGAATAGAGACATATCTGGAGGATAGACGTAAAATCGAGGGGCTGATATTTTTAATAACGTCGATATACGAAAGAAGCCGCTGGAAATACGGTCGAAGAGCCTTTAGATATGCCCTTTTGGACGCTGGTCACATGTGCGGTTCTATAGAATACGCCGCCATGTACAACGAAATGGCTTCCAGAGTACTATTTAAATTCGACAAACAGGGTATCGTAAAAACCATAAACCCGTACCCGACGGAACTGCCGATTTCTATGGTCCTTGCCGGAATCCCGAAAAAGAGCCTCGTAAAACACGAGCCTACGCCGTTAACCGACCCGAACGTCGAAAAAGCGCAAGAATCGGACTTTATAAAAGAGTGTTTTAAAGAGTACACGAGTTTGAGCGGCTGCAAAAAATCTCTACGCTATACGAAACAGCGGCTCCTTTCTCACAAACTAAAAGAGTCCATCCTCAACAGAAGAAGCTGTAGAAAATTCGATCCTTCTCCCCTAAAAAAGGAGTTTTTCAAAAATGTCGTAGAGGCCATGTCCCAACCGATAATCAGCGACTGCGACGAAGATATAGAGATTTATTCGATACTCTACAACGTAGAAAATTTGGAGGCCGGCATATACAGAGACCTTTTGCCGATCAAACAAGGAAATTTCAAGAACGTAGCCTCCTATCTCGCATTGGAACAGCATATGGTCAAAGAGGCGGCCGCCCTGATTTTTTTGGTATCAAAAGGGAAAAACTATATACCGATAATGCATAAAGCGGGCCATATGGGACACAGATGCTATATCACCTCCGAATATCTGGGACTGGGTTGCTGCGGCATAGGAGCCTTTTACGACGACGAAGTAGGCGCCTTTTTGGATTTGGACAGAGAGCTTATGGTATTATACGCTTTGACAATCGGGAACAGGGGTCCGTCATGAGATACATTCTTGTGGTTGTTGCTATTTTTGTTCTGGCAGGATGCGAAGAGAGCGCCAAAAAACCGACTTTGGTAAACGATCCCATCAAAAACTACGCCCAAAATATACTTTTGGAATCTCAAATATCCTCCCGTTCCAAAGAGGAAGCCAAAACAAAAAAAGAGCTGGCTCTGATCGAGATGAAAAAAGAGATCCAAAAAGAGCAGATCAGATCCCAAACCCAAATAGAGATTGCACGTCTTCAAAAGGACAAAGAGCTGCAAAAAACGAAAATGGTAGTCTCATCGCAAAAAGAGGAGCACGAAATAACCAAAACGGCTCTTTATATAGGCTCGATCTTCGCCGCGATTTTATTGTGGTTACTTTATAGTATCGCCAAAAAGAGCGGAGAAAAGAGGGCCGAATTAGAACAGAAACGGCTACAGATGGAAAAAGAGCTGAAAGAAAAAGAGCTAAAAACCAGACTGGCCGAAAAGATGATCGACGCGATCAGCAGCGGAAATCTAACCAAGGAGCAAGAAGAGAAACTGATGCTGCTGGCAAATCCGAAAAATATACTCGAACACAAAAACCCTCCTGTGCAAAAAGGGTGACCCCGCCTATCCAAATGCGACAAATTAATTAAACAATAAGCATTCAAGTCATACACTATACCAGTCTAAATTTAAAGGGAATAAGATGAACGTTCAAAAGGTTCTCTCCGGCTTTTTCTTTATTTTGGCAATGACAGTCAATTTCGGTTTTTTCTACGGAGATCCAACGGTTATAGAGCAGCACAGCGCCTACGAGCTCTTTGCGGCGATAATCGTCAACCTGATTGCCACGATTTTGAAATTCGGCGATAAAACTCAGCTGGGCTCGGTTCTGCTGGCGACCTCCTTGGTAGCCGATATTCAGCTGATAGCCAGCGCCAGCATATGGGGAATAGCCGAATACGCTTACGGGGGACTGAACGTAGAGGCCACAACGGCCATAATATCCCTATCCGGAGGGGCCCTGCTGGCCAATATAGTTTCGGTGCTTTTGTTTATAGGCGATACCCTAAAATCCAAGAGATAACATGGAATCGAACTCCGCGTGGATAATTATCCGCAGAATGCGGATACCTTTTTTGGTTATCATAATAACCTTTTCGATTTCGATTATCGGTCTGATGCTGATAGAGGGCAAAGACGCCAACGGCAATCCCTATCAGATGAACTTTTTCGATGCCTTCTACTTCGTCAGTTACATGGCCACCACGATAGGATTCGGAGAGACCCCCTACGAGTTTACCTATCCCCAGAGAATGTGGGTCAGCGCCAGCATATATTTAACGGTTATCGGCTGGTTTTACGGAATCGGTACCATAATAGCTCTGATTCAGGATAAAAGACTCGCAAAGGAGCTAGCTCTCACCAAATACAGGAACAAGGTGCGCGCCCTAACCGAAGAGTTCATCATCATACTGGGATACAACAACGTCACGAAAAACATCATCCAAAGACTCAACGAAGAGAACATAAGGGTCGTGGTCATAGACAAGGACGAGGAGAAAATAAACGAACTGGAACTAGAAAGCTTCAACCCGGAAGTTCCGGCCATAGCCGCCGAGGCCACCGATCCCAATATCCTAAAAATTTCCGGTATACACAAAAAAAATTGCAAAGCGGTCATTGCGCTCTTCGAAGACGACGCCAAAAACGCCAAAGTGGCCCTTTTGACGAAACTGCTGAATAAAAAGGTGGACGTAATAGTAAAATCCACCACCAAAGAGCATACCGAACACCTCCAAAATATCGGAATCAGACACATAGAAAACCCATTTAAAATCATCTCAAAAAGAATATATCTGGCCCTAACAAAACCCTATATCTGGGTACTTGAGATGTGGATCTTCGGCCATATACTAAAGATCAGAAAACGAGAGACCCTGCCCCACGGCAAATATATAATATGCGGTTACGGCAGAATGGGGCATGCTCTTGAACATTGGCTAAAAAAAGCGGGAATAGAGACCGTATTTATCGATATAGTCTCCCAAAGATACCAGGAGGAAAAACACAGCTCAATATACGGCGACGCCGAAGATATAGAGACGATGCTAAAAGCCGGTATAAAAGAGGCCGTAGCCATCATCGCGGCCACGAAAGACGACCTGATCAATCTGACTATTTTGTCAACGGCGAAAAAACTAAATCCCAACATCTACACCATAGCCAGAGAGAATACACTCGACGACGTGAGCATATTTAAAGCCGCCAAAATAGACAGAGTCTATATTCTCGAGGAGATTTTGGCAGATATAACCTTTAATTTCATAGCAAGGCCCCTGGCGGACAAATTTATAAAACTGATAAGGCAACAGGATAACGAGTGGGGCAAAAATCTCGTAGAGAGAATAAAGGGCTGCATAGGCGAAAATCCTCTATTGAGCGAAATAACCCTCGATAAAGAGCACGCTTTCGCCCTTTACGAAGAGCTGGGCAACAACAGCGAAATCAGACTCGAACATCTAAAACGCAGCAGAGAAAACTACAAAGAGAAGACGAAAATAATCTTTTTGCTGCTTAAACGGGAAAACAAGATCTATCTTCTCCCTTCGGAGGATATCAAACTGCAACAAAACGACCAGCTCCTTATAGCCAGCGACCAAGAGAGTCTGGAGGATTTCGAATATATTATCAACAACTATTACGAGCTGCACTACGTACTAACGGGAAAAGAGAAGAGCTTTACGCTATTTGAGAGATTCAAAAGCCCGGCAGCCTAAAGCTGCGGGCCGGCTTTTGAGTAGTCGAAATTACCCGAGTCCTCGTATCTTTTGAAATTTTCCACGAACAGTCTGGCTAGATGCTCCAACTGAGCGTCGTAAGCCTCTTTATCCTCCCATGTGTTTCTGGGATTCAAAATGGCGGAGTCTACGCCTTTGACGCTCTTTGGAATAGCCAGATTGAAAATCGGCAGGGTCTCAAACTCGGCATTGTTTATAGATCCGTCCAAGATAGCGTTGATACACGCCCTTGTAGCGGGCAGACTCATTCTCTGTCCAACCCCGTATGGACCTCCTGTCCAACCCGTATTGACAAGATATACGTTTACGTCGTGCTGCTGTATCTTCTCTCCAAGCAGTTTTGCGTAAACTGTAGGGTGCAGAGGCAAAAAGGCCTCCCCGAAACATGCGCTAAACGTAGCCACCGGCTCCGTTATGCCTCTTTCTGTACCGGCTACCTTGGCGGTATAGCCGCTGAGGAAATAGTACATGGCCTGCTCTTTGGAAAGCTTGCTAACCGGCGGCAAGACGCCAAAAGCGTCCGCGCTCAGAAAAATTATGTTTTTGGGATGGGGGCCCCTTAGATCCTCTTTATGCTTGCAGATATGATATATCGGATAGCTTACTCTGGTGTTTTCGGTTTTCGAGGAGTCGTTAAAGTCGATTTTGCCGTTTTCGTCGACTACCACGTTCTCCAACAGTGCGTCTCTCTTTATAGCCGCGTAGATATCGGGCTCTTTTTCCGCGTCAAGACCTATAACTTTGGCGTAACAGCCGCCCTCGAAGTTAAAAACCCCCTCTTCGTCCCAGCCGTGTTCGTCATCTCCGATGAGTCTTCTGTTGGGATCGGCGCTGAGGGTGGTTTTTCCGGTGCCGCTGAGTCCGAAAAAGAGAGCCACGTCGTTGTTTTCACCTATATTGGCGGAGCAGTGCATGGATAGTTTGCCCTCCATAGGAAGCCAGTAGTTCATCATCGAAAAGATTCCCTTTTTTATCTCGCCGCCGTACCAGGTTCCGCCAATTATAGCCACGTTCTCTTCGATATTGAACACGATGAAAACTTCTGAATTGAGACCGTGCTCTTTGAATTTGTCGTTTTTAAGATCGGCGGCCACGTACATGGTAAAATCGGGAGTGAACTCCTTGAGCTCCTCCTGTGTCGGCCTGATGAACATGTTTTTGACAAAATGCGCCTGCCATGCTATTTCCGTCACGACTCTTATTCTCTTTTTGCTCTTTTCGCTGGCTCCCGCAAAAGCGTCCATAATATAAATATCTTTGTTGGAGAGATACTCTTTGGTTTTGGCGAAAAGCTCGTCGAAGATCTCTTTGGAGACCGGTTGGTTTATATCGCCCCACGCGATATAGTTTTCGCTGGGAGGCTGCTTTACGAAATATTTGTCTTTGGGGCTTCTTCCGGTAAATATGCCTGTATCGACGGCTACCGCTCCGAGGTCCGTCTCCACACCCTCTTGCTGTTTTAGTTCATGTTCAAAAAGCTCGTCGAAATCCAGATTATAATATACGTTTTTGACACCTGTTAAACCAAGTTTGTCAAAATCATTTACCTTCATTTTTAAAGCCTTTTTAAGTCTAAAAATTTTGTTATCAAATTGTAGCACTCTTATGCTTCAATTGCAACAGTGCCGATATTGCGGCACTGCGCGGCTATCAGTGCTCATGGGTCTTGGCGTATTCGGGTGTACAGAATATCCCGCAGTGGCACTTGCCTTCGTTCGGTATCTCCTTCTCTATCGCGGGTTTGCAAGGACAGATTCTATCGTCCACGCTCTTGAACTTTCCCTCTATCTCCTCCACCATAAAACATGGACAGAATCTTTTGCCATATAGCATCTTGTTTCTCGCCAGCCCCATAATCACGCCCTCGTTGACCTCCTCGTTGGGATTGTATACCCAGCCGAACTGTTTACACACCTTGTCGGTAAACTTTTTCGTCTTTTCAAGCTCCTGCAGGAACTCGTCGCTACTCATATCGATAGCTTTCATCTTCTCCCCTTTTTAGAGAGTGCCTTTGCGAGTGGCTACGAATTGGCACTCGTCCAGCTCCTCTCTTTCGATAGTTTCGCCTTTTTTGACGAATCTCGTAATAGTCTGGACTCCCCCTTTGTCTACAGGAGCCACCAACACTCCCCATTCCGGACTAAGCTGTTCGAAGATAGCCCGAGGCACTTCTGAGACCGAAGCGGAAAAGAGTATCCTCTCATAAGGAGCGAACTCCCTCCATCCCAAAAGTCCGTCGGAATATCTGAGGTTTATATTTGAAATTCCCAGCTCTTTGAATCTCTCTTTGGCCTCCTTGACCAGTTTCTCTATCCTCTCCACGCTAAAGACCCTTCTAAAGAGTCTGCTCAAAACGGCCGCCTGATATCCGCTGCCGCAACCTATCTCCAATACGCTATCGGCCCCGAAAGGCATTAGATACTGGGTCATTTTGGCCACCGTCAAAGGAGAACTGATCCACTGGTCCGATCCCAAAGGAAGCGCTTCCAGCCTATAGGCGTGAAACCGAAATCCCGCCGGAACAAAAATCTCTCTGGGAACCTCGGCGATAGCTCTTTTGACTCTCTCGTCCAGAGGGAAAACCCTATCGATCTCCGCGGCCATTTTGGCCGATTTTTGCAGTTCCACTCTACGCTGAAAATCTGTCATAGACCTATATCCATATATCTTCTCATCTTCTTTATATCCGCCAGATCACACTCCTTTTTTAGAAACACCCTCCTATCGTCCATATAAGGTACTCCAAAAGGATCGATTATGGCGCTGCTTTTGGCCATATCCGAATTTGCGCTATTGGCCGCTATCACAAACGCCTGATTCATCAGCGCCAGAGTCTGGGTGAACTGTTCGAAATGTCTCTTGCGCAAAGCGCCCCACATAGCGGGAACGAGAATGATATCGGCTCCCTTCATCTTTTGCCAAATCTCTAAAAATCTCAACTCAAAACAGATCAAAAGACCGAATTTGAGCCCATCTATCTCAAAAAGCTCTATGTCGTTCATCGAGCCGGCCGCAAAATAGTCGGTCTCTCCACCGAATTTAAACAGCTTTACTTTTGGCTGCTCGTAAACAATTTTTCTTTTATACAAAACTTTCGCCACATTGTAGAACTTTTTCTTTTTCTTTTCAATCATCGTAAAAACTAAAATCTTATCTTCAGAAAGGGGCAAAAGCTCCGACAGAGCTTCGGCGGAAAATCGTGCGGCTTCTTCGAACCTGTCGTAGGCAAAACCGGTCAAACAGACCTCGGGGGCCACGCATACAGAACCCGAAGGGGCTTTGGAGAAGAGAGATTTGACCTTTTTGAGATTCGCGCCGAAATCGTCGGTAGTAACAAACTGCAGGGCGCAGAAACTCTTTTTAGAAATCATCGAAACTCAGGCTCCCCTTGGAGTAGTTGGTCACGTTTCCTTCAAAAAAGTTGGTCTTTTGGTCGTTGAATTTAGCAAAATCGTCCACCCATTTTATCGGATGCTCCACGTTGTACATAGGCTCCAAACCCACTCTTTGGAGTCTATCGTCGGCCAGATACTTTATATATTGCTCGATCAGTTCGTCCGTAAGCCCCAGAATCTGCCCCTGGGTTATATATTTGCCCCAACTGCTCTCTAGCTCTACGGCGCCCTCGAACATCTTGTAGACCTCGTCTATCAATTTGGCGGTAAAGAGCTCTGGCCTCTCTTTTTTTGTAGTGTTTATCATGTTCTGGAATATCAGCAGATGTGTAACCTCGTCCCTTTGAATAAATCTGATCATCTGGGCCGATCCCAGCATTTTGCCGCTTCTGGCCAGAGTATACATATACGTAAAACCGCTATAGAAATAGATGCCCTCTAAAATCTGATTGGCGAACATGGCCTTTACTATGTTTTCGTCGCTGGGATTTTCGGCCAGCTCCTCGTAAACTCTGGCGATATAGTCGTTTTTCTGTTTTAGCTGCAGATCCTCGCGCCACAGCTCGTAGATCTCGTCCGTATTTTGACTGATGCTATCTACCATAACCGCGTAGCTCTGAGAGTGGAGAGCCTCTTCGAACGCCTGTCTGACCAGTATCAGATTTATTTCCGGAGCGGTAATGTAGGGATTTACGTTATCTATTAGATTGTTCGTCTGCAGACTGTCCATAAATATAAGCTGGGCCAAAACCTTGTCATAAGCCAGTTTTTCGGCATCTGTCAGCAGTTTATAATCTCTGGCGTCCTGCGTCATATCAACCTCTTTGGGAAACCAGGTGTTAGCCAGCATCATCTCCCAAAGATTGTAGGCCCACTGGTATTTTATCTTGTTGAGCTCGAAAATCCCCGTAGGATCGCCGCCGAAAATTTTTCGCTCGTTAACGCTCTCGTGTGACTGGGGATTGTAGATCTTTTTTCTTGGATATACCATCAGGAGCCTCCGTAAGGGAATGTAAACTCTTTGAAAAAGAGAACCCCCTTTTACATTTTGATTTAAAACATTATAAAATTACAACTTAAAACATGATAAAGGGATTCAATTGAAATACGCTACCACTTTCGGCTCTTCCTCGGCAGCGAGAGATTCAGCCCTCTATGCCGAAGGTATGGAACTGGGAAGAGCGCTATGCGAAGCGGGCTATATTGTCAAATGCGGAGGATACGGCGGAGTTATGGAAGCCGTAAGCCAAGGCGCCAATGAGGCCGGAGGAGAGGTGATCGGAATCGGATTGAAAGATTTTGAGGCCGTACGTCCGGTCAATGCTTATCTGTCAAAAAAAATCGTGGCTAAAAGCCTTTACGAGAGATTGATGCTATTGATAGAGGGAAGCGATCTTTTCGTGGCCCAGTGGGGCAGCGTGGGAACATTAAACGAAATTTTTATGGTCCTGGCTCTAAAGTACGGAGGGATAAAACCTAACGCCAGAATAGTTTTGCTGGGCGAAAAGTATGAAAAGATGAAAAACTCGGAGCTTTTCGACGAAAACTTTTCACAAAACGTGGAGATTTACAAAAGCGTAGAGGAACTAAAAAAGAGGCTGTAGCCCCCGAAATTCTAGCCTCTTTTTAACTCCTCGACCCACCCTTTTATGGATTCGTTAGCCTGCGGATTCGGCGCCTCCATAAAGCTGACGACGAAAGAGTCTCTAAACTCTGCCACTCCTATACTTCTGGGTCTTGCTCCTAAGACCTCCGGTTTTAAAAGCTCCTTTCCGAAACAGAAAATAATATTTTTAGCGTCAATTATCTCCTTTGCCATCTCTTTATCTTTTAAACCGGAGGTATGGCCATAGTGATCGAATACGGCGATAAAAGTCGCAACGGGATGGGCCTCTATTTTTGATCTAAAATATTCGATTATCTCATCAGTACTCTTTTTGTCGGTTTCGTTCTTGGAAAGCTCAAGAACCATTAACGGATATTTTTCCATAAAATTGATCTTTTTCACCTCGTCTCCTTTTTTTGAAAAAAATTATATTGTGTTATAACTTTGATAAAGTTAAGTAATAATTTTCACTTTTGCAAAATAACTTTGGCCAAAAGATGGGGCAGATATGTTTTGCTAATCTTATCTTTCCAATACACTATCGCTTCCACTTTGATCTCCTTTATAGTCCAACCAGATAGAAAACGCTTTTGCAGCTTTTTAGAAAAATCTTTTGATAGATACTCTATTATTCTATTATTGTAGGTAAAAACGTAGCGACCATCCAATTTTTTTAGCTGAACTGTTTCTCCAGCGACAGGAACCTGGCTGCTGCTTAGTGCAGAATATGGCGAACGGCCGAGATTAACGTCTTTTAGAGTCATTAAATAGGTCAATGTAGAGGGTTCTCTATATTTTGAGCTATTAGTCAAGACAATTGAGCTTTTTGTGGTTTCTAGAGCCTTTGCGATCTCAACATCCTCAGTTACAATCTTGAGAGACTCTTTGGCCCTGGTAGCAGCCACGAAAAGCAGTCTAAGCCACTCTCCAGTGTGCTCTCTTTCGGGTATCAAAACAGTCACCTGGTCAAACTCTTTCCCCTTTGATTTGTGCATGGTAGATGTAACGATATCGGCATTTTCTTCAAAATTGTAAAAATCCAATCCCTGCAAAAAACTCTGCCACATAGTAAGATACGGAGTTTTGTGTTCTTGCAAAAATCTCTCGATCACTTTTTCAACAAAATGAAGTTTTTTCGATCCGGTATACTTCTGACAAATCGCACCAAACCCCTCTTCAAATACTCTTTCAGTAAGGATTCGTTCCTCCGAATAACTCTGAATATACCTATTTAGATCATACAATTCGGCAATATTTTTCAGTCTAAACCCAAGACCGCTGAGTAGGTATTTTGGGTTATGACCCCTTTCATAAAGATATGAATACAGCAGTTCCACCTCATTATTAGTAAACGCCAAAAAAGCGGTTTTTTTACCGACTTTTATATCCGTATAGGCTGTGGCGGCCGGAATCAGCGAAGATGTAACTATTATTTCAACTTTCTCGCCAGGAGGTTTAGTGGGCAACAAAGTTTCACGCTTTTTTCTATCTTGCAGATTTTTAAGAAAAATTTGGGCGCATTCTAGAATTTGCGGAGTTGAGCGAAAATTTTTCAAAAGTTTATACTCTTTATATCCTCCTTCCACATTGCCGAATCGCTCTTTAAATCTCTCAAAAAAAACTATATCGGCCTTATTGATGCTAGAAAGAATACACTGATCATCGTCGCCAACCGCTATTATGCGCATACTCTCTTCTTGCGCCTCAAAGATCGCCTCGATAAATCTAAACGCTTTTTCATTTATATCCTGGAACTCATCGAGCATCAGCACAGATTTAAAAGGGATTGTAATTTTTCCTTCTTTGATCTGTAATGTTGCATCTTCGATAACCTCCTGAAGTAATGTATCATTATCGTCATCGATCTCTCTACCTATCAGCTGGAGAGCATAACCGTGAAAAGTTTTTATTTCGACATCTCTTGCCATCTCTCCTATAAGATCGTATAACCTTTGACGAAATTCGCTAGCTGCGGCTTGGGAAAAAGTCAGCATTAAAAAGTCCTGGGGCTTCGTATCTTCTTTAAGCAATAGCGAAGCAATTTTATGAACAAGCACTTTTGTCTTTCCGCTCCCAGGTCCTGCCAAAACCATTATGGCTCCATGCTCTTGGTCGTTTATGATCGCTTTTTGTTCCTCGGTTAAAGAACCAAAAATCTTATCGAAACGTTTTTTTGTTATAGGATGTGAAATTTTTGTTAATCTATATTTTCGCTTAAACTTCTCATAATTGAGCGAAAAATAGTCCCGCATAAAAGCTTGTGCCTCAACGGGATCGGACAACAGCTTTTTAGCAAATTCACCTACTATATGGATCGACTCCGTTTTAGTTTTATAGTATCGATGCATTCTTTTACCGTACTCGATCAATGTATATCGTCTTTTCTTCTCAAATTTATCAGTTTTGAATATCTGCATTGGAGCATAATAGATAAAACGTCCGCTACTAAGTTCAACTATTTTCATCTGATGCAGATAAAAAAGCGCCTTATCCACCTCTTTTACGGTAAATCCCAACTCTTTTGAAAGCTCTACCAAAGAAAACTCTACGGAAAAACGATTTTGACGCTTATTGGTATAACTGTTTAAAAAGTATAAAATAAGCCTTTCATAAATTAGATGTTTTCGTTCAATAGAGTCTATTAAATTCCGATTTTTTAAGCTATATTCCCATATATCATTCTGACGATCGATACGACGAAAATGAAAATTTTTTGTGCTCATCCAGCTTTTTAATATCTCTTTAATTTCAGCCGAATAGTTTTCGTGTTGATCAATAACATTGATATTAATTAAATAGTTATGAAGCGACCTAATCGTAGTTGCGGCCATAGGAGAGCTCGCTATCTTTTTATAGAGGGCCTTTTCCAGATCGATTATCTTTCTAATACGTTCCAAAGCATCCTTAAAAACAAACAAAACCATATCTTTCGCGTCGGTAAGGATACCCAACTCTTTTAAACGTAAAATCGCAAAGGCTATCTTTTCGCGCTTTATATCTAGAATAAAGGCTATCTCGTCTATTTGCATGGTTCTTGGTTTTCCTCTACCCATAATAACATTTAACACTTGAACAAGCAGCTCATACTCCGAGGAGTCCAATTTTTGCAGACTATAAAGTTTATGCAGTTTCTCGTACGCCTCCTTTGCAACGGCATCGGCAAAATAGCGAATTTTGTTTCTCTTTCTTTCAAGATATCCTTCACGTTCTAGCTCCAAAAGAGCAGTTTTAATTTTCGTTCGCCAGCTCTCATCGCTTCCATCAATATCCCATCCGGCTTTTTGCGCTATCTCTCTTTCACTTAAAAGAATCTTTGATCCTTTTTCGTTTTTTATAACCCTAAAAACGGCGTTAATTTCCTGAACGCTCAATTTGTTTCTGTTTAAAGCTAAAAAGTGTCGATCTAAATCGCTTTCGTTAAAGAGTAATGGGCAAAAGGCTTCTATATCTTTGTTCCTTGCCCCTCTGCCCGCTTCTTGAACATAGTTTTCCAATGAATCGGAAATAACGTAGTGTATCACGGTTTTTATATTTGGCTTATCAACTCCCATTCCAAAAGCAGTTGTGGCTATAACCACATCGATTTCGTCGTTTAAATATTCTCGCAAGATCATACTCTTTTTTTCACTTGAGAGCTTTGAGTGAAAAGAGGACACTCTCTTGTCCAAATCCAACGAGAGTCGATCTGCTATTTCATCGCATTTAGCGGTAGAAGTTGGAATATATACAAGGGCGGGAGAGGGATGATGTTGTAAAATTTGCAACAGTTTTAAATATTTTTCTCCATCCGTCGAGATATTTTTAGCTTCATATCTCAAATTGCTTCGATCCGGTTTGGCCAAATACTCCCTAATAGAGATCGAAAGCCTCTTTTCAAAATAGTTTTTTATATCGTTAATAACGTCCAATTTTGCGGTAGCGGTAAAACAAGAGACCGGGATACTATCTTGCCACGGCTGCCTTCTCAAAATATCTAGAATAAACTCCGCAATATAAAAATAGTCCTGCCTAAAATCGTGACCCCAAGTAGAGAGACAATGAGCCTCATCTATCACAAAACGGTCAATTAGGCGGTTTTTCAGTATAGAAAATATCGATTCGCTTCTTAAACTCTCAGGCGCTAAATAGAGAATATCGGCCTCTCCCGATACCACTTTTTCCATAGCATCAGCTCTCTCTATACTATTTTGATAACCGCTGATAGCTACAGCTGTAAAATTAGCCACCTGGTTTTGAAAACTTTTGAGATGATCTTGAATCAGAGCCTGCAGAGGTGAGATAACAACAGTTAGAGCCTTTATTTTTTGAGCCCGAAACAGCGCGGGCAACCAAAAAGAAAATGTTTTGCCTCCGCCTGTAGGCAAAACGGCTAAAAAAGACTCCTTTTTCAAAGCTGCTTCAACTATCTCCTTTTGTGAAATAAAAGGCGACTCATGAAGTTTCGGATCGAATCTGGGGAACTCTCTAAATCCTGCAAAACCGAAGGTCTCATACATAAAATCAAAAAGCTCCTCCTCTTTATACTCTCCAAGAGTCAATCTCTCATGAAGTTCTGGCAAATGCGGATATTCGTATAAAATTTTAGGCGGATGTGCTTTTATCTCTATAGCCGGGGTCGAAAGCGCTATAATATAGGCCAACTCGATAGGATTATTTTTAATCATATCTTGCAATAAAGAGATATTTTTAAATTGGGGATACAACTCGCGAAGCAAGTTTGAAAGATCCCTGACAGGTTCAATCAAACCTGTCATAAAAAAAAAGTTTAAAAACTTTGATTCCCTGTTTAAAAGCGTATACAGCACTCTTTGTCTATCGAAATCGAGAGAGGAAAATCTTTCTATGCATTTTTGCAGTAGATCTTTAGTCAATAAAGCATCTTTTAACGGATCGTTTTTAAAGTTATCTTCGCTCTTGTACTCCTTTGGCAGATTATGGAAGGTTTTCTCGCTAAAAAGCAGCAAAGAAAGCGGAAGAGTATCGATAATCGGCAATTTAAATAGCAAAACATATAGCGGAGTGTTTTTGATAATTTCAAGATCGTAATCAAATATATTGTGACCACATACCCCTTTAATACTCCTCTTTCTACTCAAAACAAATCTCAACGCCTCTTCCATAGAGGTTGTTTTGCAGGAGGCTTTTCCGATACAGAGACCTATTTCTTGGATTTTCTTATCGTTTGTAGCTTCGATATCGATAAAGAGTATCGAGTCGAT
The DNA here is from genome assembly GCA_027065825.1 of Campylobacterales bacterium. Taxonomy (GTDB): domain Bacteria; phylum Campylobacterota; class Campylobacteria; order Campylobacterales; family Nitratiruptoraceae; genus Nitrosophilus_A. The sequence continues at coordinate 1,714 of JAMONM010000078.1, read as the reverse complement.
TTCCATCGTTTTGACTTTTGGCAAATATGACTATTTAGGAAGAAACTCCAAAGATACGCCGTTAACACAGTATCTCAAACCGGTAGGAGGCGGACCGTCTTCGAAAACGTGACCCAGATGGGCTTTGCATCTAGCGCAGTGTATTTCGGTTCTTATCATTCCGTGACTGGTATCTATCTCCTCCTCGATAACTTCGGGAGAGACCGGTTCGTAAAAACTTGGCCAACCGGTTCCGGAATCAAATTTTGCGCGAGATTCAAAAAGGGGCGTTTTACAGCATTTGCAAACAAATATCCCCTCTCTCTTCTCTTCGTTCAAAGGGCTTGAGAAAGGAGGCTCAGTTCCGCGCTCAAACATTACGCCATACTCAAAAGGGGATAGCTTATCTTTGCAGTTCATAGACAATCTCCAGTTTTTTTGCATTAGGATATATTTTCGTACGGCGCGGCTCGTTCTTTTTTTTCTGCCATCTGAGTCCCTGGTACAGTAACGGCGACTAAATCGCCGCCGTTTTGGGACTCTTTACTGACATCCGAGACACTCCATGCTTCTGTCTGCCACGTCCGCTGCAACTTCGGGCGACTGACTCCTAAGATAGTAGGTCGATTTCAGTCCCAGCTTCCATGCCAACATATATATATCGTTTAGATATTTCCCGCTGGCTACGTCAAGACGTATAAAAATGTTGACGCTCTGTCCCTGATCTATCCATTTTTGTCTAACCGCTGCCGCTTTGATGAGGATTCTCTGATCCAACTCATAAGCCGGCGTATAATATTGCCAAGTATCCGCGGATAGATTGGGAACAACAACCGGAATTAGACCGCTTAGATTCTCTTCGAACCATTTTCTTTTATAAACCGGTTCTATCGTCTGTGTGGTACCGGTCAGTATAGATATGGAACTGGTAGGAGCTATGGCCATTAAATAGCCGTTTCTCATTCCGTCTTTTTTAACCTTTTCTCTCAAAGCGTTCCAGTCGTAGGTATATCCAAACAGCCCTCCTCTAGAGGGGGTCAGTTTCTTGGCCTCTTTGTTCGCTCTGTCTATAGGCATTATCCCTTTACTCCAGGATGAGCCCTCAAAGGCCGGATATCGTCCCTTTTCAAGGGCCAGATTGGAAGAGGCTTTGATGGCGTTGTAACTGATAGCTTCCATAATCTCGTCTATTTTGTTAAAATGTTCGTCGCTTCCCCACTCTATCCGGTGTTCCGCCAGCATTTGAGCCTCTCCCATCACTCCTAAACCTATCGCTCTCGTTTTTAGATTGGTCCTTTTAACCTTTTCAAGAGGATAGAAGTTCAAATCTATAACGTTATCCAGCATTCTAATAGCTATAGGAACGACTCTTTCGATATCTTCTTTGGTATTTACCTTGCTGAGGTTGACGCTGGCGAGATTACATACGGCTGTGGCTCCGTCTATTCTCTCCTTTTCCACTATGAATACTTTTTTGGAGCCGATAGAGTCCAAAGCGGTGATTTTTTTGGCCTTTTTTACTATACCACCGTCTACCTCTACCTCTTCTTCCTCTTCGTAATACTCTATCGATCCGTCTTCGAACTTGACTTTGACTTTATAGTAGTTGGGTTCGGTATTTTGAAATATCTCCGTACATAAGTTGGAGCTTCTTATAATACCGAAATGGCCGTTTGGATTGCATCTGTTCGCGTTATCTTTGAAGCATAAAAACGGGCTGCCGGTTTCGAAATAG
>JAMONM010000077.1 GCA_027065825.1 Campylobacterales bacterium | reverse complement strand
CGTAGGGGAGAGTGAAAAGAACGTCAGAAAGATTTTCGATACGTATAAAGAGCTCAGCAAAAAGGCCAAGACCGAGCCCGTGCTGCTGCTTAACGAGGCGGATCAGTTTCTTGGGGCCAGGAGCAGTTCTCCGGGAAGCAGTGCCGACAAGATGCACAATCAGATGCAGAATATCTTTTTGGAGCAGATAGAGAGGTTCGAAGGGGTTTTGATAGCCACTACCAATCTGCTCGAAACGATAGACCAGGCTTTTTCCAGAAGGTTCAACTATAAAATAGAGTTTAAAAAACCCTCTTTCGAAGAGAGAGTCAAATTGTGGGAGATGATGCTGCCCAAAAACGCTAGATACGAGGATGGTTTCGATTTAAGAAAATTGGCCCGATTCGATCTGACTGGGGGCCAGATCAATCTCATAGTTAAAAATACGGCCTATAAAGTGGCTGCCAAGGACGATCCGGTTTTTAGGATCGAGGATTTCGAAGAGGAGATAAAAAGAGAGATTTCCAGCGGTTTCGACGGGGAAAAACAGCTGGGTTTTTTAAATTGATCGATCCTGTTTCCATTGGAAACAAAAAAGGAGCTAGATGGTGCAAATTTTAAATATCAAATTGCTTTTAAATTTTTTCTGATATAGTTGCAAATAGAATGAATAACGCCGCATATGAAAAGTCGCGAAACAAAAATGGAGCGAAATAGCCGAACTTTCGGCATTATCGGCATTTCAAAGGAGAGAAAATGATGACCCATATGGATGTGGCGCATCCCTATTTTGGTGCCTTTTTGCTGTTTGTTATAACCTCCGTGGCATTTATAGCCACCACGGTGGCGGCCAGGTTCGTCAGTAGAAGTTTGGCTAGACTCGATACCGAAAAATTAAAAGCCGCCATATACGAGTGCGGTCCGGAGGTTACGAAACAGCCCAACAGAATTTCGGCACAGTTTTACCTGATAGCCCTGCTTTTTATTCTGTTTGACGTGGAGATCATATTCATGTTCCCGTGGGCTATCGACTTTAAAGTTCTGGGTTGGTTCGGTTTTGCCGAAATGATTCTGTTTATTCTACTGTTGACTATCGGATTTATCTACGCATGGAGGAAAGGAGCTCTTGAATGGCACAGCATCAAGTAAACTACGCTGCGAGCGGAGGGCTGCCCGTCGCCCTCACCACTGTGGACAAGCTGGTTAACTGGGGTAGATCCAACTCTTTGTGGGCCTTGACCTACGGTCTTGCCTGCTGTGCAATAGAGATGATGGCTTCGGGTGCCAGCAGATACGATTTTGACAGGTTTGGAGTTATCTTTAGGGCCAGTCCTAGGCAGGCTGACGTTATGATTGTCGCCGGAACGCTTACTAAAAAGCACGCCGAGTTTATCAGAAGACTTTATGACCAGATGGCCGAACCGAAATGGGTCATTTCGATGGGCAGCTGTGCGAATACCGGAGGTATGTTCAATACGTACGCGACGGTTCAGGGCGTCGACAGAGTCATCCCGGTGGATCTCTATCTGCCCGGCTGCGCTCCGAGGCCGGAGACGTTGCAATATGCTGTTATGCTGTTGCAGAAAAAGATCAGAAAACAGACCATCTTTCAAAAACAAAAACCCAAAAGGCTGGTATGATGAGACCATACGTACCCAAAGATAACGTACAGAAACGCTCCTACTATACCGACAGATTTTGGGTGGCTCCCAAAATCGAAGAGGAGGACGTATCAAAGGACGAGGTGTTCGCAAAGGACGTAGAGGCTCTAAAGAGCAGGTTCGAAATTGAAAAGGCCTTTTTGCAAAGAGGCCAGCTGATCGTATATATAGACCCCTCTTTGAATCTGGAAGTTCTTAGATTTTTCAAAGAGGAGCTCCAATACGATATGCTGATGGAGTTGAGCGCCGTGGATTATCTCTCAAGATCGGGAGAGTTTGAGGTGTTTTATCAGCTCCTTTCTCTGAGTAAACGAAAAAGAGCCAGAATAAAGTGTCTGATCAAGGAGGATCAGGCTATCGAAAGCGTCAATCCCGTCTTTAGAAGCGCCGATTGGAGCGAGCGCGAAATGTTCGACATGTTCGGTATCAAAGTGAACAATCACCCATATTTCAAAAGGATCTTGATGCCGGAAGACTGGGTCGGATATCCGCTTAGAAAGAGCTATCCTCTCCATGGCGACGAAGCCGCTCAGTGGTACGAAATAGACAAGATTTTCGGAAAAGAGTACAGAGAAGTTGTCGGTCCGGAGATCAGAGACGCGGCGTGGGTAGATCCGAAAGATACCGAAAACTTCGCCAGATACGGTCACGAAGTGCCAAAAGGCGCGCCTTACGATAGCGAACCGATGGAGATTGAGAGTTTTAACGAGGATGCGCCTCTTGTGGAGACCTTTGATCTGAAAAAGTCAAAAATAGTCGACAGAGACAGATAGGAGCGTTAGATGCAGCAGACCAACAGACTGGAGCCCTTTTTCGAAAACCTCGTCTTTGACAGAGACGACAACACCATGGTCGTCAATTTCGGCCCTCAGCACCCTTCGGCCCACGGACAGCTCAGACTGATTTTGGAGCTGGACGGCGAGCAGGTTGTCAAAGCCGTACCCGATATAGGTTATCTTCATCGCGGTATGGAGAAAATGGCCGAGAATATGATCTATAACGAGTTTCTTCCGACAACCGACAGAATGGACTATATAGCGGCCACTTCGAACAACTACGCTTTTGCTTTCGCGGTAGAGAGACTGTTGGGGATAGAAAACGAAGTTCCCAGAAGAGCGAAAGTAATCAGAACAATCCTGCTGGAGTTAAACAGAATCATTTCGCATCTTTTCTGGCTGGCTACGCACGCTCTGGACGTAGGAGCCATGAGCGTTTTCCTGTACTGTTTCAGAGAGCGTGAATATGCGATGGATCTGATGGAGGATTACTGCGGCGCCAGATTGACGCACAGCGCCGTTAGGATAGGTGGAGTTCCTCTGGATCTGCCAGAAGGGTGGCTTGAGAAACTCTCCGTATTTTTGAACAATCTTCCAGCGCAAATTGAGCTTTACGAAGGGCTTTTGGACGAGAACAGAATCTGGAGAATGAGGCTTGAAAACGTGGGCGTAATTCCGCCGGAGATGGCCAAGAGCTGGGGATGCAGCGGCATTATGCTCAGAGGCAGCGGTATAGAGTGGGATATCAGAAAGGAAGAGCCCTACGAGCTGTACGATGAACTGGATTTCGATATTCCCGTCAGCGATAGATGCGACAGTTACGGACGCTACAAACTCTATATGGAAGAGATGAGGCAGAGTATAAAAATTATCAGACAGCTGATCCCTATGTACAAAGAGACCGATCCACAGCTTATGGCTCACGTTCCGCAGTATATATCCGCCTCTAAAGAGGATATAATGACCCAAAACTACTCTTTGATGCAGCATTTCGTGCTGGTGACCCAGGGAATGAGACCCCCTGTCGGAGAGGTGTACGTTCCCACCGAATCTCCCAAAGGAGAACTGGGATTTTATATCAGAAGCGAGGGAGAACCGTATCCTTACAGACTAAAAATCAGAGCGCCAAGTTTTTGGCATACCGGAATTTTGCAGGATCTGCTGCCGGGACACTACCTGGCCGACGTGGTAACGATAATAGGATCTACCAACATAGTTTTCGGAGAGATCGACAGATAAGGCAACTCACCAATCTAAAGGACGGCAATGGTTAGATACGATCTAAGACATCTAAAAGATAGCTTTTACGAAAGAATGATGGAGCTTATTGAAAACGAGGTTAAACCAGGAGAGGTGGCCATTTTTCTTTTCGAAGTAGGAGATTTCTCACCGGTTCAAAAAAGCGCCGACATCATTAAGGAGGCCGGGCACGAGTTGCTAAACTCACTGAAATTCAATCAGGTCGACTGGACTATAGTCGTCAGAAAAAAAGCGTAAGAGGATGAAACGGTGAGTAAAGTCTATTTTTCCTGCTGGAGAGGGGAGATCGTCGACAACAGAGGAAAGCCCAAAGAGGAGTGGGCCGAATCGGCTTTTAATTTTCCGGAAAATTACAATATTGACGTTGCCTCAAAAGCCTTTATCGGCTGGGACGGATTTGCGCTGTTCGATGAGAACGTCGACGTAGTCAGATTGGCCGCCGAGTACGCCAAACAGTATCAGCTCTATTCGGAGGCTTGCGGTAGATGCGCCCCTGGCAGATGGGGTGGACGTATTCTGTACGATCTTTTCGACAAAATAGCCAGGGGAGAGGGCGAAAAAAGCGATCTAGAGCATCTAAAAGAGGTCTCGAAAACGATGATGGAGACCAGTAAGTGCGAAATAGGCAAAACGGTTCCGAAACCCTTGCTGGATATTATGGAACATTTTTCCGAAGAGATCGAGAGTCTAATTAGGGAAAAGAGAGCATCCAAAGATTACGGGAAAGAGGTAAACTATATAGCCAAGGTAACGGCGCCCTGTATGGACGCTTGCCCGGCGCATGTGGATATACCAGCCTATATAGAAGGGGTACGCGATCTTAGATTTGACGACTCTTTGCAGGCTACGAGAAAGACCATGCCTTTGGCCCATACATGCGGCAGAGTCTGTCCGCATCCCTGCGAGGACGCCTGTAGAAGGGCAAATTTGGATGAGCCTATTTCCATAATGGAACTAAAAAGAATAGGTGCCGATTTCGAGGACGAGCACTCTCTGTTTTGGCTCCATCCCAAAGAGCAAAAGCCTTTAAACGGCAAAAAAGTCGCCATCATCGGAGCCGGCCCGGCAGGTTTGACCGGAGCATACTATCTGGCTCTAGAGGGCGTGGCCTGTGATGTGTACGAAGAGCTGCCGGTTCTTGGCGGAGAGGTTGCAGTCGGTGTTCCTGAATATAGGATGCCAGTTGAAAAATATAACAAAGATATAGAAGCGGTATCGTCTCTCGAAGGCGTTAGATTCATAACCGGCAAAAGAGTGAACGCCGAGGATATGAGACGATTCGAAAAGGAGTACGACGCGATTTTGGTCGCTACTGGTACAAGAATCAGCAAAAAGGTAAGAGCCCAAAACGAGCGGGAAGAGATCAGGGGATACTGGCCCGCTATCAATTTTCTGGACTGTATCAATCTCTATGTTAAATACGGCATAGAAGTTCCCAAAGAGATTAGAGAAAAGCAAAACCTCGACCTCGATAAGCCTTACGTGGATCTTAGCGGCAAGACGCTGGTTTGCGTGGGCGGCGGCTTTACCTCGATGGACGTAGTCAGATGTGCCGTCAGAGCGAACGCGGAAAAAGTGATAATGCTTTATAGAAGGGACGAAGCCACTATAATCAGAAACACAACCTACGAAGAGTATCACGAGGCGGTAGAAGAGGGAGTCGAGTTCATTTTCTACTCTGCCGTCGAAGAGATAATAACGGACGAAAAGGACAATCTAAAGGCTCTAAAAGTCAACAGATTCGAGTTGATTCCGGATCCTGACGGGGGTAGACCTCAGTTGAAGAAAATAGAAGGAGCCGATTTTATTATCGAATGCGACTATCTGGTTCCGGCGGTCAGCCAAAGCGCCGATCTTTCGCATCTGCCCGAAGAGTGGGAGATAGAGATGACCAGCTGGGGCACTATAAAAACGGACGGCAAGACATATATGAGTTCCAGAAAAGGCGTCTTTGCGGCCGGTGACTGCGAGTACGGGCCGATGACGATAGTGAACGCAGTCGGGCAGGCCAAAAGAGCCGCCTCCGTTATCAGCAGATATGTCCATAGCGGCGAGGTGACGCTAACCGACGAAGAGATAATGGAGGATCATCTAAGAAGCCTCAAAGTATATGACAAAAAAGAGAAGATTACAGGCTGGCTTCCGGGATTGCCGCGGGCGGTTAGCGAAAAGCTCACCGTAGAAGAGCGCAAGGACAACAACAAAGAGGTCAATCTGGGCTTTACCCAAGAAGAGGCGATCGCCGAGGCTGAAAGATGTATGAGATGTTACTATATAGCCATGGTAGCTATTTAGGGGCTGGCGTATGATAAAGTTCTATATAGATTCCAAAGAGGTTACCGCCGAAAGAGGCGAAACTATTTTGCAGGTGGCCAGAAGAGAGGGGATATATATTCCGACGATGTGCTATCTGCCCAAGGTAAAACCTATCGAGTCCTGCAGACTCTGCGTAGTCGAAGTGGAAGGTGTTGAGGGGTTTGTTTTGAGCTGTCAGACGCCCGCAACTCCCGATATCAGGGTGATAACTAACTCTAAAGAGCTTTTTGCCCACAGACAGAACATTATGAGGCTCTATGACGTGAACCATCCGCTCGAATGCGGCGTATGCGACAAGAGCGGAGAGTGCGAGCTTCAGAATAAGACTCTGGAATTTATGGTCGATTCTCAGGAGTTTTCCGCGAGAGATCAAAAAAGGGATATAAAAGATTGGAAATATATACAGTACGATCCCAGTCTCTGTATTCTATGTGAAAAGTGCGTTCACGTATGTAACGAAGTCATTGGCGACGACGCCATAGAGATAGAGTACGGAGGCTACAAGTCGAAAATCGTTCCAAAAGACGCTCCTACGCTCGATTGTACATTCTGCGGCGAATGTATAGCGGTGTGTCCGGTGGGAGCTCTAATTAGCAAAGACTTTCAATATAGCGCCAACGCCTGGGAGCTAAAGAGAATACCGGCGGCTTGCGCTCACTGCAGCGCCGCGTGCCATCTGTATTATGAGACCAAACACACCTCCATTTCGGACCCCAGCCCAAAAATTTACAGAGTAAAAAACGAATATGAGTTTACCAATCTCTGCGGGGCGGGCAGATTCGGTTTCGATTTTGAAAACAGGGGCGCCAAGAGGGACGAAGTAGAGTTTGAAAGGGCGTTGGAGGCGTTTAAGAGGGCCGACACCATCAAGTTTACCTCCTACATAACAAACGAGGAGGCATTGATACTGCAAAGGCTAAAGGAGAAGTACGGATATAGACTCGTAAACGAGGAGGCTCTGGCCTACAAGAGATTTTTGGAGAACTTCTCAAAAACCAGCGGCAAAAGCCTCTATCGGGCAGATAACCGAGAGATTCACGAGTCCAATTTCGTAATCAGCGTAGGTACAGCTCTCAAAAGCGACAATCCTAGAGTCAGATTTTCATTTAACAACGCTATCAAGATGAATAAAGGCGGAGGGATCTATTTCCATCCGATAAAAGATCCGGTCATAGAGTCGCTGGGCAAATCCCTCGTCAGCGTAAATCACAAACCTCTAAAAGAGGAAGCGGCTTTATATCTGGTTTTGGATATGTTCGCTTCCAAAGAGAGTCTGCCTAAAGAGCTGAGCCAATATCTGGACTCTCTCCGATACGAAAAGGAGAAGATCGTAGAGGAGACAGTCAAAGAGAAAGTTACGCAAAAGGTGAAAAAGAAGGTCAAAGACGAGGAGACCGGCGAAGAGAAAGAGGTAGAGGTAGAAGAGACCAAAATGGTTCCCAAAAAGGTGAAAAAGAGCATTACCGTAGAGCATACCAGATTGCTGGATATGCTGGACGCGCCGGAGGATTTTACCGACAGACTCGAAAAAATCCTCTCAAAGAGGGAAAAATCGGTCCTGATACTGGGCGAGGATTTGTATACACATCCCAGGGCCGAGAATTTGGCCAGGCTGGCCGGGTTGATAGATAGGCACACCGATTTCGAGGTTATGATAATACCGCCCAGGACGAACAGTTTGGGGGTTGCACTGATATGCGATCTTGACGAGGAGAGCGGTGAGTTTGCCGTAGGATACAACAGGGAGGCCGATTACGTATTGAGCGCTACGGGCGACGGCGATTTGGATATGCCTGCGCTAAACCAGCAGGAGGGTACCATAACGAACGTAGATAGGCGAGTTGTGCCGACAAACGTTGCGTTGCCGTACGAGGGTTACGTACTGAACGATATAGCGAGGGCTCTTGGGGTCAGCGAGTACGAGAACACAATAGATTTTACGAAAGATTTGCCCACGGAGAGAGGGTACAGGGGTATAGAGTTTGACGATTTGGAGAACTATTTTACAAACGCCATGGAGGAGAAGAGGGGCTATCTGCTGGAGATAAAAGAGGTAGAGAGCGCACAGGGGGATATAGAGGAGATTGCCGAATTGCCCGAGTTCAACGGCACCGTGGTATACAGATGCGAACCGGTGCTCCAGTTTAGCCCCTTTACCGCAAAATCTCACCAGCTATCGTTTGGAGGATCGCTGGTGGGCTCAGCCCAGTTCGCTTTGGCGGCTAAACTGAAAGACGGAGACAGCGTTGTCGTTAGATTCGGAAACAAGGAGATAGAACGCCTGTTTAGAATCGATACAGAGATGAAGGGTACGGTAGGGATTCTTGAGTGTTTTGATATGGGATTAAGCTACTTTGATATACTATCGGATTATCGTTATAAAGTGACAAAAATCACCAAAAAGAGCTGACAATGAGTGAGAAGATCAAAATTACCATCGACGGAATCGAGTGTGAGACCAGAGAGGGGGAATTTATTCTAAACGTGGCGAGAGCCTACGATATATTCATTCCGGCGATATGCTATCTGACCGGATGCTCTCCGACTCTGGCATGCAGACTCTGTCTGGTGGAAGCCGACGGGAAGCAGGTCTATGCCTGTAACGCCAAAGCCAAAGATGGAATGAACGTCGTTACCGTTACCGAAAACATTCTCAAAGAGCGTAGGGCCATTATGGAGGTCTACGACGTGAACCATCCGCTAGAGTGCGGAGTGTGCGATCAAAGCGGCGAGTGCGAACTGCAAAACTATACTCTGGAGATGGGAGTAGATCAGCAGCACTACGCAATCAGAGACACTCAAAGACCGATAAAGGATTGGAACTTTATCCATTATGACGCTTCGCTCTGTATCGTATGCGAAAGATGCGTAACGGTATGCAAGGATCTAATCGGCGACGCGGCCTTGAAAACGGTTCCAAGGGGCGGTGACAAGCTCTCCAAGGAGCTCAAGGAGCAGATGCCAAAAGACGCCTACGCCATGTGGAACAAGTTGCAAAAATCGATTATTGGCGCGGTGGCCGGCGAAGAGCTAGACTGTACCTGGTGCGGTGAGTGTATAGCGGTATGTCCCGTCGGGGCTCTGGTCAGCAAAGACTACATGTACACCACAAATTCATGGGAGCTTACAAAAATACCGGCGGCTTGCGCTCACTGCAGCGCCGCGTGCCATCTGTATTATGAGACCAAACACACCTCCATTTCGGATCCCAGCCCAAAAATTTACAGAGTTACCAACGAGTTTCATTATCAGCCTCTCTGCGGGGCGGGCAGATTCGGTTTCGATTTTGAAAACAGGGGCGCCAAGAGGGACGAAGTAGAGTTTGAAAGGGCGTTGGAGGCGTTTAAGAGGGCCGAC
>JAMONM010000076.1 GCA_027065825.1 Campylobacterales bacterium | reverse complement strand
GGTAACACTACCATCTCATAGCCATGTTCGACCGCAAGTTTTATGGCCTCTATGTTTTTTCGAACTATTTCGTTTTTGTATCTGGGATCCCATTTTATATTCTGGGGTATATGGGTTTGGAGGAGTTTTATTCTAATATCGGGCATGGGAGGTTTTTCATATTCGGGTGCCAAAGCGGCAAAGAGCGCTACGATCGTGAATATAATCAGTTTTGGAGAGACTCTGACCGCCCATAAGGCAAGAAGTATCAGCAAAAAGGCGATATCGTCGCAACTAAATACCGTTTCGCAGAGGGATATTTGTAACATCATCCAATTAAAACCGAAGGGTTTTATCGCGGAGAGGGCAATTGGAGACAGAGCCTGCAAAAACGATTTCAAAAGAGCTCTTTTCGCTGCGACGATATCTATCGATTTAAAAAGCGCTCCGAAAATCGTTCCGTATATAGCCGCAACTCCCAAGGAGACGAGGGGAATCATCCAGCCGACCTCGTAATATCTGAAACTAAGACCTATCCAGTAAAACCACAACAATCCGGTAAAAAAGCCTGTCCAAAAGGCCTCTTTGGGATCCGAACCTATTAAAGAGTAAAGAGCCAGGAGCGTAACGACGGAGTTGATATATACGTTTTCAGCGCCGAAAGCTTTGGCATAAATAAAAAAGGAGAGGCCCGCCGCGGTTAAAAAGGCTTTTATTAGCAAAGTGATGGTAAAATAGCGTGAAATTTTTCTTAAAAGGATCGATATGGAAGGACAAGCAGCAGGTGCCGCGGGGATATTGGGATCGCTTTTACCGCTCATAATTATCTTCGCAATTTTCTACTTTCTCATAATCAGGCCGCAACAGCAGCAGGCCAAAAAGCACAAAGAGATGATCAACTCTTTGCAAAAAGGCGACGTTGTCGTTACCAACGGAGGTTTGATCGTTGAAGTCGTCAAACCGGAAGAGGATTTTATCAAAGCCAAGCTTAATGACGAAGTAATCGTCAAAATAGAGAAAAACTTCATAGCCAAAAAGCTAGAGAATTGATATGAGGGCGCTAAACTACAGACTGGTCATCTTCATGATAGCGCTCATAGGAGGGGTGGCGCTGAGTCTGCCCTCCTTTTTGAACATGAAAGAGGGACCTAAAATAACGCTGGGACTCGATCTGCAGGGCGGTCTTCATATGCTTTTGGGAGTAGATACCGATGCGGCGATAAAATCGAAAGTCAAATCTATTGCCTCAAGCATAAAATATTTTGCCGAAGACAACGATATACTCTTGGAGGATCTCAAAATAGAGGACAAAGGCGTCAAATTTACGTTATTAGACGCCGACGACGCTCCTAAGATGGAGGAGATGTTAAAAGATATCCCCGGCCTGAAAGTGGAAAAAAACGGTTTAACGTACCGGGTTACGCTGACTCCCGAAGAGATAGAGTCGGTAAAGGAGTACGCCATCAACCAGGCGGTAGATACCATCAGAAACAGGCTCGATCAGTTTGGTCTGGCCGAGCCTACGGTAGCCAAGCAGGGGAAAGAGAAGATTCTGGTTGAGCTGCCCGGAATAAAAACCCCCGAACAAGAACAGAGAATCAGATCCCTTATCGCCAAGGCGGCCCATCTGCAGCTGATGGCCGTGGACGAGGACAGAGCCGCCAGAGTCTATCAAATGACTCCTCAGGAGGCCGCAGAATACGGGGACGTGATTTTACCGGACGCCAAGAATCCTCAACAGAAATATCTGCTAAAAGAGATTCCGATTCTCGACGGCTCTATGATAGTGGACGCCAAAGTGGCCTTCGATCAGAACAATCAACCGGTCATAAACTTTACGCTCAACAGCGAAGGAGCTAAAATTTTCGGCGATTTTACCGCAAAAAACGTGGGTAACCATCTGGCGATCGTTCTGGATAACAGAGTATATTCCGCTCCGGTTATTAGAGAGAGAATCGGAGGCGGCAGCGGTCAGATCAGCGGAGGATTTTCCATCGAGGAGGCTCATGATGTGGCCATCGCTCTAAGAAGCGGCGCTCTGCTGGCTCCTGTATTTATGCTGGAAAAGAGAAGCGTCGGGCCAAGCCTGGGAGCCGACAGTATAAAAGCCTCGATGATAGCGTTAATTAGCGGTTTTGTTTTGGTGGTTCTTTTTATGATCGCATATTACGGTATAGCCGGAATTATAGCCGATATTGCGCTTATAGCGAATCTCTTTTTGATCATCGGAGTTATGGCGCTGTTTGGGGCCACGTTGACACTGCCCGGAATGGCCGGGATAGTTTTGACGGTGGGGATGGCCGTTGACGCCAACGTCATAATCAACGAGAGAATCAGAGAGCTTTTAAGGGAAGGCGCCAGTATAAAAAAGGCCATAGAGCAGGGTTATAAAAACGCTATGAGCGCCATACTGGACGCGAACATAACCACTTTGATAGCCGCGGTGGTTCTTTACGCGTACGGAACCGGTCCTATCAAGGGTTTCGCGATTACGATCAGTATCGGGATTTTGGCCTCTATGCTGACCGCGATTTTGGGTACTCACGGAATCTACGAGGCGCTTTTGCCCAAAATAGAGAAGAGCAAAAACCTCTCTTTGTGGTTCGGAATCAAAAAAGGGTAGAAAATGGAGTTTTTTAAAACCGCAAAAACATACGATTTTATGGGTAAGAGCAAAATGTTTATAGCTCTTTCGCTGCTGCTTATACTATCCTCTTATGCGCTTCTTCTGTTCAAGGGGCTCAACTTCGGGATAGATTTTACGGGCGGTACGATTGTGCAGGTAAAGTATGATAAACCTGTAGATATCGCCAAAATCAGGACCGCTCTCAAAAAGAGCCCAGTTTTCGGCGACGCCTCAGTTACCAAGTTTGGCAGCGACGAAGAGATAATAATACGTGTTAAAAGCTCCAGCAAGGAGCTGGGTCAGGATATAGGGGATATCGCCAGAGAGGTTTTAAAAGAGACCGGCAACTTCGAAATCAGAAGAGTGGATATCGTGGGGCCCAAGGTTGGAAGCGAATTGAGAGAGAAAGGGCTTATGGCCATGCTTTTGGCGATAGCCGGAATTTTGATATACGTCTCGATCAGGTTCGAATGGAGATTCGCACTGGCGTCCGTTTTGGCTCTGGTGCACGACGTATCTATAGCTCTTGGGGCCATTGCTCTGTTTAATATTCAGGTAAATCTGGATATATTGGCCGCCTTGCTGACTATTTTGGGTTACTCGCTAAACGATACCATAATCGTTTTCGACAGGATCAGAGAGGGAATAGTTCAGGCTAAAACGGACAATCTAAACAGCGTAATCAACGAATCGATTACGAAAACGCTCTCTAGAACCACTCTTACGTCGTTGACCACCTTTTTTGTGGTTTTGACTCTGTATCTTTTCGGCGGAGAGATAATAAACGGATTTAGTTTTACGCTTTTGGTGGGAATCGTTGTCGGTACGTACAGTTCGATTTTCGTGGCCTCTCCTTTGCTCGGATGGCTAGGTTTCGATCTGAAAAAATATAGAGCAAAACTGGCCGAAAAGAGAAGAAGAGAGCAGGAAAAAGAGAGAATGAGAGCCATGTATGAACGTGGAGTCGTATAAAAACACAAGGGAGCGAACAAGTGGGATATGATCCTAAAAGAATCGAGAGAAAATGGCAAGAGAGATGGAAACAAAAAGGGGATTTTGAGCCTCTGGAGGAATACGACAAGGATAAAAAATATATTTTGAGCATGTTTCCTTATCCCAGCGGTAGAATACATATGGGACATGTCAGAAACTATGCAATAGGCGACGCCATAGCAAGATATTACAGGAAAAAGGGTTATAACGTATTGCATCCGATAGGCTGGGACGCCTTTGGGATGCCGGCCGAGAACGCGGCCATAAAGATGGGGACCCATCCTAAAAAATGGACCTATGAGAATATAGAGTATATGAGAAAAGAGCTGGACTCCTTGGGGCTTAGCTTTTCACTGAAGAGAGAGTTCGCTACCTGCGACGCTTTATACACAAAATGGGAACAGAGTTTCATAATCGATATGTGGGACAAGGGGCTTTTGTATCGTAAAAAGGCTTTTGTAAACTGGTGTCCCCACGACAAGACAGTTTTGGCCAACGAACAGGTTATAGAGGGCAGATGCTGGCGTTGCGATACCGAGGTCGTGCAAAAGGAGATCGAACAATATTTTTTAAAAATTACCGATTACGCCGAGGAGCTTTTGAAAGATCTGTCGAAGCTGGAGGGGAAATGGCCATCCAGGGTAATAGCGATGCAGAGAAACTGGATCGGCAAAAGCGAAGGTCTCAGTTTCATGATGGAGCTAGATAAAGAGAGCGCCCAAAAAGCCGGCGTAGATGGGTTCGAAGTATATACGACCCGTCCAGATACCATATACGGCGTAACTTATGCGGCTTTGGCCCCTGAACATCATATAGTTAAGCGTCTGCTCCAAGAGGGTTTTTTGGATGAAAACAAAAAAAACCTGATCAAAAACATGCTCAACCAAAACGCTAGAGAGCGTCAGCAATCCGAAAAAGAGGGAATCTTTTTGGATCTTTACGCGATACATCCGCTTACCAAAGAGAAGATCCCTGTATGGGTGGCAAACTTTGTTTTGACCGAATACGGCAGCGGAGCGGTAATGTCCGTACCGGCCCACGACGAGCGAGATTTCGAGTTTGCCAAAAAGTACTCATTGCCCGTTAAATACGTTATTAAACCGAAAAATGGAGAGCTTGACGAAACCGGACCCTTTTGCGATTCCGGAGTGCTCTTTGATAGCGAAGAGTTTGAGGGGATGGAGAGTCAGGAGGCCAAAAAAGCGATTATCGACAGATTCGAAAAAGAGGGGATAGGTAAAAGGAGCGTCAACTACAGACTCAGAGACTGGCTGGTAAGCCGTCAAAGGTACTGGGGAACGCCGATTCCGTTGGTTAAATGCAAAAAGTGCGGAATCATCGCCCAAAAGAAGGAGAGTCTGCCCGTAACGCTGCCGGAAGATGTCGAGATAACCGGAGAGGGCAATCCTTTGGAGCTACATCCAACGTGGAAGTTTACAAAATGCCCTAAATGCGGCGGCGATGCCGTTAAAGAGACTGACACTCTGGATACTTTCGTGGAATCTAGCTGGTATTTTCTGAGATTTACCACCCCAAGAGAGTATTGGGAGGAGTTTCCGTTTAGAAAAAGCGACGTACGATACTGGATGTCGGTTGATCAATATATAGGCGGAATAGAGCATGCGATACTTCATCTGCTCTATTCAAGATTCTTTACCAAGGTTCTTAGGGATCTCGGCTATATCGATATAGATGAGCCATTTGAGAGACTGCTGACTCAAGGAATGGTTTTAAAAGACGGCGCCAAAATGAGCAAATCGAAAGGAAACGTGGTCGATCCTGACTCGATCGTCGAGCAATACGGAGCCGATACGGCGAGGCTGTTTATACTCTTTGCCGCTCCTCCTTCAAAAGAGCTCGAATGGAACGACAACGCGGTTGAAGGGGCCTTTAGGTTCGTGAAAAGATTTTACGAAAGATCGTTGGAAATAGAGCCGACCGATACACAGCCGGTAATAGACCAATCGACACTGGGTTCTAAAGAGAAAGAGGCCAGACGAAAGGTTTACGAGGCCTATTTGAGATCTAAAGAGACGTACGAGAAAAGCTACTCTTTCAATACGCTAATAGCCGGATGTATGGAGGCTCTAAACGCGCTTAACGCGCAGGAGAATCCGGCGGTGAAACAGGAGGGGTATTGGATATTGACCAATATTTTGGAACCGGTAATTCCGCATGTGTGCTGGGAGATTTCGGATTCGCTTTTTGGTATGAAGAATTTTGGCGAAATAAGAGTGGAGGAAGAGGCTTTAAAGAGAGAGTTGCTAAAACTGGCCGTTACCGTTAACGGAAAAAGAAGAGCCGAAATAGAGGTTTCGCCCCAGGCATCCAAAGAGGATATACTAAAAACGGCGAAAGAGGCTGCTTCCAGATGGATCGAGGGCAAGACCCTGGTAAAAGAGATAGTCGTTCCGGGCAGATTGGTAAACCTGGTAGTAAAATGAGACTTTTTTGGCTAATAGCGGCTCTCGTACTGGCAGGATGCGGGTATAAGCCGGCTTCGGTATATACGAGGGATGTTCTCGGCGAGAGGATATTTACGGAAGTTAGAGTATATCTACGAGATCCAGAGAACTCTGTTTTGATAAAAGATGCCGTCAACGAGGCCGTAATTAGCAGATTCAAGGGGCGTCTGAGCGACAAGGATCACGCCCAGAGCGAGCTTTATATAAGTTTAAGAGGGGTATCCTTTAGGCCGCTGCAATACGATCAAAACGGATACGTTATATACTACAGAGCTGTTACGACTCTTTCGATAAGGTACAAAAAGGGCGATAAAGTTCAAAGTATGAACGTATCCGGCAATTACGACTTTCCCATTGAGCCAAACAGCGTAATAACCGATACTAAAAGATTCGAGGCCATCAAAGAGAGCTCAAAAAAGGCTCTGGACCTTTTCATTTCCAAAATAGCTGTAGCCGGTTACCTAAAAGATAATGGAACTTGAAAAATTTTTAGACTCCAAGCCCCTCTATTATAAAAAATTCGATCCTTTTCGAATTAAAAAGGCCTTTGAACTCGTAAAAGAGGCTTTTGGCGGTTTTGAGATCGTTCATGTGGTAGGAACAAACGGCAAAGGCACTACGGGCAGATTTTTGGCCTTGATGTTGAGATCGGCCGGATATAGAGTAGGCCATTACACCTCACCGCATATTCTGAGATTTGGAGAGAGGGTATGGATCGACGGTTTTGAAGCCGAAGATTCCCTGCTGGATCGGGCGCATAGGGAGATTTACGGCTTGCTGGGCGAAGAGATGGCTAGAGAGTTAAGCTATTTCGAGTACTCTACGCTGGTTGCCGCTTTCTGTTTTAGAGATTGCGACTATGCCGTTATGGAGGCGGGACTCGGAGGCGAGCATGACGCCACTTCCGTTTTTAAAAAGCGGCTTTCGGTCATTACTCCTATAGATATGGATCATATGGAGTTTTTGGGAGATAGTATAGAGTCCATAGCCGCCACGAAACTAAAAAGCGTGGAAAATATAGCCGTGATAGGATATCAAAAACATCAAGAGGTCTGGGAAGTGGTAAGAAGGCTTCAAAAAGAAAGTGGAGTCCTTTTTAAAAACTACAAGGAACTTTTAAATAGGGATACTCTCATAGAGATAGCCGATGTTATAGAAAAAAGCGGATTTGCCGACTATTTTGCCCAAAACCTGGCTCTTGCGGCCGCCGCCTTCGGCGAATTGGAAAAGAAAAGGGCGCCGATACCTAAGAGTATGGATCTAAGAGGCAGATTTGAACAAGTCTGCGAAAACGTGATAGTGGACGTAGGCCACAATCCGGCCGCCGCAAGGGCGATTAGAGATGAGCTAAAAAGAGACTCCAAAAAGGCGGTACTGGTATATAACAGCTTTAAAGACAAAGATTACCGGGAGGTTTTAAAGATTTTGGCGCCGGTGATAAAACGAGTCGAGATACTCCCTATTTGCGAAGAAAGAGCGGTTGAGGAGGAGATATTGATAAAAACCGTCAAAGAACTGGGTTTTGAGTGCGATCTGTTTAAGGGATTGGGGGATGAGGAGTATCTGGTTTTCGGCTCGTTCAAAGTGGTAGAGCAGTTTTTGAAAAGATATCAAGGAGAGCTTCGTTGCAGGCCAAAATCTACGATTTTCTGAAAAAGAACGAATGCGATATATTGATCGTCGAGAACGACAAAGAGGCCGAGCTGGCCGCGGACGTGGCTTTTTATTTGAAAAAAGATCCGGTAGTTTTACCGGATTTCAGACCGTTTGAGGGTGACGATCTGCGCAGCTACAAAAAGGAGCTCGATCTGCTTTTGGCGGCGCTGGGCAAATTTTACAAAAAACCTACCCTGCTGATTTCGCCATACAACACCCTGGCTAGATATCTGCCCGGGCCTTCGCACGTTGAGAGTTTCGATCTGGAATTTGGAGAAAGAGTAGATATAAACTCCCTCAAAGAGAGGCTGTTTAGATGGGGATACTCTTTGGTGGACGTGGTGCAGGAGAAGGGAGAGGCCTCCTTTAGGGGCGATATTATAGACATATTTCCCCTTGAGGGCTCGCCGCTGAGGATATCTTTGTTCGATGAGGAGATAGAGAGTCTACGCAGATTCGATCCTGCCACGCAAAAGAGCGAGAAGGAGGAACTGGAGAGAGTAACTATAGGCCCCGCGCTCTTCTCACTTGAGGAGGAAGAGTTTGAAGAGTTGAAATCCTCCGTGGAGTGTAGCGAATTCGACGTGTTTTACAAAGACATTCCCTCGATAGGTTTTTGGTATTTAAAATCTAAAGTGAATCTGCTATCTCTTTACAAAGCGACGGCTTCAAAAGATCTGGAAGCTCAGCTGGAGGAGCTCTATTCTCAAGGCGAGGGTCTGGTTCCTAAGGAGAGTTTCAACGTTCCTGTTATCAAAGACTCTTTAGAATACGAGGATCTGGAGTTTGTAAATATAGACGCTGCGATCGAACATTACGGCAAAACGAGAGATACCGTGGTGATCGCTTCGAGCGAAGCGGCAGTTAGAAGAAGCGGGTTGAAAAGTTTCGAAAATATCAGATTCTTATACGATGATCTGGTTTTGAACGTAAAGGGGCCGAAAGAGCTGATACTCTCTCTAAACAGAACGAAAAGAAGATCGAAGATAAAAAGATCCTCTTTGATACTGGATGAGCTAAGGCCCGGAGATTACGTGGTACACGAAAATCACGGCATAGGAGTTTTTGAGGGACTGGAGCCTGTAAAGGTTATGGGCGCCACTAGGGATTTTGTCGTTTTGAGGTATCAAAACGGAGACAGACTTCTGGTGCCGGTGGAGAACATAGATTTAATAGAGAGATATATTGCCGATAGCGGCGCCTTGCCGGTTTTGGACAGACTCGGCAGCGCCTCTTTTTCCAAACTCAAATCTAAAGTCAAAAAGAGACTTTTCGAAATCGCTTCCGAAATAGTGCAAAGGGCCGCCAAAAGAGAGATGGCCGAGGGAATACGGATAGACTGTTCCAAGGAAGAAATAGCCCTTTTTCAGCAAAGCGCCGGCTTTGAGTATACTCCGGATCAAAAAAAGGCTATAGAAGAGATCTTTTCGGATCTTTCTGGCGGCAAGGTTATGGATCGTCTCTTGAGCGGTGACGTAGGTTTTGGCAAGACCGAAGTGGCTATGAACGCCATTTTCGCTACCGTAAAAAGCGGATATCAGGCGGCTTTTTTGGTACCCACGACTCTGCTTTCCGATCAGCACTACAAGACTCTCAGCGGTCGATTGGAACCTTTTGGTATCAAGACGGCAAAACTGGACCGTTTCGTTACTCCAAAGAGAAAAAAGGAGGTTTTGGAGGGGCTCAAAAACGGTCAAATAGATCTGGTAATAGGTACTCACGCG
>JAMONM010000075.1 GCA_027065825.1 Campylobacterales bacterium | reverse complement strand
ACACCGGCAGATATTATCTCCAAAATTTTGTAGACGCTCCCAAAAAGCTAGGTCGACTGCCGGATAACAACATATATGAAAAACCGATTGTCGAGGCTTCCTTCTTTGTTGGATATAGAAATTTCGGATAGGAAAATGTGCCGGTTAAAGAGAGTGTTGATAAAGAGTTTCTCTGTCGAAGACGCGAGTCTTTTTAGAAGATTGAAAAAAGAGATCGAGAGGGAACTGTCCATAGAGTGCGAATATATAGGCGATCAGCCGATACCTTTTGCCTCCTACAACACTTTGAGAAAACAGTTTTTGGCTGAAAAGTTTCTTGAGACGCTGTTGATCGAAAAGGATTTCGAGGAGGACATAGTTTTGGGAATTTGCGATGTGGATCTATATGAACCTGGACTAAATTTTGTTTTCGGAATGGCTTCGCCTTTTTATCACGTGGCCGTGGTTTCAACCAAGAGACTAAGAGAGAGTTTCTACGGTAGAACATGCAACGAGGATCTGTTTTTTTCCAGAGTTTTGTCCGAATCGGTACATGAGATTGGTCACACTTTAGGGCTTGAACACTGCAGTACGCATCCTTGTGTCATGAACTTCTCCAACTCCATAGAAGAGACTGACGATAAAGGCTTTAGGTTTTGCAGTAGCTGCAAATCCAAAATGGAAAGAATCCTATGCCTCTATCAAAACTGAACTTTCAGTTTTAATTCTGCAAAAAACCTCTACCCCTATTAAAATTGCCGATATCTTAATTTTGTCCCGGCAAATACAGAAACTCGAACCTATGATTTTACGGGCTTTTCAAAGAATAATTGAGTAAATATTAGGCAACTTTCTGGGGATTTGAAACATTTTTAGAACGTTTTTTTTATATCATAATCAATGTGATTTGTTAATTTTATTTTCAGAGGAGCGTAATGAGATACTTCGAATTGAAAATAGACCTGACGCTAAAGTCCCAAATTCCCTTTCAAAAGTCCCTAGAGCCCATATCGAAACTGATCTCTACCGCCATTATGAATTCACCGTTAAAGTCGGTTCATATTATGAACGGTTTTAAACATTACGTTTTTAGTAATTTTGTGGATATATCTCCAGACAAAATATACAAACCGGGCAAAAACAGTTTTATTTTCAGAACATCCAGGGAGGATCTGGCTATGGAGGTGGCCAAATCGCTCTTTGGATATGAAGATAAAATATTCAAAATCGAAGGAATCTCCAGCGAAGAGGTCTCTTTGAAAAACGTTAACTTCTTGGTTACGGTAAATCCTACGGTACTAAGCTTCGTCAAAGACGGTAAACGCTGGTATTGGACGATCAATATGGACGGGGATCTTTCGTTTGTCCTTAGATCCCTAAACGGCAATCTTTTGAAAAAATATGAGGAGTATTTCGGAGAAAAACCGGATTTTGACGATATATTCATCGAACACTTCCAGATCAAAAATCAAAAACCTATAGTCTGTATCTACAAAGGGGCTAAAATTTTCGGTAACAAATTCTACATCGTCCCAAAAAGAGACAAAATCAGCCAAAGATTGGCGTTTTTGGCAATGAGCGAAGGACTTGGGGAGAAAAACAGCCTGGGATTTGGCTACTGCAAAGGCTTCGGCAGGTGGTGAGGAATAAAGATGATTGCAGATATTTTAGATCGAATCGATTTTGACCTTCAAGAGGCGATTGCATCGAGCTATCAGTTAAAAGATGGGCTCTATGTGCGAGTGAATGACGAAAAGGTGGAGTTTTTTCTCTATAAAGCGACGAAAAACTGTGAGCATAAAGAGCAGTGCCTGAAAGACCTTGAAGAAAGTGTGCGGGCGGATATGTATGAGTGGTTTGCTGTTAGAGATTATGTGAGTGTCTATCTGAACTCCAATAAAGCGATCGATCCACCAAAGAAAAAGATCCATAACAACAACTACCTCACCCTTTTTATAAAAGCCAAAGAG
>JAMONM010000074.1 GCA_027065825.1 Campylobacterales bacterium | reverse complement strand
CGTTGCCGTACCCTATAAAGAGAGTATCTCCCTCTTTTTCTATCAGCATCTGCGATCTGCCCTTTACGAAGGGAAGATCCTCGAACTCCTCCTCTAGTAAAAAAGAGCCTCGTGGATATCTGAAAGCGCAAGGTGAGTCGCACTCGTACGCATACTCGACGGCTCTCCTCATCGAAGATGCGTCCCTGGGAGCGAACATTACAAGATTAGGAACTATTCTAAGATATCCAACGTCGAACACTCCCTGGTGCGTCTCTCCGTCTTCGCCCACTATTCCGGCTCTGTCAATAGCGAACGCCACCGGAACGTTCATCAAGGCTATATCGTGAATAACCTGATCGTAACCCCGTTGCAAAAACGTGGAATAGATAGCCACAAACGGCTTGAACCCCTCTTTGGCCAGAGGCCCCATAGAGGTTACCGCATGTTGCTCGGCAATCGCCACGTCCCAAAATCTATCCGGAAATCTCTCCAACAGCGGTTTCATGCCGGTACCGCTGGGCATAGCCGCCGTGACGCCTACCACTTTTTGATCTTTGGAGGCTATATCCATCAAAGCCTCGCTAAACAAAGAGGTGGCGCTCGGTTTGGTACTCTTTTTTAGCGGTTCGCCGCTTTCTATATCGAAAGGTCCCACTCCGTGCCAGTGCTCATAGTAGCCTTCGGCGACCTTGTATCCTTTACCTTTTAGGGTTTGAGTATGGATAAGAACAGGTTTTTTCAGCTCTTTAGCTATTTTGTAGGTCTCGATAAGAGCCTCGAGATCGTGGCCGTCGATCGGCCCTATATACTCTATGCCTAGCTCCTCAAAAAGTATTCCGGGCGTAATAAGTCTCAAGGATTCTTCGAATCTTTTGGCCAGATAAGTAGCAGACTCCGGAAGGTGCGAAAGCAGCTGTTCGGTCCTTTTTTTCAGCCTTTGATAAAAAGGCTCGGCCATCTTTTGGCTCAGATATTTGCTGATGGCACCTATCGGTTTTGATATGCTCATCTCGTTGTCGTTTAATATTATTACGACCGGATACTTTTTGTCTCCAAGTTCATTTAGAGCCTCATATACCATCCCGGCACTCATAGCGCCGTCGCCTATCAACGCCACCGGAGTGGATTCCTCCTTTTTCAACGCTCCGGCCTTTGCAGCGCCTACCGCCAAAGAGATGGAAGTGGAGCTGTGTCCGGCCACGTAATAGTCGCAAGAAGACTCGGTTGGCTTTGTATAGCCGCTGATTCCGCCCAACTGTCTGAGGGTGTCGAACTCTTCCCATCTGCCCGTAAGCAGTTTGTGCGCGTACGCCTGATGACTCACGTCGAAAATAAACGGATCCTTTTCGGGATCGAAAACGTAATGCATGGCCACTATCAACTCGACGGCCCCCAAAGTGGAGCTAAGATGGCCTCCCCGTCTGCTGACCACTTCCAAGATTCTGGTTCTGATTTTCGAGCAGAGCTCCTCAAGCTCCTCGATAGAGTAGTTTTTAATATCCATTCAAAACCTCGTCCAGTTTTTCAAACAGTATATCGTTCTGTTTAGGAGTCCCTATAGTAATTCTGATACCGTTTAAACCGTATCCGCTAAGATCCCTCACTATTACTCCCCTCTTCAACAGCGACTCCGAAATCATTTTTGAAGATAGCTCTTTATCGAATATGTATGTAATAAAATTCGTATAGCTGTCTATATACTCAAAACCCCTTTTAATCGCGTAGTTTACGTAGCGCTCCATCTGGGAAAAACTCTTTTGTACAGTAGAGTTTACAAAATCGATCTCGCCGAGTGCGGCTTGTGCCGCTTTCAGAGAAACGGAGGTGACGTTAAAGGGGGGTCTTAGCTTGTATAGATTCTCTATAACCTCTCTTTTGGCAATTCCGTAACCGATCCTAAGTCCGCCCAGCCCGAAGGCCTTGGAAAATGTTCCCAGATAGAGCACGTTATCGAATCTATCTATAATATCTTTCGGATCTATACGTTTTCTTTCATCCTTGTAGGCGGCATACTCCATATACGCTCCGTCAACCACGATAAGAGAATCTCGTACCTTCTCCAAGAAGGAGTATAGATACTCTCTGTCTATAGCGTCTCCGGTGGGATTGTTCGGCGTACAGATATGAATCATGGCTGGAGAGTGTTTCAAATAGAGTTCGTAAAACTCTTCCAGATCGTGTCTATAGCATCCGCTCCTGACTATTTTCGCCCCCTGTTGCAAAGCGTATATCTCGTACATAGCAAAAGTTATCCTGCTCATAAGCACCGTCGTATCGCTGTTGAGGATGGCTCTTGCCGCGAACTCCAGAATCTGGTCGCTTCCGGAGCCAACTATTATATTAAAGCTCTCGACTCCGAAACGCTCGCCAAGGGCTCTTTTTAGATCGTGCATCGAATCGTCCGGATACAGATGAATTTTAGCGGCACTCTCCTTGACAGCCTCCATAGCCGCGGGAGGGGCTCCGTAGGGATTTTCGTTAGAAGCCAGCTTTACTATCTCTTCCTCTTTTATACCGAATTCTCGTACTACCAGCTCGATAGGTTTTCCCGCCTCGTATATCTTGATTTGTTCCAAAGTTTCGTTAAATCTCATCTTCATACTCCGGAAGCGTCGGCCTTGACGTAACTGCCGAGCCATTTAATCTCGTCTTTGTGTTTTTGCATAACCTTTTTCACCTTCTCGTCTTTCGCATGTCCCTCAAAATCTATATAGAACCAGTAACTAAACTCTTTACTGGCAGCCGGGCGACTCTCGATCTTTGTCAGATTGATCTTTTCTTTGTCGAAATCCTCCAAAAACCTAACCAACGCACCCGGCTCGTCCTTTAATTTCGCCAGAATCGAGGTTTTGTCATTTCCGCTGATCTCGTTTTCGAAATCGCTGATTACAATAAACCTGGTTTTATTGGTATGCATATCCTCGATATTTTCGAACAGAACCGGCAGATTGTAGAGTTTGGCGGCTATGTGGGAACAGATGGCCGCGCTCTCTCGCTGCTCCGCGGCCAGTTTGGCCGCTTTGGCGGTAGACTCTACCGGAATCAGTTCGATCTCGTCAAAACCGTGTTCTCTCAAAAAGTTTCTGCACTGTCCGAAAGCCACGTCTTTGGAATATATTCTCTTAATATTTTGGGGATTCTCTTCTAACGAAGCGAAAGTATGATGAATAGGCATATACAGTTCCGAAACTATCAGTAAAGGGCTTCTACCCAATAGATCCAGGGTCTCTCCGACGACTCCGTCTATAGAGTTTTCTATAGGAACAACCCCGTATTTGGCCCTACCGCTCTCAACGGCCTTGAAAACGGCCGAGATGGAGTTCATTGAAAGATAGTCGCTCATTCCTCCGAAACGGCTCTCGGCGGCCTGATGGCTAAAACTCCCCAACGGACCTAAATAGGCCACTCTTTCTGGCCGTTCCAGATTCCTGGAGACGGCAAAAATCTCCAGAAAAATCGCCTCTATGGCCGCATCGTTTAGGGGTCCGCTATTTTTCGCTTTGAGCCTGTTTAAAATTTCCTGTTCTCTTTCCGGCCTGTAAATAGGGGCCTTCGTCCTGTTTTTAAGCTCTCCCACCTCTTTGACCACTTCCATTCTCTCGTTGAGCAGCTGTAACAATCTGTCGTCGATAGAATCGATCTTTTTTCTGAGATCTTCAAGTTTCATAATACCCCCAGTCTCTCTCCCGCTTCGAGCAGATTATCAAAAACCATATCGGGCCTCTCTTGTCGAGATATTTCCCGTTCGCTTCTGATCTTTCCTGTCAAAACAAGAGCCGTCTTCATCCCCAAATCTTTCGCCCCTTTCAGATCGCCTTTTAAGTCGTCGCTGATAATGACTATATCGCTAAAACTCCCGCCTCCCAGCTTCTCAAGAGCGGCTCTATAAAACTCCGCGCTCGGCTTGCCCACAACTTTGTAATTCACCGAAGCCGCGTATTTTATCATCTCCAAAATCGCTCCCACGCCAGGATAACGTCTGTCGTTTTTTACATAGATCGAAGTGGCGTGCATACCGACTATTTCGGCCCCTTGCAGAGCGAACTCTATCATAGTGGAAAACTCATCAAAAGTGTAGTCGTCTCTGACGCTGATCAAAACGGCTCCCGGACTTTCGTAATCTGGCTCGTACCCTAGCGATTTTAAAATATTTAAAAAATTCTCGTACCCGAATGCCGCTACCTTTTTATGAGTCACCGCTCTTTTTAAAACCATCAATGGATCTATATACCGCAACTCTTCGATCTCCAGTCCTACAGAGTTCAAATAGTTAAGAAACTCTTTGGATTCGCTTTTTGTATTGTTCGTTATTATGAGATACGGAATCTCTTTTTCGTTTAACGCGCATATTAGCTCTTTGGCTCCAGGCAGAGGACGTTTATGAAGATCGTCTATCAAAGTACCCTGAACGTCTATGAAGAGTCTCATAAAAACTCTATCTCCTTGGCTATTAGATCCTCAAAGCTCTCTCTGGCCCTTATCAGTCTGGAAGAGCCTTTTTCGACGGCCACTTCGGCCGGTCTGGGTCTGCTGTTGTAGTTACTGCTCATCACGAAACCGTAAGCGCCCGCACTATGGACCACTACCAGGTCTCCCCTTTGGGTAGGGGGCAGTTTAACCTCTTTTGCGAAGAAATCTCCGCTTTCACATACCGGTCCCACTATATCGGCCGGCTCTTTTGCCCCTTTTTTGTCCACTATCTCCACCTTGTGATAGGCGTTATACAGCGAGGGTCTTAGCAGATCGTTCATTCCCCCGTCTACGATAATGAACCGTTTGTCGCCGTTGCGCTTTTCGTAAAGAACTCTGGTAAGGAAATATCCGCCGTTGGCTACCACGTATCTGCCGGGTTCGCAAACTATCGTCAAATCCAGTCCTTTCATAGCCGAAAGGATCGCCTGAGCGTAGTCGTAGGGCTCGATAGTGGACTCATTGTCGTAAACTACGCCCAAACCGCCGCCAACATCGAAAAACCTGATATCCACCCCGACTTTGATTAAAGAGCGGGTAAGATCGGCGACTTTGACGGCGGCTTCTTTGATAGGTTCTATATCGGTCAGCTGGCTCCCGATATGAAAATGGATTCCTACCGGCTCCAAAAAGGAGCTGTTGTTGGCTTTGAGATACATCCCCTTGGCGGTTTCGATATCCACTCCGAACTTGTTTTGAGAGAGTCCGGTGGAGATATAAGGGTGGGTTTTAGGATCTATATCAGGATTAACTCTTATGCTGATTCTAGCCTTTTTACCGAGGCCTCTGGCCAACTCTTCGACTCTTTCCAGTTCAGCTTCGCTCTCTACGTTTATAAACAGAATATCGAGTTTAAGCGCCTCCGAAATCTCTTCGTCCTTTTTGCCGACGCCGCTAAATACGATTTTATATTTTGGTATTCCGGCCAACAAGGCCCGCTTGATTTCACCTATCGAAACGCAATCGGCCCCAGCCTCCAAAGAGGCCAACATCTTTAACAAAGAGAGATTGGAGTTTGCCTTAACTGCGTATGCGATTATCGATTTTCTGGCCTTGAAAGCCTTTTTCAAAGTCTCGAATCTATTTTTTATGTGGTCAAAGTCGTATATATACAAAGGAGTATCGTAAGTTTGAGCCATTTTTTTGAAATCTATCATATACCGTTCCCCGAAAAATATATTATGAAAGCAAAATCCGTCAAAACGGAGTAAGGCCCTATTTTACCAAAAATATCACAAAAAACCGTTTAACGGTCAAAATCTCCTATAAAAGAGCGCCGCAGCCGCAGATAGCAGCAAAACCGGAGCCACAATGGAGATCTTGGGCGACAATACGCCGCTGTAAGAGAGTCTAAGCAGAGTAAATAGTATTCCCCACAAAGCCAGCGCCGCCACTATCGATACGAATCCGTAAAAGCTCAGAGCTCCGCCTCTTTGCGTCGTGGGCAAGAAAGCAAAAAGAATCACCCCAAGCAAAGGGGCAAAAAGAGGATAGACCAACTGTGCCAGCAAAACGGCCTCGATCTTTTCGGTATTTACGTTTTGATCTTTTAACAGAGCTATGGCATATACGGCATCGATTATGCTAAAGCTGCTTTTCCCCTCGTAGACAGAATCGAGAATTTTAGGCTTGAAGCCTTGCAAAATGGTTATATCTGCATCTTTTTTTACCTCGATAGCCTCTTGCAGAGGAATCACGACCTCCGCACCGCTCATTCTCCATCCTTTTTCCATAAAATGGGCTTCGTCGGCTCGAACCAGCTCTTTCAAAGAGTCTCCCTCGATCCTAAAGACTCTAACGTTTTCGGCCTTTTTCAAAAACGGATAGAGCTTTTCAAAATAGATGTATTTATCGTAATATTTAACAAACAGATCGTTTGTGGCGCTGGCTAGGACTTTATGTTTTCTTATGCTTTCTGCATTTTCGTTCGCATAAGCAAACGGCGTGGCGTGTAAAAGAGCGTACAGCGCGATAATCGTACCGGAAGCCAAAAACATCGGTTTGATAATCTCTCTTTTGGAGTATCCCACAGAGTAAAAAGCCACCAACTCGTTTCTTCTGACCAGGTAAATATTTGTAGCTATCGAGGCGAACACCAGAGATATCGGCAACAGCAGATCAACGGCATAGAAACTTTTATAAATGATATATAGAATCTGCAAGTTTGCAGCAGACGGTAGAGATTTAAAGCTCTGCAGATAGTCCAACCCCACAAAAAAAACCACAAGGGCCAAAAAGATTAAAGCGAAGTATCTAATATACCCCTTTATTATATATCTAAACAGCATCAGCCACTCCCGGGGCCGAATCCCTTTTTGGAGTACAAAGAGGCCACCTTTTCCAAAGATTCCTCGCCCAAAGCTTTTAAGGCGGCCGTTATATGTTCGATAAGCTCGTTAAGTTTTCGGATCTCCTCAGGGGTAAAATCGGACAGAACGTATTTTACTACCTCTTCTTTTCTCTGAGGTCTGCCTATGCCCACCCTGAGTCTAATATAGTCGTTACCTATATGCTCGTCAACAGATTTGAGTCCGTTGTGGCCTCCGTTTCCTCCCCCTTTTTTGAATTTCACGGCTCCAAAGGGAAGATCCAGATCGTCATGAACCACCACTATCTTTTCGTTAGGAATTTTATAGAAGTTCTTTACCGCCGCTACGCTTTTTCCTGAGAGATTCATATAAGTAAGTGGTTTCAATACCAAAGTATCCGAACATCTAAACAGTTCGCCCAGAAAGCTTTTTTTGTTTATTTTATCGCAGTTTAGGTCGCGGACCAAAGCGTCCGCGACCATAAAACCCACGTTGTGTCTATTGAGAGAATATTTCGTTCCGGGATTTCCCAGACCGACTACAAGGCGCATTATTTCGCTTTGACCACACCTACGACGGCAACTCTTTCCGGAGTCATATGGGATACGCCCTCTGGCAGCTGAATATCCCTGATCAAAATCGCATCGCCAACGTCCAGATCGCTCACGTCAAGAGTTATACTGTCGGGAATGTTCTCGATAGCTCCCTTTACTTTGATTCTCCTTTTGGAGATCACCAAAACTCCCTTGTTCTTCAATCCTTTGGGAGTTCCGACCGTCTTGATAGGAACCATGTAGTAGGTAACTACACCAGGCTGAGCCACCATCAGATCCACATGCTTTAGATCGTAAGTAACCGGATCCTTTTGATACTCCTGTACCACGACGCTCAACTCTTTATCGCCCAGTTTTACGGGAAAAGCCAGTTTTTCCTTGTTTCTGACGGTTCTGATAAACTCTCCCTTTTTAAAGGCGGCATGAATATTATCAAAACCTTTCCCGTAAATGTTGGCAATTAGATAACCATCTCGGCGTAGCTTCTTGGCACTGCTTTTGCCGATACTCTCTCTAATTATGCCTTCAAGCATCTTCTATCCTTTTAAGTGAAATAGGAGGCGTATTATACTAAAATTTTTTTTAATCTACATTAATCTTTAGATCGAATACGTCGCTATCGTTGCTACCTATACTTTTTTGGGACTTTATATCGGCAGTGTTTTCGCTAAATCCCTCGATTTTCAGTTTCATATCCGATCGGCTGGTGGCGTTGACCAGAGCCTCCTCCTCGTCTATCAAACCGGAACGATAAAGATTCAATAGAGCCTGATCGAAAGTCTGCATTCCGTATATGGTACCCTCTTCGATAGCCGTAGTGATCTCTATCTCTCTTGCTTGCTCTATCAGAGTCTCGATTCTTTTTGTTCTGAACATCAGCTCGACCGCCGCGATTCTGCCTCCTTCTTTGCTTTTTACAAGCCTTTGGGAAACCACGGCTTCCAAAACCGAAGCCAAAACCACCCTGATTCTGTTTTGCTCTTCGGCTGGGAACATACTGATTATTCTGTTGATGGTCTCTTTGACGTCAAGAGTGTGCAGCGTGGAAAAGACCAGATGGCCGGTCTCGGCGGCGTGTAGAGCCATCTCTATGGTCTCCAGATCTCTCATCTCGCCCACCAAAATAATGTCCGGGTCCTCCCTCAAAGCGGCCCTTAGAGCCCTGGAAAAACTGACGGTGTCCTGCCCCAGACTCCTTTGATTTATGACGCATTTGTTGTCTTTGTGCACGAACTCCACCGGATCTTCTATCGTAATTATGTGATCTTTTCGAGATCTGTTTATCTCGTCTATTATGGCCGCCAAAGTGGTGGATTTACCGCTACCGGTAACACCCGTTACCAGAACCAACCCCCGCTGAATCTGAGACAGTTTATGGATAGCTTTTGGAAGCCTAAGCTCGTCTATACTTTTGATCTTTACCGGAATGGTTCTAAAAACCGCGGAAACTCCGTCGATCTGAAAGAAAATGTTTACCCTAAACCGTATGTTTTCGTCAAATATGTAGACAAGATCCACGTCCTTGTTCTCAACGAGCTCCTTGAACCTGCCTCTTAAAAGCTCTTTGGCCAGAGTCAAAGCCTCCTCTTTGGTAATAACTTCGGCGGAAAAGGGAACGATATCTCCGTGCACCCTGGCTCTAATTACCGAGTTGGCCTTTATGTGCAGGTCGCTGCCGCCGACCTCGATCAGTTTTTTTAGATATTTTCTAATCTTTTTTATATTCTCGAACGTCAACGAGTTTATATCGAATTCGTAATTTTGCATTTTCTACTCCAGTGCCTTTAATATCTCCTCAAAAGCTATCTCAAACGCCTCAAGCCCCTCTTCCAACAGTTGAGAATAGACTCTTTTTAGGTCTACGACTCTATCTACTCTTTGCAGATGTTCCTCTATAGTTTCGTCAGAAAGCGGAAGTTTGGCGGTAGCGTCGCCCTCTTTCAAAAAAGCCTCTATAGTCTCCAAGGGCGCGGTATTTATGGAGCGATCCGCCACCAAAGAGGATATATAGTAATCCTTAGGATACTCGTTACCTTTTACGCCGGTACTGGCGAACAGGGCTTTTAGATTGTCTATTTCGGCCTCTTGAATCATCGAATATATTTTGGCGGCATTGTATATTCCGGTTTTTCCAGGCTCTAT
>JAMONM010000073.1 GCA_027065825.1 Campylobacterales bacterium | reverse complement strand
GATTTCGCATATACGGCGTGCGGCCTTTCTAAGAAGCTCTTCGCGCTCTGGTGTCAGCGCCAAAATCGTACCGTTACCGTTGAGCGCAATCCCCATCGCCTCCATCAAGGTATTCATCGAATTCGCGGTGAACATACCGGAACAGCTTCCCCCGCTGGGGCATGCCTCGCACTCGATCTCGTAGAGCTGTTCTTGGCTCATTTCGCCTTTTGCAACCTTTCCTACTGCCTCGAAGGCGGTCGCCAAATCTATCGGCGTTCCGTCGCTCAACTCTCCGGCTTTCATAGGTCCGCCGCTGACGAAAACGGTGGGAACGTTCACTCTCAAAGCTCCCATAATCATTCCCGGCGTGATCTTGTCGCAATTGGGAATACATATCAAAGCGTCCAGTTTATGCGCGTTCATCACCGTTTCGATAGAATTTGCTATTATCTCTCTGCTGGGGAGGCTGTATAGCATACCATCGTGCCCCATGGCTATGCCGTCATCCACTCCGATGGTATTGAATTCAAATGGAACGCATCCGCATTTTCTAATCTCATCTTTGATAATTTCGGAATATCTGTTCAAAAAGAAATGACCCGGTATAATCTCTATAAAGGAGTTAGCCACTCCTATAAAAGGTTTATCAAAATCCTCGTCTTTTAACCCAGTAGCTCTTAAAAGACTCCTGTGGGGAGCTCTTTGATACCCTTTTTTGATCTCGTCGCTTCTCATAAATCTCCTTTTTTAGGCCTGTATTAGGGGTAATTATAGCCAAAAACTATTTACAATTGAAAATATTTTGGTTATAATTGCAGTCCAAAATCTCTGCGGGAGTAGCTCAGGGGTAGAGCATCACCTTGCCAAGGTGAGGGTCGCGGGTTCGAATCCCGTCTCCCGCTCCATCGATAAAGATGCAACCTTTGAAAAATCCTCCGAAAAGCTAACGGCTTTATTGCCCGGGTGGCGGAATTGGTAGACGCAAGGGACTTAAAATCCCTCGGAGGTTTTCTCCGTGCCGGTTCAAGTCCGGCCTCGGGCACCACGGGTGCCCAGAGAGGGCATAACGGCGGCATAGCCAAGTGGTAAGGCACGGGCCTGCAAAGCCCTGATCCCCGGTTCGAATCCGGGTGCCGCCTCCATACTTCTCGAAACTATTGGGGAGGTGGCGGAGCTGGTTGAACGCACCGGTCTTGAAAACCGGCGTAGGTGATGAGCCTACCGTGGGTTCGAATCCCACCCTCCCCGCCACTTACACTATTAGATTCCTGATACAAAAGGGGAGATGGCCGAGCGGTCGAAGGCGCACGCCTGGAACGCGTGTAGGGGTTAACAGCCCCTCGTGGGTTCGAATCCCACTCTCTCCGCCATGAGAGGAGCGTTGAGAGTTTTTCAAACTCTGAGCGCTCCTCTTCAGACCCGTGCGACGGACTTGCGGGACAAAGCTTCAGGGCGGGAACGCAGCAGAGCACCCCGCAAAGCCGGGCGCCGCGGGTATCTGGGGAGGAGTCTAAAACCTTCCTACGGTCTCGCTGTCTATCTCTATTACGGTATGTACGTTTCCTCTGGGATTAAAATCTGCGACCAGTTTCATCCATTTGGGTTTGAGACGATCAAAAATAGTGTCGTAAATTTCGTTGACGCTATCTTCGTGAGAGATATATCTGTTTCTAAAACTGTTTATATACAGTTTCAAAGCCTTTAGCTCCACTACCCATTTATCTGGTACATACTCCAACGTCAATCTGGCAAAATCCGGATATCCGCTCCTTGGACACAAACAGGTAAACTCAGGAAGCGTGATCGAAATTTTGTAGCTTTTTGAGTGGTTATTGGGCCAAATTTCCAGATCTTTGGCGGGATCGAACTCGCTTATGCTTTTTTCCCCGTATTTCATAGCCTCTCCTTTATAAATCTGATCAGATCTTCAGCCGTCAAAGGTTCGCTGATCGCGTAACCCTCCACGTAATCCGCGCCAAGTTTCCTGAAAATCTCTATATTCTCTTTTTTGTCCACGAACTTCACTATACATTTTGTTTTGTTTTTATGAAAAAATATTATCCACGACTCCAAAAGATCCCTATAGATTTCATTGTCGATATTTTTCGTGAAATATTTGTCAAAATGGACAAAATCGCACCCGATCTCTTTGACATACTCCAATGAGGCGTTGAGGGAGCCGAAGTTGTCGAAGGCTATTTTAAAACCCATATTCTTGTATATATCTAGTATCTTTTTGTAATGATCCACGTCTCTATAGAGTCTGTTTTCATACAGTTCGAACACTATAGAGCTTTTTGGAACCTCGTATCTCGAAAAAAGTTCTCTGATACGCTCCAAGAATTTTCCGTCTCTAAGGGAGAATGGAGATACGTTGAAACTGTAAAGTATATCTTTCGGCAGATCGTTGACGACTATAGACTCTAAAATCTTCTCCGTCAAAACCAGATCGAAAGACTGCTCGTAGCCTAGTCTGTTTATCACAGGTATAAATTGGCTAGGATGAATCAGATTTCCCTCTTCGCCGATCAGTTTCACCACTATTTCCACAAGATCGTAATTTTCCTCCTTTAAAGACAAAGCCGGTTGGAATCTAATAGAGAGCTCTTTGTTTTCTATGCTTTTTACTATAAACTTCTCAAACTCGTCGGCTTTCATACTCTTTTTGGAGGCTACCATTACCCTTTTGCTCTTTGGTCTGTAAAGGTATGCGGAATAGAGTTCGTAAAGATATTCGACGATCTTTTTGATATCTTTGCTGTATTCCGAATCGGTCAAGGTCGCAAATAGTTTGATCTCTATATCGTCGATTCTGCTTTTGTCGTATTTATATATAAATTCGTCCAGAATCTCCCTGACGCTCTCGACGGAGTCTTCAAGGCCCAAAATAAACTCGCCTCCTTTATAGTGGCCTATGGGTATATTTTTGTATCTAGATCTGAAAAACGAATCGATTATCGTCGCGAAACTCTCCAAAACCTTGTCGCCTTTTTCTATACCGTAGCGTTCGTTTATATCCTGCAGATTGTCTATCGATATTAAAACGACCGTAAATTTAGGTTTTTTATTTAACTCTTTTTGCAGTATCTTTAAAATATATTCTCTATTGAACGCTTTGGATACAGGGTCGGTAATCTTTTGCGAAAGACCCTCGTAAAACATGAAAAATATGTAGTAGACGGAGATAAAAACCGTCGAAAGTATCAAAACCGCGTCGATTAAATTGAAGTTTTGATCGTGTAAAACTACGAAAATTATCGCGCCGGTTAGAAAAAAGATCGGCAAACCGGTCCTAATGGCCAGTTTGAACCGCTTTTCTCTCTCTACCTCCTGAGAATAGAGCATTATACGTCCAGATGTTTTACATCTTTTGCATGCTCTTCTATATATCTCTTTCTGGGTTCGACCTCGTCTCCCATAAAGAGACTAAACACGTCACTGGCGCTTTCGGCGTTTTCTACCGTAACCCTTAGCAGTCTTCTGTTTTCGGGATTCATCGTGGTCTCCCACAACTGTTCCGGATTCATCTCTCCCAGACCTTTGTAACGCTGGATATAGGCGCCTTTTTTCGCGCTTTTTTCCACGCTATTTAAAATCTCTATTAGATCTTTTCCTTCTAAAGCCGCCGGAACTCTTTCGCCTATTTTTTCGTGTATATATACCGCTTCCACGTAAAAGGGATTGGTAAAAAGTTCGTCGTCGATAACGATCTCCTCAAGACCGTCTTCGGTCTGAACGTATAGATGTATAATATCAGGAGTAACCTCTCTATTTAGAATATTAAATCCCTTAAATAGCAAAAACTCCTCAATCTTTTTGAAAAGATGTTCGTTATCCAAAGCCACAAGGTCTCTATTTTCGATCAAGAACCTCACCACCTCTATCAACGAGTATCTCTTTTCTATCTCTTTTAGAACGCTTCTGTAATGGGCTACCAGATTGAAAAAATCTATCAGATCGTATCTGCCAATTCCGTCTATCTCCAAAGAGTCTATGCCGTTTTCTATAAGAAATTTGTTCAATTCCGCATCGTCTTTTAAATAGACCTCTTTTTTTCCTTTTTTATATCTGTACAGAGGAGGTTGGGCTATATATAGATAACCTTTTTCCACTATCGGTCTTAGAAATCTGAAAAAGAATGTCAAAAGCAGAGTCTGAATATGGCTGCCGTCTACGTCTGCGTCGGTCATTATTATTATTTTATGGTACCTGAGTCTGTTTTCGTCGAACTCTTCTCCGATGCCGCATCCCAGAGCCGTTATCATGTTTTTTATCTCGTCGGACTTTAAAATCTTGTCGAGTCTGGCCTTTTCAACGTTCAAAATCTTGCCCTTGAGCGGCAATATGGCCTGAAATACTCTGTCTCTGCCCTGTTTAGCGCTGCCTCCAGCGCTGTCGCCCTCTACGAGATAGAGTTCGCTCACGGCCGGATCTTTGCTCTGGCAATCGGCCAGTTTTCCAGGAAGAGTTCCGACGCTCATGGCGTCTTTTCTTCTTACCAGTTCCCTGGCTTTCTTGGCGGCCTCGCGGCCTCTTGCCGCGGCCAGGGCCTTATTCATGATCGTTTTCGCCTCGATCGGATTCTCTTCGAAATACTTAACCAGCTTCTCGTAACTAAGTTTTTGAACCAGAGGTCTAACGTAGCTTGAACCGAGTTTGCCTTTCGTCTGGCCTTCAAACTGTGGTTCAGGAACCTTTACGCTGACCACGGCCACCAAACCCTCTCTGACGTCGTCCCCGGTGATTTTTACGTTTTTCTCTTTGGCTCCGGCGTTTTGAGAAATGTAATTGGAAATCGCCCTTGTCAGGCCGGCTCTGAATCCGCTCTCGTGAGTTCCGCCTTCTGGAGTTCTGATATTGTTTACGAAACTAAGCAGCCTCTCATCGAAACCGTCGTTGTACAAAAGCGCTATGTCAACCTCTATATCCTCTATCTTCTCGCTGATTTCAAAAGGTTTGGTAATGGGGCTTTTTTTGTTCAGATCCTCCACGAACTGGACCAGGCCTCCCTCGAAATGGTATATCTCCTTCTTGTCGGCCCTTTCGTCTTTGAAGGTTATTGTAATGGAGGGATTGAGATATGCGAGCTCTTTGAATCTTCGAGCTAGAATATCGTATTTAAACTCCACTGTCTCAAAAATCTCTTCGTCCGGCCAGAACTCTATGGTTGTTCCGGTTCTGTTTGTCTCTCCGATCACTATTAGATCCGTTACAGGTACTCCTTTTTCGAACTCCTGCCTAAAGATTTTGCCATCTCTTTTTATTGTCATAATCAGCTTTTTAGATAGGGCGTTCACAACTGAGACCCCTACTCCGTGCAGACCTCCGCTTACTTTATATGCGTCTTTTTCAAATTTTCCCCCGGCGTGAAGAACCGTCAAAACCACCGTAGCAGCTGGAATCTTTTCTGTTGGATGCTCATCTACCGGGATACCTCTTCCGTTGTCGCTGATAATGGCACTGCCGCTTTTTGTAAGGGTTATGTCAATCTTGGTGCAGTATCCCGCCATAGCTTCGTCGATGGAGTTGTCAACCACTTCGTAGATTAGGTGGTGCAGTCCATTTACGTTCGTATCTCCGATATACATTCCGGGTCTCTTTCTGACTGCTTCGAGACCCTTTAGAACCTTTATCTTTTCGGCGCCGTAATGTTTCTCCATTTTGTTCCCTATATGTGGATAATTGCTATGGAGGGCAAAGCCCTCTTAAAATATATAGATTATATCTTTTTTTTCGTTAAAGAGAATTTATATGACGATCGGCATGATTATGGTTAAGAAGTTGTCGTTCTTTAGC
Organism: Campylobacterales bacterium; assembly: GCA_027065825.1. GTDB lineage: Bacteria > Campylobacterota > Campylobacteria > Campylobacterales > Nitratiruptoraceae > Nitrosophilus_A. Next base: position 19,257 of record JAMONM010000073.1, on the reverse strand, counting down.
AGAAATGGCAGTTCGGGTTCGTTCAAACCCATCTGAAAATTTTCCGATTCTATGTTTGATAGGAAATCCAACAGATATCTGCTGTTTACCGCCATTACGAACTTTTCCTCAAAAGGTGTTTGTGCTTCGATTTCGGTTTGCGCCTCTATGTTCTCTTCGCTGAGGCTTTTGAATATTATTCTGTCTTTTAAAAAGGTGAGCTTTATCTCGTTGGATATCGTGGTTATCTGTTTTATTGCCTCTATCATTTTGCTTTTTGAGAGTTCCAGTTCGTAATTGAGCGAGGAGGGAATTATTCTTTCGTAATCCGGAAACTTTCCGTTTATCAGCTTGGTGAAAAACAGATAATCTCCTGAATTTATTATCAGATTTGTCTCCTCGTAGTAAATCTCTAACTCTTCGGCAAATAGTTTTTGTATCTCCTGTATGGCTTTTTTGGGAACGATCAGTGCCAACGATGTTTCCGGCGAGTTTTCCAGCCTGACTAGTGCCAGTCTTCTGGTATCGGTGGCGACCAGGTTTATAAATTCCTCTTTTATGTCTATCAAGGCTCCGTTTAGCTCGAATTTGGGGTTGTTGCTGTCTATCGCCGGAGCGATTTTTTTTAGGGAGGTTACGAATTTATAACTGTCTATGGATATTTTGGGTCTGTTTTCTATCGATGGAAAGGTTGGAAATTCTGAAGGATCGAACGTGGGCAGTTTGAATTTTGAGTGTCCCTGTTTGATGTATAGCGTATCCTCTTTCTTTTCTATGATTAGCTCTTCGTCTTTCAAGATTCTGACTATATCCAACAGTTTCTTTCCGTTTGCAGTGGTCTCTCCGTTTTCTTTAGTGTCTATGTTTTTTATCGTGGTTTTCAGTCCAATTTCGTAGTCTGTGGCCTTTATAGTCAGATTCGAATCGGATGCGTTCATATATACGTGCGATGTTATCTGGCTGGTGTCCTTTTTTTCGAGGAAAGGTTGCATTTGACTCAGGACCTGTTCCAGGATCGATTTTTGAACGGATATCTTCATCGAATTCTCCTTAGTTTTTCTAACAATTGATTTTATGAAATTTTTCCTATATTTTTATTAAATATTTAGTATTTAGAAGTAGTTTGGCGTTAATTTGTGAAAAATCGGCGCCGATATCGTTTTTTCGGTCTATTTTTTGCTTCTTTATTTTTTTGGGGTTATTCACTGGCTGTGTTTTATTTTGTTTGTCAGCTCCTCTATTTGGACTTTGAAATTTTCGTCTTTTTGCATGATTTCGTTTATCTTTTTCATGGCGTGACTTACCGAAGTGTGATCCTTCATTCCAAAATATTGAGCCAGAGCCGGCATGGAGTTTGGGGTGAGGTTTCTGGCCAGATACATAACTATTCTTCTAGCGTTTACTATCTGTCTGCTTCTGGATTTGCTTCTGATTTCGCTGGGTTTTATGTTCAGCTCCTCAGAGACCACTTTGATGATATCCTCCATCGTTATGTTTTCCTGCTGCTCTTTTATCTGCTCTTTCAGTACGCTTTTTGCGAATTCCAGCGTTATTTTTTGATTCATCAGTGAGGCGTAGGCGTTAAGTTTTATAATGATTCCCTCGATCTCTCTGATATTGTTGTCCATAGTGGTTGCTAGATAGTTTACCACCTCATCTTCCAGATTTATGCCGTCTAACTCGCATTTTTTCTTTATTATCGCTATTTTAGTTTCGAGTTCTGGCGGTTGAATATCGGCTATTAGGCCCCATTCGAATCTGCTTTTTAGTCTATCTTCCAGTCCCGCTATCTGTTTGGGATGTTTGTCGCTCGTCAAGACTATCTGTTTGGATTTGTTATGAAGCTCGTTGAATGTATGAAAGAACTCTTCTTGGGTCTGTTCCTTTCTGCTTAGAAACTGTACGTCGTCTATCAGCAAAATATCGCATTTTCTATATTTTTCCCTAAATCTGTCCATGGTCTGATTTCTCAGGTGATATGTAAAATCGTTCATAAACTGTTCTATCGTGGTGTAGATTACCGATTTTCCCTTTTGCAGGTTGTAGTTTCCTATAGCTTGAAGCAGATGCGTTTTTCCGAGTCCGACTCCTCCGTAAATAAAAAGAGGATTGTAAAGTTGGCCTGGCTTTTCGGCTGAACTCAACGCGGCCGTGTATGCAAACTGATTTGAATTGCCTACTACGAAATTTTCGAAGGTGTACGAGGGATTTAGTTTTGTGCTGGGACTGTTCTTTTGAGGGTTGGTCTGTACCGCGCTCTTTCGCTGTATGTTCTTTTTTTGAACCGTTATCTCCACCTGGGCCCTGATTCCGGTTTTTATTTCGTAAAGTCTGGCTATTTTTTTTGCGTATTTTGATTTTACCCAGTTCGCTATTAGGGGGTTTGGAGCCCTATATACGGCGTAGTTGCTTTTTGAACTCTTTTCGTCGTATTTTAGCTGTTTTATATATCTTTCATATTCGATGTTCGTAATCTCTTCTTTTAACATCTGTAGAATTTGATTGCCGAGCATTTTTTCCCCTGAGAATTTTTTTCACTACGTGAAAAATATGTGAATTATGTGAATATTTTAGCCAAAACTTTCCAATATTTAGTTAAAATCTCGTGACATGAACAAAAATTCACCATGTGAAGAAGGTGTGAAAAATCGTGAAAATTTTAGGTATAGATCCAGGCAGCAGAAATTTGGGATATTCGGTAATATCGGCCGAGAACAGGCGTTTAAGGCTTATAGAGGCCGGTTTGATAAAGATTGTTCCTGGAGAGTTTCAATATCAGCTTTCGCAGATGATAGAGGGAATAGATATGATATTTGACTCCTTCGACGTGGAAGAGGTGGCGGTCGAAGATATATTTTTCGCTTACAATCCCAAAACCGTTTTAAAACTGGCTCAGTTTAGAGGAGCTCTCTCTTTGAGAATCATTCAGCGTCACGGAAATTTTAGCGAGTATACCCCACTTCAGGTAAAAAAGGCGCTCACTGGTAGGGCCAAAGCCTCAAAAGAGCAAGTGGCTTTTATGGTAAAGAAGATTTTAGGAATCAAAAAAGAGATTAAACCTTTGGACATCACCGACGCCATGGCGGTAGCTATAACTCACGCTCAGAGATTGATTTCACTCTGAAAGTAAAAATCTCTTTTTGATGTTTTGGGCTCTTTCGTAGGCTCTGTGGTCATTGAATCTCTTAAATGCAGATGTATAGACTTTTAGCGCCTTTTTGTACTCTTTTTTGAGTTCAAGAATCAATCCCTTTGCGTAAAGCGGATTTTTTGAATCCGGATATTTTGCGATTAGCACATCTATCTCTTTTAGGGCCTTTTGAAGTCTATTTTTATTGACCAGTTCGTATATCCTTATCATACTCTCTGATTCTTTCCCTTCTATTTCGACGGGGAAATCTACGCTTTTGACGTATATTTTAGGAGAAAGAAACTCGAATATATCTTCTGCGATGTTTTCGGAGAGTCTGGAATAGATCTCTTCGTAATCTACTCTATCTTCTGTGTAAAATATTGAATAGTCGCGGATTATTACCACTTTTTTGTCGCTTTTTTCGTTTGTTAATGTCTCTATCTCCTTTATAGTCTCTTTTAGAAGTCTCTTTTTGGGAGATCTACATACGTTTATGGTCGTCGAATCGGAAAATTTTCTCTTTATGGGAGTTCCGCTCGGCTCTTTAATGGTTATGAAAGCCGCGACTTCCACTCTCTTTTTTCGGCATGTCTTGATGTATTCTCTTTTTAGCGCACACACGTTTTTGTCGCCGGATTGTTTATAAGAAAGACATATATCTATCTTCTCTTTTTTTTGGCTGATGTTTTTGGTTTTGAATTCTATTTGTCCCTCTATTACCGTGTCGTAACTATTTTCGTTTAAATCGAAGACTTTTCTGTTTTTTAGAGTGTAGTCGTTCAGTAGGGCGTAGAGTCTGCCGCTGACGTCGTATCTGTCGTTTTTGAATCTTGTTAGTTTCAATTTGGTGATTTTCGGATACAAAGGCGGCAGATATATCTGATTTAGTTCAACTTTTTTTCCGCATCCCGAAAGAAAAAAGAGGGCCAGAATCGATACAACTAATCTCATTTAAAATGAAAAACCTCCTCAAAGAGATATTTATGATCTTCCGGCAATGCCTTAAAGATCTCTCGAGATAGCTCTCTAATCTCCCACAAAGCCTCCTTTGAACTGCGCAGGTTTAGAAAGTTTTGCAGACTTCTCGCGTTTACGGTCCAGGTCAATTCGCTTTTATAGGATTCCGGTAGACAATATTTGGCTATGTCGTTAGAAATTCCCTCTTTTAGCACCTTTTGGAGATTGTTTAGGGCCAAAATACTCATTTTGTCTACGGTTTCGTTGCCGGTCATGACCAGATATTTTGAGGCCTTTTCAAAGTCGTTCTCCTTAAAAGGCTCCTCGTTTTTTAGCTCTTTTAGGGTGTATCTGGTAGATTTTACGCTCAGGCTGGCCATTCTGTGGCGGGCTAGTTCCTGCAGCAAAGCTCTGCTGATTCCCTTGATATAGAAGGTATAAACCAGATGTTCCAAAGTCGATGCGTGTTTGTATTTGTTGCCCACCCTATCTATTAATTCTCTGTCTTTAGGTCCTCCTTTGTCGCTTTTGTCGAAGCTCTGCCAGCATGTTCTAATAGCGTGGGCGCAGACTTCCAAAGGCGTATGGTGCATCAAGGTAACCTTCATGATAGACCCTTTGTTATAATTTCGAAAGATTATACCAAAAAGGTTTTTTTTATGAATTGCACACAGAGGTTCCATCCTACCGTGGACGATTTTAGAGACTCCTTTTTCAGGGACAGAGACAGAATAATCCACTCCTCTTCCTTTAGAAGGCTCAAATATAAGACGCAGGTATTTATAAATCACGAGGGAGACTATTTTAGAACCAGGCTTACCCACTCTTTGGAGGTCAGCCAGATAGCCAGGACCGTCTGTAGAGAGTTGGAACTCAATGAGGCTCTGGCCGAATCAATTGCGCTGGCGCACGATCTAGGCCATACGCCGTTTGGGCACGCGGGCGGGGATGAATTGGACAGACTCGTAAAAATATACGGGAAAAACGGTTTTGAACACAATTTTCAATCTTTTAGGGTGGTTACCAAGCTCGAAAAAAGATACAAGGATTTTGACGGTCTGAATCTAACTTTTGCCACACTGGAAGGAATATTGAAACACTCATATCCCTATAGAAAAGATTTTCTATCGAGTTGGCACGATGAGATTTTCCGGTTGGATAGACACCCTTCCTTGGAAGCGGCGGTAGTGGACAAAGCCGACGAAATCGCTTATATAAGCGCGGATATCGACGACGGTATCAAATATGAGCTGATAGATATCGAAGACATAAGCGAAAACGAACTGGTCAAAAGCGTAATTGAAGAGGCCGAAAGAGAGGGCTACTCTAAAGAGGACAAACTGTTTAGATACAGATTTACCTCCTTGTTGATCGCGAGAGTCGTTCTCTCTTTGATCAACAGCTCAAAGAACCCTTCAAAAGGTAAAATTTTATGCAAGACTCTGCCGGCCGATGAGCCGCTTCCTATAAAATATGACGGTTTTGTGGATACTGAAATAAAAAAGTTGAAAAAGATCCTTTTTGAAAAACTGTACAGACATCCCAAGATTATGAGAAAGATGCATGCCGGGAAAAGATGCGTAGAGGGAATATTCAAAGCCGTCATGGAAGAGCCAAGACTTCTACCCGAAGAGTATTACAGACGCTGCGAAAAGGATAAAATCTACAGAGTCGCCGCCGATTTCATTGCGGGTATGAGCGATCGATACGCCATGAAATTTTATAGGGAGGTTTACGGAATAGAGCTATGAAATGGAGCCTTTTCGAATTTTTATAGTTTTTGCAGATTTATGAGGCTTTTTTTTAGCTCTTCGACGCTGTTGAGAGCATCTTCGTATTTTTGCCATCCCCAGTTGACCTTTATAAATTTTATTCCCGCGGCCGTAGCGGCTTCTTGGTCTGTTTGTCCGTCTCCGACCAAAACGATTTCGTGTTTGTCGCAACCGAAAAAATCTATTATTTTATAGAGCATCTCCGGCGATGGCTTTGGCTCTTTTACTTCGTCGCCGCACACTATTATCTCGAAAAAGTGGTAGATGCCCAGATGTTTCAGAATCTGTTCCGCTGAAACTCTATAGGCGTTCGTGGCCAGAGCGTAGCGAAAATATGGCCTTAGCTCCTGAAGCAGCTCTTTGATTCCGGTATAGAGCAGAGTCTCTTTATGGTGATTTTTCGAGTAGTACTCCCTAAACCAATGAATATGTTCCGGTTTATACTCCTCCACTCCGTAGAAAAATTTGGGTCTATGTATCGATGTGTCGTTAACCGCTTGCAAAATAAGATTTTTTTCCATCGGCGGAAGTCCCAGCTTTGAGCGGACGTAGTTGATCGAGTTTGAAATTATCGCCGAACTGTCTATTAAGGTTCCGTCCATATCGAATATTATATATTTGACCATTTTCTCTCTTTTATATGTTAATTTGCCTAATGGGGCAAAGAATAGTAAAATAGCGAAAATTTTTTGAAAAAGGTCTTTAATCGATGCAAGAAATTAGAAATATCGCCGTAATCGCCCACGTTGATCACGGTAAAACCACTCTAGTGGATGAGCTGTTAAAACAGTCGGGCACCATTGAGGCGCACAAAGAGTTGGCCGAAAGGGCGCTAGATTCCAACGAACTCGAAAAAGAGAGGGGAATAACTATACTTTCGAAAAATACAGCCATTATTTACGAAGGGGTTAAAATAAACATTATCGATACTCCCGGCCACGCCGATTTCGGCGGTGAAGTCGAGAGAGTTCTGAAAATGGTTGACGGGGTTTTGCTTTTGGTTGACGCTCAGGAGGGAGTTATGCCCCAAACGAAATTCGTGGTCAAAAAGGCTATCTCTCTCGGGCTGAAACCGATACTGGTGGTTAACAAGATAGACAAACCGGCGGCGGATCCGGAAAGGGTGGTGGATGAGGTGTTCGATCTGTTCGTCAGTATGGAGGCGAGCGACGAGCAGCTAGATTTTCCTATTCTTTACGCCGCCGCCAGAGAAGGTTACGCAAAAAGTTCCCTAGATGATCCAAACGAAGATATGAAACCGCTGTTTGAGGCTATTTTGGAGCATGTTCCAAAACCTCAGGGATCGAAACAGAACCCTCCGCAGATGCAGATTTTTACTCTTGATTACGACAATTACGTGGGGCGTATAGGAATAGCCAGAATATTCAACGGGGTGATTAGGAAGGGCGATACTCTTTTACTGATCAAGGCCAACGGAGAGGAGAACAGAGGCAAAATTACGAAACTAATAGGCTTTTTGGGATTGAATCGGATGGAGATCGAGGAGGCTGAAGCCGGAGATATAGTGGCGATAGCCGGTTTTGAGGCCATTGACGTTGGAGATACGTTAGCCGATCCTGCAAATCCGGCCCCTTTGGATCCGCTGCATATAGAAGAGCCCACTTTGAGCGTCTTTTTCAGCGTCAACGATTCTCCGCTGGCGGGAACCGAAGGGAAACATGTAACCTCCAACAAACTAAAAGAACGCCTCCAAAGAGAGATGGAGACCAACATAGCGATGAGACTCGAAGAGGTAGGAGAGGGAAAGTTCAAGGTTTCCGGAAGGGGCGAACTACAAATTACCATTTTGGCGGAAAATATGCGCCGAGAAGGATTTGAGTTCAGTCTCTCCAGACCGGAAGTTATAATAAAAGAGGAAAACGGCGTTAGACTGGAGCCTTTCGAACATCTGGTAATAGACGTTCCCGAGGATTACAGCGGCGCCGTTATCGAAAAGTTGGGCAGACGCAAAGCGGTGATGACCACGATGACGCCGATGGGAGAGGGCTTTACCAGAATAGAGTTTGAGATTCCGGCCAGAGGCTTGATAGGTTTTAGGAGCGAATTTTTAACGGATACGAAAGGCGAAGGGGTCATGAATCACTCCTTTTTGGATTTCCGCCCCTTCGTAGGGGAGGTAGAACATCGCAAAAACGGCGCGCTGATTTCCATGGAGAGCGGCAAAGCCCTGGCCTATTCGCTCTTTAACCTTCAAGAGAGGGGAGTTTTGTTTATAGAACCGGGAACCGAAGTGTACGTTGGAATGATTATTGGAGAACACAGCAGACCGAACGATCTGGAGGTAAATCCGATCAAGGGAAAAAATCTTACCAACGTTAGGGCCAGCGGAAGCGACGAGGCGATCAAACTGATACCGCCTCGAAAAATGAATCTGGAAAGGGCTCTTGAGTGGATCGAAGAGGACGAACTGGTAGAAGTCACTCCCAAATCAATCAGGATCAGAAAACGCTATCTCGATCCGCATGTGAGAAAAAGGATCGCAAAACAGAAAAAATAGGAATCGCCAATGAACGCTCTGTTGATAATTTTGGCCGTGTTTACGGTAGTGGGGATATTGTTATACAATACCCTTATAGCCAGAAAGAATCAGGTGGAAAACGTTTACGGCTCTTTGGAAGCTCTATTGAAAAAGCGTTACGATCTAATTCCGAATCTCGTTGAGAGCGCCAAAAGATATATGGAGTTCGAAAAGGATATTTTAACCGAAATCGTGGCTTTGAGAACCAAGGCGGTCGCCACTTCTAATATCGGCGAAAGAATGGATCTGGAAAACAGATTGAGCCGTTTGATAAAGGGTCTCATGATAAATATAGAAAACTATCCACAGCTAAAGAGCGACACTCATATTATGCATCTACAAAGAAGCCTAAACGAAATTGAGGAGCAAATCAGCGCGGCGAGAAGGGCGTACAATCAAGCCGTAACCGATTACAACAACATAATTGAGATGTTTCCTACCAATATTTTGGCCAATTATATGGGCTATAGAAAAAAAGAGGTGTTTAAAATCGACGAGGATGAAAAAAATCCTCCCGATATTAAAACTTTGTTCGATAGATGAAGAGTTCTTCTCGGCTTTACGATCTCTATTACGAGGGACTTTACGAAACCATAATCCAGCTTGAGAAAGAGCGTAAAGATATTCTCGGCAAGATAAAGCTCTTTTTATATATTTTTGTCCTGTTTGAGATACTACTGATTGTTTGGGCCTTTAAAAGAGGCGATTTTGAGTATCCCGCCGTTTTTTTTATGCTGGGTATTTTTGCTATTGGACTGCTTTACGATTTTTTGTCGAAAGATTATAAAAACAGTTTCAAAACCAAAATCGTAAAAGGATTGATCAAGGGGAACGATCCGGGACTTATTTATGATCCTAAAGGGTGTTTTCCTTTTGCTCTCTATAGAGCCAGCGCTCTGTTTGAGGAACGAGTCGACCGGTATCGCTGTCAGGATCTGGTTTACGGTGAGATAGATGGCGTAAAGATAATGTTTTCGGATCTTCAAACCTGGCAAAAGAGACGAGACTCCAAAGGAAATGAGTATTGGCATCCGATCTTCAAAGGGGTCTTTTTCTGTGCCGATTTTCACAAAAGTTTCAAAGGCGTTACTCTAGTCTATCCGGAGAGAATTCCTTTTTTTGCGGATGTTGCAGATGGATTGCGTCAGGTTTTGAAAAGAGGATCTCTAGAACCTGTAAGGTTGGATAGTCCCGAGTTTGAAAAGAGTTTTACGGTCTACTCTACCGATCAGATTGAGGCTAGATATATACTCTCGCACTCTATGATGGAGAGAATACTGAAATTTAGATCACAGATAAAAAGGGATCTATATCTATCCTTCAAAGATGGCAAAATATTTCTGGCTATAGAGGGTTTGGATAATTTCGAACCTCCGCTGTTTAGATCTTTGCTAAAATTTGAAGTGGCAAAAGAGTATATAAATTCGCTAAAATTTACCCTGGGAGCGGTTGAAGAGCTGAAATTGAATATCAGAATATGGAGTAGAGTATGAAAAGAGAGTTTATGGAGATGATGCATTTTAGACACGCCTGTAAAATATTCGACTCCCAAAAGAGAGTTCCAAAGGAGGATATCGAATACATTCTGGAAGCGGCCAGGCTCAGTCCAAGCTCTTTCGGGATGGAGCCGTGGAGGTTTTTGGTTATCACCGATTCGGGACTCAAAAATGAGTTAAAGCCTCTTTGCTGGAACCAAGATCAGCTAAGTACCTCTTCCTTTGTGGTGGTTATAAAGGCTCAAAAGGAGATTTTAAAACCGAACAGTGAATATGTAAAAAAGATGTTCCAAAGACGAGATCTCCCGCAGGAGAGAATAGAGGCGTATATAAAAAAGTATAGCGAGTTCATGAGGGATAAACTCGATAATGAATCGCTGTTTTGCTGGAGCGCGAAACAGTGCTATATAGCGGCCGCCAATATGGTTGACGCGGCGGCGGCGATAGGGGTGGACAGCTGTATGATCGAAGGTTTCGAGAAGGAGCCGGTAGAAAAATTGTTGAAAATCGATCGAAAATTCGAAGAGGTAGCTCTGATTATAACCTTCGGTTATAGAATAAAGGAGGCGCCCAAAAAGGTGAGACTGCCTCTGAATGAATTGATCGAATGGATCGAGTAAAATCAAAATAAGGAGGAGATTATGGAAGAGAAAGTTTTAGAAGCGATGAAAAAGGCCAACGAACCGTTAAAAGCGGCTCAAATTGCCGAAATTCTGGGTGTTGACAAAAAAGAAGTGGACAAGGCGATAAAAAAGCTCAAAAGCGAAGGGAAGATAGAGTCGCCAAAACGCTGCTACTACGCTCCCAAAGCGTAAGTTTCTCGGCGGAGAGTTCTCCGCCGAATGTTATCCCTTGGTAGTTTCGCTCTCCTCTTCGGACTCCTTTGCTATAGTGCTGACCGCAAAGAAGTAGCCGGCTATTATGGCGACGATCGCCGCCAGTAAAAGAGCGATGCTTTTTTTGATCACGAACAGAGCTATTACGCCGATGGCAATTAGAGCCAAAACGATTATCATATATTTCATTTACTGCTCCTTCTGCGCCGGAACGCAATCTTTCGTATCTGTTGCGGCAGGTTGATAGATACCGATCAGCCCTTTTACTCCTATACTCATTACTATGTTGTATAAGAATATCAAAAAGGCTACGAAAATCATCATTCCGAAAATCCCGGCCAAAATCATATATGTGTTATATTCGCCGTTGGTATATACGGCTCTTCTGAGCATGCCGTCGATTCCTGCCATTCCCATGAAGGCGCCCATCCCGATTCCGCCGATTAGATGTAGCCAAAAATGTATATCGGCCAGTTTTTGGCTGTAGAGCTTGACGCCGTTGGTCAGTATCGGAAACAGTATATAGATGGCGCTATACAGCGTCATTGTCAAACCGACCAGAATCGCTACGTGCACGTGGGTTCCTATTACCCATTGAGTATTGTGCAATATTCTGTTCATACCAAGATCGGCCTGGATTATTCCCGCCGGAACCGCGAGCATAAATCCCAATATACCGCCCAGAAGAAATTTGAGTTCGTTGGTCATTTTCAGAGGTCTGGCTCTCCAAAGGGTTACGAGCGTAATGAAAACGGCGATACCCTGAGTTACCAACTCGAACGCCGTTACCACTTCGCCAGAAAGTACCTTTAGAGTGTTAGACTGACCTTGATCCGACATGAGGTGGTGGGACCATACCGTCCAAGATACCACCATCTCCACAAACAGGGCGGCTCTGGCGATGTTTTGCATAAAGAGATCCTTGCCGGAAATCAGCATGGCCAGCAGATACCAGGTACCGGCAACGAATATCAGGACCAGACCGTCCGCGATGAGATCGAGTCCCCACCAGAAGATGTTTTTATAAAGCAGCGCGTCGACCCACGTTCCTTTTAGATCGGCCCCGAATACCGATCCCAACAGATATATAAGTATCAAAACCCCCGCCGAAGATATCACTATGGCGTTAAGGCCCATATCGATGGTACCTCTTGAAATCGCCGCTATCGGCAGAGGTACGAGGTGCTCTTTTTTGATTCTTCTAAAGAAGTTCAAAAGTCCTTCTATACCCAGTGCCGATTTTAACAGCTCCCAAGAGGGCTGTTTTTCCCATCCGGGAGGAGTGTAGAGTATCGTTTTGAAAATGTTGTAGGTAAACAAAAAGGTACCTATCATAATAAACACCACGCCAACGATATAGACGATTCCGCCTATTTGGGAAAACTGCTCGAAATCTACCGGCAAAGGCCAATAGAGCGTATAAAGCGGAGCGTAACTGAATAAAAATCCGGCCAGCCACATAATTAAGGTTCCGCCGGCAATGGTCTGCCACGAAAGATTGGCCAGCTTCAGGCTGTATATCGGTTTTTTCATCAGATATGGAACCAAAAACAAGAAGGCGCCGAAAACTATCATGTAGGAAGAACCGAAAATCCCCACCATAGGGTGAACCGTCATGATCGAAAAGAAATGTTTCTCGTCTATCAACGGTAGAGGCTTAATCTCCCACATCCTCATAATCATACCCTCAAGAGAGGCCAATCCGTAATATAGCAGTCCTATGACTACGAATCTAAGGGCCATCTTCTGCATAGGGGTCATCTGTTCGTGTTTAAGTCCCCCCTCGTGACCCTCCATCAGCTTTTTAATCATGCTCATCCTAAATCCTCCTTATTTCATCGCATATGGATCGTTCTCTTCGCATCCGATTACCTTGATCGCGTCCTCTACCACCATCTGAGCCCCTTTTGGACCTGAATATTCGGTGGATCTGATATAGTACGTGCCGTTTTTATGGAATTCCCACATCAGATCGTTTCTGCTCCCGGGGACAACCTGCATCTGAGCGACCATGGAGTGGTTTTGCCTAAAGATTCCGAAGCCGTAAGTTAAATCTTCGCTTACCGCTTCAAAAACCACCTTTTTGCCGCATTCGACGATCATAGGTTTCTCTTCGAGCAGTATCTGATGATCTTTGTAGGTAATGTTGTAGATTTTATGAGCCTTTAGATTGGCTCTGTTGAGATCGGTGGGAACCCACGGAACCGTATGGTAGGTCAGAAAGTGCAGACCGGTTCCTATGACTACGAGTATGGCTATGTATGTATAAAAAATAGCCGGTTTTGGGCCTTTATTTTGACCACTTTGGGTGATTCGCCATCCGAACCAGCCGATCAAAGAGATAACAATCAGGGCGTAGATGGTATAAACCAACTTTAAGGTATCCAGTACTGCGACCGAATCAGCCATCTTTTCTCCTTTTGGTACTTAAAATTCGAATCTAATTATATTTGCAAACGGGATAAAAAAATTGATTAAAATCAAGAAAAAACGCAAAATAGCTTAAAACTGCGGTCGTAAATTGATTAAAATATAATCATTTTGTGTCGATAGTGATTAAAAAAGAAGCATTACAGAGAAGATATATCAGTTTTTCTTATCTGTAAATTTTTCGGACTCCCCGAAAATGGCCAGTAAACTTAAAAAAGCCACTAAAGAGGCGTATAGAAAGAGATACTCTCCGTAAAAGTATCCGGCCAGCAGACTTCCGGCAAATCCTCCTAGTCCAAAACTGATTCCTCCGAAAAACTGTTGAGCCAATTTTCTGTTTTCGTAGATATGAAACAGGTAGGATATGGCCGCCGAATAGTAAAGCGCGAAGCTAAGAGCGTGAAGAGATTGAGCGAGAAAAGTAATCGGAACCGATGCGGGGAATAAAAATAGCAAAAACCATCTGATTACGGCGCTCAATATGGAAATCTTTATTAGTAGAAGCAGATTTTTCTTCATTAAAGGGGACTGAAAATAGAGCATCGCTATTTCGCATATCACTCCGAAAGTCCATAAATAGCTGACAGTTTTGTAGTCCAATCCGAACGATGTCTCGTATATTGTAAAAAAGTTGTAAAACGGGCCGAAACTTACCTGCATCAAAAAGGCGCTGACCCAGAACCAAAGATGCGTTTTTAGGCTGAACCCCTCTAGTTCGGAGTCTGAAACCGAGGGCGAGTCGTATTTTGCCACGAGATAGCCAAACAGTACCGTCAGAGCGATCGTAGCGAACAAGAAATTGAGCACTTTTTGCGGATCGTCCATCATATCGGCCAGCAGTAGGGCCATCAGTATGAAACCGATAGATCCCCAGAGCCTGCTTTTTCCGTAGTTCTCTTTGCCTATCTTCTCCAGGGCTATAGTTTCGGCGTAGGGCAGTATAAGCGCAAAGCCCACGCCGAGCAGGATATTTGGTATCAAAAAGAGATAAAATCGGTCAATGGTTACGAAAAAGAGTACCCCGCATATGAGAATCAACAGCAAAGAGAGCTCGTATATCCGTTTGCTAAGAGGCCTTTTCAAAAAGAAAAAGGGGGTTAAAAATCTCATTAGAGGACTCATTGCGAATACGATGCCTATTTGCAGACTGCTATAGCCCTTTAGCTCCAAGACTTTTGGCATATAGATTACGTAAACCCCTATGATCGAAAAGAAAAAGAGATAAAAGGCGGAGATTTCAAAAAATAGCCTTCTATCCCTTTTCACTCTCTGCCTCTACGAGAAACGTTTTACTCAATATGTCGTGCGCCGCTTTTTTGTCTTTGCGAAACAGAGCCGGCAGGAGACCTATGATGGATAGGATCGAAATCTGCATCAGAACGTATCTGAGAGTTGATTGCAAGAACCTGGGTCTTTGCATCGAAGTGTTGAGTAGTTTCAGATTGTAGGCCTTCATGCCGGGAGTTTCACCCTTTACGCTCCATAAAAATACTACGATCATATAGTGCGGAACTGCTATATAGAGCCATCCCTCGGCCATATTTTCCCTAAAGCCTTCCCTGCCGCCCATTACGAGATATATAATTATGTATAGAATCGGCATGGTGATCATGAACGTATCGGTTAAAAATGCTTTTAGCCTGTTCGATATCGAGGCGTATCTGATCGATGGTTCGGTCGTTTTTTTGGACTCTTTTTTTACTCTGTTTTGTTTAACGTCGCGCCATCTCATATTTCTATCCTGTTTTTGCCCTGTTTTTTTGCTATATACAGCTTTTCGTCGGCCCTTTTTATGGTATCGTAGATGTTTTTATCGGAGTCGTTCGGTTCGCTAAGACCTATGCTGACCGTGACGATGGCAGATTTCGAGCCGAGAACGAAAGGTCTGTTTTTGATCTCCTCCAAGATTTTTTTTGCTATACGGTAACCGTTTTCGAGGCCCGTTTCTTGTAAAATTACTGCTATCTCCTCCCCGCCCATTCTAATTATCATATCTTTTTCCCTGATTACGCTTTTGATTCTCTTTACCAATTCTCCGAGAACGTAGTCTCCAAAATCGTGTCCGTGGGTGTCGTTAATCTTTTTGAAATTGTCAATATCTATCAAAAGCACCGTAAAGCTGGTATGGGTCAATCTGCTTTTTTCAAAGAGGAGTTTTCCGTACTCTTCGAGAAAGTGCCGGTTGAATGCTCCCGTTAGCGCGTCTATGTAAGCTTTATCTTTGTAGTTTTCTATCTCTTTTGTGAGAAGATTTATATGTTTTTCCAGCTCGCAGGCGGTATCGATTATATTGTTTTTCAATTCGTCTATTTTGCTTTTTGCTTCGCTTTTTTGAGGAAGCATATGGAACTTTTTCTCTTTTAGCAGATCGCTGATCTTTTTTATTTTCTCTATCTTTTTGAAGATCAGGTTCAAAATATAGAGAGTCAAAAAGAAAAACAGCAGATAGATCATAAAGATCGAGAGCATGGTTTTATAAAGCACGCTCTTTTTAATGCTCTTTAAAATTGTATCGAGATTATCCACCACGACTATATAGCCGAGCTTTTTACCTTCGATATCCTTGATCAGATATTTCGAGTAGACTCTGTTTGATTTAAACTCCACTTTGTCTGTGAGATCCACTTCGTGATCCATATCGGAAATTAGCAGAAACTCCTCTTTGATTTTTCCCTTGGAGCTCAGTTTTTCGTAGTTTTTTGGCAACAGATATCTTTTTAGCTCTTTGTTGTTCAGGGCCAAAATTACGTCTTCGGCTCCCAGTTTTTTTAAAAAATCCCTAAATACGTTCAGATCTATTCCTACCGATACGCTACCTATGAGTCTGTCTCGGTATATTATCGGATACGTTACCCTATAGCCCGGGTACGATCTGCATATTAGAAAATGTTTGGAGGGCTGAAAGCTTTTTGAAATCATGGCGATATCTTTGCGGAAAGCCTCGAGATCTTTCCCGCCGCTTAGAGGATTGGCAAAGTTTACGAAAGAGAGGGCGGGTCTTTTGAAAAAATGTATTTCGTATATAAACCTCATCTCCTTGAGCGATCTCCAAAGAGGCTCCACCTCCCGCTTTAGAATTTCGGGATCGTCGTTTAAGTAGGCTTCTATCACGCTTTTGTTGGTAGAGAGAAATTTTGCCATCGAGAGCAGAAACTTACCCTTTTGCTCAATTATGAACTCTATCTCCACTTTTCTGTGTTCGTATATATCCTTTTCGACCAGAGACTTTATCTCCTTTAGGTTTTGGTTCTGTGCGAAGAAGATAACTCCGGAAGATACGATAAATGTAAGAAATAGAGATAAAAAGACTCTGGTCTTGAGCCTCAATTCAGTTCCCTCTGCTACCGGGCTTCACTGGAGGGCTTCCCTCTTTGCACATCGGGCACTCATCCGGTTCGAATATCGGAAAATCGAAATTTTCCAGGACGAAAAGAGGCTTGTCTTTTGGCAGTTTGCATTCGGGTTTGGCTTTTGTGCGAGATTCGATATCGGCGCATATTCCCCTGTTGGCCAAAGCCGCAAAGGCTACTACCCGGGCGCCTCTTTTTTCGATTTCGGCGGCCGCTTCCATGGCGCTGCCGCCGGTAGTGATTATATCTTCGCAGATCAGTATCTTTTCCGACGGTTCAACCTCGAATCCGCGTCTGAGGCTCATTTGTCCGTTTTTGCGTTCAGTGAATATGAATCTGACCCCAAGAGCCCTGGCAAGTTCGTATCCGGCCAAAAGGCCGCCGATGGCCGGAGAACAGACGGTATCTATATCGATGCCGTTTTGCTGAATCTTTTTTGCCAAGGCCATTGCCAGTTTTTGCGACAGTTCCGGATTTTCGAGCACTTTGGCGCTTTGGAGGTAATATCTGCTATGTTTTCCGGAAGAGAGCAGGAAATGACCCTCCAACAGGGCTCCGCTCTTTTTGTAGATCTCTTTTATATCCACGTCTATACCTTCATTATCTCTTGCTCTTTGCTTTTTACCAGTTCGTCTACCTTCTTTACAAAGTCGTCGGTGATCTTTTGCACCTCTTCGAGAGCCCTTTTCTCTTCGTCTTCGGTGATAGCTTTGTCTTTGAACAGTTTCTTAATCTTGTCGTTGGCGTCGCGTCTGACGTTTCTGATTGCGATTTTCGCTTTTTCCCCGAACTGCTTGGCCTTTTTTGCCTCTTCTTCTCTTTGTTCCACGGTCATAGGCGGGAAAAAGAGCTTTATCTGATCGCCGTCGTTATTGGGGTTTACCCCTATATTGGCCTCTTGAATCGCTCTTTCTATCTCGTTCAGCAAAGATTTGTCCCAAGGAGAGATAACTATTGTGGTAGCGTCCGTTGCCACAACCGAAGCGGCCTGATTCAGAGGCGTAGGCGAACCGTAGTAGTCCACTTTGATGTTTTCGACTACCGCGGTAGTCACTCTGCCGGTTCTTAGAGAGTTGAAATCCTTTTTCAAAACCTCCAAAGATTTGGACATATGATCTTTGGCGTAGTCGTAAATCTCCTGCAGTTCCATGGAATCTCCTTATTTGACTAAGATTTTGGTATTAATTTTACTATCTTTTACCTTTACGATAAGACGCACCCTCTCTCTTTTTAGTTTAAAGCCCGGATTGAACTCTATTTTTCCCTCGGATACCTTTACCTTTTTCCATCCGTAATCCGTTACGTATATATGGGCGTAGGGAGACTCTTCGTAGATTTTTATCCTGATTCTTTTTAAAATGGAGTCTTTAGGGTACTCTTTTGGCTCTATCCATGAGGCTTTTAAATATTTGAGTTTTAGTTTTCGGGCTATATCGCTTTTGCCTACCAGAGCCGTTCGATCCAGATCTAAAATATCGCTCTCTTTGGCTACCGCTCCGGAGTTTTGGTTAAATATGGCCCTAAAACCGAAACCCTTTATTATCTTTTTGACGCGATCGTCATATTCTCCGTAGGGATAGGCGTAATATTCTGGGTAGAATCCGAGTCGTTTTTTAAAAAGCTCAATGCCCTTTTTCGTATCTTGTTCTATTTGATCCCTATTTAGACGCGTAAGATGGGGATGGGCATGAGAATGCAGGCCTATTTCCCCGTATTGTGAACAGTCGTTAATCTGTTGCCAGCTCATATAGTCTCCGTAACCCTTTTCTGTAGGTTTGGTGGCGACAAATAGAGTAAAGGGATAGTTGTACTCTTTGAATATCTCCAGACCCTTTTCGTAGAAGCTCTTATATCCGTCGTCTATAGTTAAAACCACCCAGTCGTCTGGAATATCTTTGCCTCTTTTGAGAGCTTCGACCAGGGTCTTCATTTTGACTACTCTGTAGCCGGCTCTTTTTAGATACTCAAACTCTCTTTTTAGTTCCGCTATGGATGTGTTTGTGGAGGGATACCTGTCGTCGCCGAATCTATGATATACGAATATATGGGCGTCGGCAAACAGCCAAATCGCCGCCACCAAAAGAAGAAATAAGGCCCTGGGCCCGCTCATGGAGTTTGGCCCCTCGTATTAATCGGTTTTCGGAGGAGGGGGAACATCGCTTTTGGGCTCCAACGGAACTTCGGGAATGGGTGAGGTGTTTGTCTCTATCTGATCTACTACGGAGCGGTTGTGCTCTTTGTTGTAAAGATATCCCAAAGTGATGGTATTGATTACGAAAACTGTTCCCAGTACGAAAGTCAGTTTAGCCAAAAAACCCTGAGGGCCTTTCGCCCCGAAAAGAGATTCGTTACTGCCGCTGTAGGCTCCCAGCCCTATCGAAGAGCTCTTTTGCAAAAGAATGACGATCGTTAAAACTATAGCCAAAACTATCTGTACGATAAATAGAATCTGAAGCATAAAACACCTTCTAAACCGAAAAGTTTAAGCCAATTATACCTAAAATATTTTATAATTTGGTTAAAATTAAAGGTTCTATCGGTATGAGTGGTGCGGAGCAGTTCTCCCGTTATGCGAAGAGCTATCAAAAATATAAGATCATTCAAAGCAGGGTCGCCTCCCATTTGGTATCGAACACTCCCTTTAAAGGGCGCAAGATTTTGGATCTGGGAGCCGGCAGCGGAGAGGTGTACAAAAATATAGACTGGGAGTTCGATCTGTTTGTGGCGGTGGACAGATCGGCTCAGATGATGGAACTCCATCCCAG
>JAMONM010000072.1 GCA_027065825.1 Campylobacterales bacterium | reverse complement strand
TGGAAAAGATCCTTTGCGATTTCGATTCCGAAGAGTGCTGGCGCGAGCTTCGTAAATACGGGTTTGATCAGATTTTTTCCTCCTCCGCCATGCAGTGGAGTTCCGATTTGGATGCACTGTTCGAAAAAACGGCCTCTTTTGGGGTACCTTGTTCCTTTGCGATATTTACTTCGGGAACCTTCAAAACCGTACATGAGATAGCCGGTCTCGACTCACCCATCTATTCGGTTGATGAAATTCTATATTTTGTTAAAAAATATTTTTTGGTAAACTATGAAATTAAGAGATATCGACTCTTTTTTAGCCGAAAGAGGGAGATATTTTCGTATATCAAAAAGAGCGGGGTCAATGTGGGTCGCAGGAGACTGGGATATACAGAGACGAAAAGAATGATGGAGAACTATCCGCTCTCCTATTTGGAGTTCGAAGTACTCTTTTTATGGACAAAGTGATGAAAAAAGCTCTGCCGTTTCTTCTTGCTGTCGTTTTCGCCTACGGTAACGAAGTTAGATGCAATATAGAAAACGAGAGGATATTTTGCAGATACTTTATAGACAGAAGCGATAATTCCGAAGGTAAAAGGGTGGAGTTTCACTGGTACTCTCCATCCGGAGAGGACGATAGGATCAGAATCTTTGAGATTCCGCCCTATTACGGTTCGGTTTACGACTACAGATATCTTCCGGGCAGAGAGAGCGGAGAGTGGAGAGTGGTCGTTACCGATCTGGACTCAAACGTTACCGCGACGGCTACGTTCAAGATAGAGGCCTTTGACGAAGAGTTTTTCGAAGATTGATACATCCAAAGGAGCGCAATGTCAAAACCTACCAAAAAAGAGCAAAGAAAGATAGAGATAATGGATACGGCCCTGAGGCTCTTTTCCAAAGAGGGCTTTTTTGCCGTGACTATAGCCGATATCGCCAAAGAGTTAAATATGAGCGTAGGAAATCTGTACAACTATTTTAGCTCCAAGGAGGCTCTGGCCAAGGAGCTTATTTTTTATATTTCGAAAATTTTGGGCACGAAAATAAGAGAGATCAATATGATGGATATCAAAACCAAGGAGAAGATAGAGAAAATAGTGGAAGTCTATTTTAATACCGCTATCGAAAGACCCGAATTGATCGACTATTTTCTGAGAGTCTACCTCTCTCACAAGGAGATATTCAAAGAAGGGTGCGAAGGCATGATATGCGTAAGCCCCTTCGTAACCGAGATTATGATCTTTTTCGAAGAGGGCGTAAGAAACTCCGAGCTCAGAGATCAGGATTTCTTCACCGCCTTCGGCCTTTTTATGGGCTATCTGGGCGGGATGGTCTATTTAAAGGGAGAGGGTATGCTGCCGAACGATCTCAAGTTCTATACCAGATCCATCTCCGAGAACATATATAGAGCGCTAAAGAGTGAAGACTAAAGCTCTATGGCTGCAAGGAGTCAGCTGTAACGGAAACTCCCACTCCTTTTTGAACTACGAGGGTCTAAGGGAGCTTTTGAGTAAAGTGGAGTTTTTGTACCATCCTTTACTCCCTTCTAGGCTCAGAATCGAAGATCTTGCCGATTTTACGGAAGATATAGACATTCTCGTAATTGAAGGCGCAATAAAAAAAGAGGGATTTTTGAGAGGAAAAAAGGAGTTTTTCAGACTCTTTCAGAAACTTAAAAAAAAAGCTAAATATATAGTAGCGGTTGGCAACTGCGCCAGTTTCGGAGGAGTTTTCAAGGAGTACGAGGCCGATCTTACGGGAGTGGGCTACTCTAAAGGCGAAAAAATCGCCGATTTCGAGAATTTGATAAATGTGCCGGGCTGTCCCGCCCATCCTGAGTGGATAGGTTCGGTGCTGAGCCTGCTTTGCGAGGGGTGCGAGCCGGAGCTTGACGAGTTGAGCAGGCCGGCGGAGATCTACTCATATACCGTTCATGCCGGATGTCTTAGGAACGAGTATTTCGAATGGAAAGTGGACTCGGCGACGTTTGGGAGCAAAGAGGGGTGTCTTTTTTATCAGCAGGGGTGCCAGGCGCCGTATACCGGCGGAAACTGCAACAAAATCTTGTGGAACGGGGTTTCCAGCAAGACAAGGGCGGGAATGCCGTGTATTGGGTGCACAGAACCTGGTTTTCCTTCGAGGGATCTTTTTAAAACCAAAACCTATATGGGAATTCCAGCTAGAATGCCAAAGGGGGTTCCCAAAAGAGCCTATTTGACTCTGACTGGAGTTGCGAAAAGCTTCAAAATAGATCGTCTCAACAATCCGCTGATGCCAAAAGGTCCCGGCTGCGAGAAGGAAGAGAGTTGAGAGTCGATATCCTGCAAAAGATAGAAGGCGAAGCCTTTTTGAGATACAGATTCAAAAAGGGTCGCATAGAGCATGTAAAGATAGAGTTTCCTCATTATAGAGGAGTCGAGGAGATTATGAGGGGACGGCCTGCCGAGGATGCCGTGGCGATAGCGCCGAGAGTCTGCGGCATATGCGGACACTCGCATCTGATAGCGGCCGCCGAAGCCCTCGAAAACGCTGCAGGCGTAACTCCTCCCCTCAAAGCCCGATATATAAGAAACGTTACCCTTGGCTGCGAGTTGATTCAAAACCATATAAAATGGCTATATCTCGTTATTTTGCCGCTGCTAAAGAGAATGGGGTTTAGAGAGGTCCCCTTTTTCGAGGCGATAGACAAAAGCGCGACGGCCGGCAAAATCATCGCTATTTTCGGAGGGCAGTATCCCCATACCTCTTACGCCGTTTTGGGCGGCGTCTGTTCGGATCCGACCCTTTTGGAGATTCAAAAAGCGAAACTGTTCGCAAAGGAGATAGAGGACTTTTTTCATAGCGAGGTCATGGAGGAGATCGAAAGATTTTCGGAATTTAAAGATTCGCGCGGGATATTAAAAGAGATCTACATATTTTTAAAACATAAAGAGCTGCTCGATATCGGTAGAGCCCACGACAGATTTTTGAATCTCAGGGAGGGAACAAAGATTTTGGGTCTAAAGAGAGTCTCCGCGAAGCTCAGATATGTATCTACGGCGCCTTCCGGTATAGGGTACGCGAAAAACGCACTCTACAAGGGAAAATATTTCGAGGTGGGACCGTTGGCCAGAAGAATTCATACCCCCTTTGTCAAAGATCTGCACAGAAGGTACAAGGACGGACTCTTTACCAGGATCGCGGCCAGAGTTTACGAGATAAAGATTCTGTTGTCTCAGCTGAAGGAGACCCTAAAAAAGATAGAGCCCCAAGGGGACTCTTTCGTAAAAACCGACTCTCTAGCCGAGGGAACGGGAGAAGCGGTAGTAGAGGCTCCCAGAGGCTCTTTGATACATAGAGTTAAAATAAAAAAAGGCAAGATCGAACGTTACGAGATAATAACTCCGACGCAGTTTAACCTCTCAAACGGTACGTCGCTAAATCCCGGTCCCGCGCAAAAAGCGGTAATCGGTCTGAGAGACCGCTCCGAGGCGGAGTTGGTTTTTAGAAGTTTTGATATCTGCAGCGTCTGCACCACCCATTAGTCCCTAAAATATACAAGAAACCGGAAAATTCAGAAAATTTTTATCTTTTTATAAGAGAATATTATCTATCATTTAATGAATGACTATTCATTTATAAAGGAGCCGACGTGAACAGGGAACATCTAAGAGGGCTCTTTAGTGCAAAGAGCGCCAGGGTGGATACCAACAGAGGCGAAGAGTACTACAACTCTTTGTTCGAAAGATGCAAAAAAAGAGTCGAAGAGCTAAAGAGGCTCGAGCCGGTAAACGGCGTAGACATTATGGAGGTTCTGGAGGATGAGGGAGTCTCAAGAAGAGATTTCTTGAAATGGGCCAGCGCCATGACGGCGACGTTGATGCTGCCAGCTTCCTTTACTCCTCTCGTGGCCGAAGCGGCCGAAGTTATGAACAGAGTACCGGTTATATGGCTGGAGCTGCAAGATTGCGCGGGAAACACCGAAGCGCTGATTCGAAGCGACGGTCCGAAAGTCGATGAGCTGATCTTGGATATTATCTCTTTTGAATTCAACGAAACTCTCATGACCGCGGCGGGACATCAGGCCGAGGAGCAGTTAGAGGACGCGATGCACCACTTCAAAGGAAAATATCTGCTCTTTGTAGAAGGAGCTATACCCGTTGGAGCCGGAAAAGAGTGGTGCACTATCGGAGCTTCCGGCGAGACCTTCGAGGAGCATCTGCACAGAGTCGCCAAAGATGCGGCGGCCATAGTGGCGGTGGGAACATGCGCCACCTTCGGCGGAGTGCCGGCGGCCGCTCCAAATCCTACCGGAGCGGTTGGCGTAATGGATATAGTAAAGGGCAAGCCGATAGTCAATATTCCGGCATGTCCGGCCAATCCCGCGAATATGGTAGGAGTGATTTTGCATTACGTATTGACGGGGCAGATTCCGGAACTGGATAGCCTTTTGAGACCTAAATTCGCCTTTGGCTATAGAATTCACGACAACTGCGAACGTAGAGCCCATTTCGACGCCGGAGAGTTCGTGGAAGAGTGGGGAGACGAGGGAGCCCAGAACAACTTCTGTCTGTACAAGGTAGGGTGCAAAGGGCCGATGACCTTTAACAACTGTTCCATTATCAGATACAACGAATCGGTAAACTGGCCAATAGGCGCCGGTCACGGCTGTATAGGATGTAGCGAGCCCGATTTTTGGGATAAATACGCATACGAAAGACCGATGGCCGACGCCAATATAAAGGCTCCTACCGGAGGGGTCGAAAAGAGCGTGGACGAGTTCGGTCTGGGGCTTTTGAGCGCCGCGGCGGTAGGTATAGGAATTCATGCGGCCATAAGCGCTTTTGCGGGTAAAAAAGATGAAGGAGACGAATAATGGCAAAGCATATAGTAGTCGATCCGATAACGAGAATTGAAGGACATTTGAGAATAGAGGCCGTGATCGACGATAACAACACGATTGTCGACGCGTACAGCTCTTCGACGATGTTTAGGGGTATCGAGGAGATATTAAGAGGCAGAGACCCACGAGACTGCGGCCTTTTGGCAATGCGTATATGCGGCGTGTGCACCGGTACCCACTACCAGCGGAGTATCGAGGCGGTGGAACACGCTTTTGGGGTTACCATACCCAAAAACGCCAGAATAGTCAGAAACCTGATCCAGGGGGCGCTTTATATACACGATCACGTCGTGCATTTTTATCATCTGCACGCTCTTGATTGGGTAGATATCACCAAGGCTTTGGAAGCCGATCCGAAAAAGAGCGTAGAAGAAGCCTTTAAATGGGCGAAAATTGCCGGAACGACTCCTTGGGTAGCGGACGCGGCCAAGTTCGCGGAGATTCAGGAGAGACTAAAAAAGTTCGTCAAACAGGGCAGACTAGGACTCTTTGCGAAGGGTTACTGGGGTAATCCGCACTACAGACTCACTCCGGAGCAGAATCTACTGGCGGTTACCCACTATCTGCAGGCTCTCGATCTGCAAAGAGACGCCGCTAAAATGATGGCGATCTTCGGAGGTAAAAACCCGCACCCGCAGAGTATAGTAGTAGGCGGGGTAACCTGCGTTCAGGATATAAAAAATCCAGCCAGAATAGCGCTTTTTAAAGACTTGCTGATGAATTTCAGAAGATTTATAAAACAGGCCTATCTGCCCGATATCTATATGGCCGGGACGATGTACGCGAAAGAGGCTCTCGATGGAACCGGCGCCGGATTGAAGAGCTTTTTGGTCTACGGCGATTTCAGACTCGACGATACCGGATTTTACAACTCAAAGCTCCTCTTTCCTTCGGGGGTGGTTCTAAACGGCGACCTTTCAAAGGTTATAGAGTTCGATCAGGAAAAAGTGAAAGAGGACGTAACCCACGCCTGGTACAAAAACGGCGAAGCGCTTCATCCTTTTGAGGGGAGAACTGAGCCAGAATATACGGGCTTCGGGAAAAAGGAGAACAATATCGCCTATTTGGATACGCAAGGCAAATATAGCTGGATAAAATCTCCTCTGTATGACGACAACCGCGTCGAAGTCGGCCCTTTGGCCAGAATGGTCGTGGGTGTGGCGAAAAAGGACGAGAGAATTTCCGAGTACGTAACCAGATTCCTCAAAAACGCCGATCTGCCCGTTGAAGTTCTCTTTTCTACCGTTGGTAGAACGGCGGCCAGAGCTATCGAGACCGAATTGATGGCGGACGTTATGATCGATTGGACCGACGAACTGGCCTCAAACGTAGCGGCCGGAGATCTAAGCACGTGGACCGAGTTCGATTTCGATCAGGTCAGCAAAGACGCTCAGGGTTACGGATTGGCAGAGGCGCCAAGAGGAGCTTTGGGGCACTGGGTAAAGATCAGAAACGGCAAGGTAGAGAACTATCAGGCGGTAGTGCCCTCTACGTGGAACGCGGCGCCCAGAGACTACAAAAACAGAATGGGGGCGTACGAGGCGAGTCTGATAGGGACCAAGGTGGCCGATCCCGAACAGCCGCTGGAAATTTTGAGGACCATTCACTCTTTCGATCCCTGTATAGCCTGCGCCGTTCATATAGTAGATACCAAGGGCAAAGAGCTCGGAGAGTTCAAAGTCAATACCTCTTGCGCTATTTAAGGGGGCGAACATGAAAAAGAGCGGATACCAGAGAGTCAAGAGAATGACTCTCTTTATGAGGCTAAATCACTGGGTAGTGGCCGTATGTATGGTTGCCGCCGTTATTACGGGGCTCTATATCGGCCATCCGTACTATCAGACCCTGATAGCCGAACCGGCCGTGGACAAGTACGTTATGGCATGGAACAGATGGGTACACTTTATGGCGGCCATAATTTTTGACGTCAGCTCTATAGTTATAGCGTACCTCTATTTTTTCAGCCGGTTCGAGAAGCCGTACAAAAAGCTCATTCCCAACGGACAAAATATCAAAGAGTTCTGGGAGGTTTTCGTAAATCTGATAACCTTTAACAGAGTCAAAAGATTTGACAGTTCGCATGAGGACAGTTTTCACGTGGTCTTTTTTACCGTATTCCATCTGATGCTCGCGTGGATGCTTCTAACTGGACTGCAGCTGTACGTTCACGGTCTGGGGTCCGGTATGAGCTCAATCGGCAAATGGTGGCCCGCGATGCTGCATTGGGCGACAGACTGGACCGTAGTCGTTACCGGAGGGTCGTTGATGGACGTTAGAGTCAGTCACCATCTGACAATGTACTATATTCTGATATGGATAATGTTTCACATCTATTACATAGTCTGGAGGACCATTTTCTGGCGCGAAGGCGACATATCCATAGTTTTCGGCGGTTACAAGTTTAAAAAGAGCAAATCCTCCCAGGGCGCCTGATGAGATATGCGATAGTGGGAGTAGGAAACATTCTCTTCAAAGACGAGGGAATCGGAATTTACGCGGCCAAATTTTTGGAGAGCAACTACTCCTTTAGCGAGGGGGTGGAGGTAATAGACGGCGGCACGCTGGGGTTTAAACTGATGAGATACTATCAAGATTACGATAGAGTACTGATTATAGATACGGTCAGCATAAAGGATGAACCGGGTGCTGTTTACAACCTGCCCTCCGAGGCGTTGCTGGGTCTGGGCAGCTACAGACAGACCGCCCACGAAGTCGAAGTGGTGGAGATGCTCGAGATATGCTCCTTTTTGGAAAAGATGGCCCAAGTCAGCGTTATAGGAATGGTTCCCGAAGATATCGAAAGCGTGGAGATTTCTCTGAGCGATTCTGTGAAGGAGAGATTCGATCTGCTGATAAACGAGATATTAAAGGAGCTAAAACAAGAGGGCGTTGAAATCGAAAAAAAAGGCTCTAAAAAGATAGACGAGATAATAAATGAGTACGCAAATCCCTCCTCTTTGTCCAGGGAGGGTTTTAGATGATATTGGGATTTGAGTATCTGGGAGAGGGTTCGTATTTTATATCCCGCATCGAATATATAGCCAAAAAAAGCGGCGTAAAAACTGAGATTTTGCGCGAGGGCAATTTTATATATCTCAGATTCGAAGAAAAGGGCGATTTTTTAGACAATCTGGAAAAGTTCCTTTATAACTCCATCTTTTTAAAAAGAGTTTTCGTAACCGATAGATTCGAGGGAGCAAAGGTTTTAAAGCTACCCTTTAACGTAGGTTTTTGCCCGGAATGTTTTGCGCAGATGATCGATCCCGGCTCAAGAAGATACTACTACCCCTTTACCATGTGCAATTCTTGCGGACACCATCTCTCTTTTTTGAGAGCGTACCCTTTTAAGCGAGAGAGAACCCTTTTGGATTTTTTAAGGCCGTGCGAAAAGTGTCTTGAAGAGTATGAAAACTCTCACGAAAGGGAGGCTTTAGAGCTAATTGGCTGCGGCGAATGCGCCGTTTGGATCAAACTTTCGGACAAAAAGGAAAAAAGAGTACTATACGCCTCCAAAGGCAAAGAGTTCGAAGAGATTTTTTCGATCGCGGCGGCGGCTTTGGAGCGCGGCGAGAGCGTTCTAGTCAAAACGTTTAGAGGTTATAGAAGGTTTTTCAAAGAGTACAAAGAGAACTCGTACGCTCTTGTGAAGTCCGCATCCGCTCCCTTTTTAATGCTCGAGACGGAAAAAAGAGCTCTATTCGCGATAGAGCGCCCGGAGCTATATCTAACCCGAGATGACGGCAAGGTTATGCCAGCATGCGCGGTTTATGATAGCTGGAGCGCTCTTTTGATGAGCAAGATCTCAGAAGATGTCATCTATTTCGATCACGATACGAAGGAGTTCGATCTAAAAATAGATCACGAACTGCCGCTGAACTTTTATAGACCTATCCGACTCTTTTTGGATAAGCGACGAGTCCTTATCAAGGAGGGTTCCGAGTCTCTCTTTCCCAAAAGGGTCTCTTCCTCCAAAAGCCTTATTTACGGCGATTTTATTCAGCATGAGGGTATTATCGACAAGATCGATCGCTTTGAAGAGATAAAGACCGAAGAGCTGCTCGTTTTTCGTAAAGAGCCAGTAGAACACGGAAATATCTCCTACATCGACATAGGAGCCTCCTTTATCCGCAATACCGCCCGATTTTATGGTTTGAACGAGGCTATAGGGCTCTTTTTCGGATCGAAACTCTCTTTGTATCATTATAAAAACGGATCCTCGAGAGAGATTTTCGAGTTTTCTCCTCCTAAATTCAGGGGTGAGAAAAAGGTCGCCGTTCGGTTTAGAGAGAGATTTCCCGAGCGCTATGGCGATTTTGAGCGAGAGAGCGATTATATTTTAAAAGCGGCCAGACTGATGGGCTTTGATGGCGGACGAGAGGAGTTCGACCTGCTTTCGCACAATTTCGGCGGTAAAGGCGGAATAAGCATAGACTGCAGATTGAACGATAAGGGATTTGACTGGGAGAGCTTTTACTCTTCCGTGATGAGCTTTGTCCTTGCCGAAGCTAAACAAGAGCTCTTGGCCTATTCGATTTTCGAGTCTTTGGGAGAGTTCTTGGGGGTCCAGATAGGGACTCTTTGTAAAAAAAGGGGTGTCGGCGAGGTGGTGATCGCCGGCGGCTGGATCGCAAACGCCCCCTTTTTGAGCCGTTTCGGCAGACACGTCAGAGAGTTTCGCTATCCACGGAATTATCCGATAGAGTCGATCGTGGAGGTGTAGAATCAAACTC
>JAMONM010000071.1 GCA_027065825.1 Campylobacterales bacterium | reverse complement strand
AGAAGACTTTTAAAACCGACGTTGAGAAAACGGCGGTTAGATTTGGGTATCGAAGTATACTCTTTTTATTCCTACAGCGAGATCAAGACCCTATTAAAGAGCAAAGAGAGCTATATAGGAGACAGAGTTTTAAAGATTTTGGCGCGAAACTCTTTTTTGCCGTTTTTGTCAAATATCGGTCGGATTGCCAAAGAGTTCGCTATAGTACCGATAGACTGCAGAGTAAAGAGACATTTTTCGCATACGGCCGTTTTGGGTCGGGTTTGCGAAAAAGCCGGATTTAATGTCTGGTACGGCGCTCTAACGAGCAGAAGCGGCGTCGAGTACGGCGGAAAAGGGCTGAGATTTAGAAGGTCCAACCCGAAAAGATTTATATATCGTCCCACCGGCTTGGAGCCTATCGTTATAGTAGACGATATAATAGCCAGCGGCGAGACCATCTCTCAGGCCGCCAAAACCGCTGGAGAGAGATCGAATGTACTCTTTGCCATGGTTTTGGCGGACGCTGCCTTTTGAGCTATTTTGATATGCCCGTAATATAGTAGGTCTCTTTACCTTCTACTTTTTGCAGTACGACGTTATATTTTTGAGCCCATTTCGAAATTGTTTCGTTTGCCTCTTTGATGAACTTTTCGTTGTCGGTATCGATTTTAATTTTGAGATACGGATTGGAGTTTGACATGGCCACGTAGGAGGAGTATGGTTTTAGATGGTCGTTAAGGGCTACGATATGGTTTTTGATCTTCTCAAAACCGGGCGTGTTCTCTTCGATGGTTCGTAGCTGTTTTACGGAGTTTTCGTCACTGTTGTATCCCAGTTGCCTCAATAGACCTTCCAGTGATATTTTCATGATTTTTCTCCTAAAGTATGGTGATTTCAGTTAGTATATCAAATAATTTTTAAAAAATTTAAAGTAAATCTGTTATAATTTTTCATAATCTGGAAAATTAAGGATGTTAAGATGTTTTTCGCCAAAAAGAGGGAAGAGGAGTCTCGGCTCGATACCCTAAAAAACGAGAACGAGGCTCTCAAAAAGGAGATAGAGGAACTCAAAAGGCGTCTAAAGGAAACCAAAAAGGCCGAAGAGCCAAAAAGAGATCTGTATCGCGAGCTCTCGTTATACGAGAACGAAAATCTAAAAGAGGGTCTGGGCGACATTCAGCAAAACATAGCCGAATCGGTCGCCGAGGCGAAAGGGAGTATAGCCGCCGCGAACGAACTTAACGCCAAGTTCAGCGAAATAATAGAGGGTATTAGCAAAATTATCGAAGATACCAATCTGTTAAACGATACGGCCTTTAAATCCAAAAGCAGCGTAACCGAACTACTCGAAAGAGCGGAAGAGGTGGACAAAATATTGTCGCTGATCAAGGAGATATCGGATCAGACCAACCTGCTGGCTCTAAACGCCGCTATCGAGGCGGCCAGAGCCGGGGAGTTCGGCAAAGGTTTTTCGGTTGTGGCGGAAGAGGTCAGAGGTCTTGCGGACAGGACGCAAAAGGCCGTTGGCGAAGTGGACAAGATTTTAAAGGCGATGAAGAGCGAAATCAGCGACGTGGGTTCGATCGCTACTGACGTTAGCGAAAAGATAGAGCATATCGACGAAAAAATAGAGCTGTTCAAACATGAACTGACCCATATGAACGTTACCGTTAACGATACTTTTCAAAAGGTATTGAAGATCTCGAACAGAGTTTTTATGTCCTTGGCCAAACTGGATCACGTTATCTGGAAAGTGAACACCTATCTATCGGCCGCAAAGGGCGAGGAGGCCTTTAAATACGTGGATTACCATCACTGTAGACTCGGCAAATGGTATTACGAAGGTGAGGGAAAGAGCTTTTTCTCCTCGCTGCCCTCCTTTCCTCAGCTGGAGGCCCCGCACGCGGTCGTTCACAAAGGTACCGAA
This sequence comes from Campylobacterales bacterium, assembly GCA_027065825.1. GTDB lineage: Bacteria > Campylobacterota > Campylobacteria > Campylobacterales > Nitratiruptoraceae > Nitrosophilus_A. The sequence continues at coordinate 48 of JAMONM010000071.1, read as the reverse complement.
AAGATCTTTGATCTTATAAAGAACGATCCCGAATCCCTGGAGAAGATG
>JAMONM010000070.1 GCA_027065825.1 Campylobacterales bacterium | reverse complement strand
CATCGCGGCGATAAGATTGTCTACCACCACCTTATACTGTTTTCTCGCGCTTCCTCCGGTCTTGCCAAGAGGAACGGCGGCGATATCTCCCAGTGAGAATATGTTTTTATATTTTTTATGCTGCAGTGTCTCAAAATCGACGGGAATAAAGCCTGCGCCGCTGCCCACAGGAGATTTTCCTATAAAGTCCGGAGCCTTCATCGGAGGAGTTATATGAATCATATCGTAAGGAACCTCCACTCTTTCGTGGATTACCTCTTCGATCTCCTCTTCGAGATCAGGATCGTATACCTTTTTGGTTCTGTCGTGTTTGTCGAAAACAGCGATCTTTTTCTCCAGATCGATCTCGATCAGATTATGCTTGTAGTGATAACCCAGACCCTTCTCTTCGAAAAGATTCAAAATTGCTTTGTGATACTCCGGAACACCGAACATCTTTCCTCCGTTCGGATAAAAGACCAGTTCGGCATTCTCTCTGGCTCCGGCTCTTCTGAGATTGGAATCGGTCAAGAACATAATCTTTTTTGGAGCTCCGCCGCACTTGATCGGCGTATTTGGATGGGTAAACACCGCTTTGAGCTTCTTTCCGCTCTTGCACTCGTTTATAAAGTTGTCTAGATTCCTTCTCATCAAAACCGCGCCGTCCACGAAATAGAGAGAAGCGGCGTTACCCTTTGCCAATATTTCGGCGGCTTTCGAGTTTTCGCCGAGAGTATAGAGGGTACCTATCTCTTCCAGCCCCTTTATTCTGCCGAAATCGAGCTCCAAACCGCCGGCAATGACCATAAAGTCGTACTCTATGGTTTTTCCCTTCTGGGTCTTTACTCGATTGTTTTCCGGATCGAACTCCACGACCTTGTCCTGTACCCATTTGACTCCAGTGGGAACGAAATCGGAGGTGTTGTATATAATATCGGAGCTTTTCCACTCGTAGCCTCCCACCAGCGTCAATCCGGGCTGATAAGATACGCTGCGGGGATTTGGCTCAACCACTGTAATATCCGGATTCTCCAGATTTCTGACCAGTCTGGCCGCCGTACTCATTCCGGCCAGACCGCCTCCCACGATCAGAATTTTTCCCTTGGCGCTGCTAGCTTTGGCCTCGGTAGCGGCCTCGGCCTTGGATACGGCCCCTCCGCCGAAAAGTGCCGCGGAAGAGAGCCCCATAAGCTTTAGGGCCTCCCTTCTGCTCAAACCCTCTTTTTTAATAGTCTCCTCCACCACTTCGCGGAGATTGTCCAGATCTCTCTTTTCCATAAGACACTCCTATAACTTTTATAAATCGGATTTATACATTATATAAAACCGATCTGAAATTTTTCCTTAACTCTCTACAAAGCGGTCCCGCTTTATATAAGAGCGCAGGCAAAACCGCTGTACTATTAGGGGTTTAAAATCATTGTAACATAAAAAAAGTAAATATTTAAGATATTTTGTGAAGATTTAACTGAATGTTGACGTTGGAGTTGAACTCGTTTCTTCTGGGGTGGTATACTATATCGATCCTGTTACCGTTGGGTTCAAAGCGGTTTTTGAACCTGATGGCCTTAAAGACTCTGCCTCTTTGTCTCAGAGTCAACAACAGATGCTCTTTTTTCTCTCCCACCTCTTTGAAATCGAGAATCTCAACGCCTCTGGCGGCAAACCTGGGCATAGGGTTGCCCTCTCCGTAGGGTGCGAACATATCCAGAATATCCAAAAGCTCCCAATCTATCTGATCAAAGGGCAACTCTCCCAAAACCTCCTCCTCATACTCCCAATCCAGAGGATCGATAGACTCTATACCGCTTTTTAGACACTCCCTAAAACTCTCCAGATTCTCCCATTTTAGAGTTAGACCGGCGGCCTTTTTGTGTCCGCCGAACCTCTCCAAAAAAGATGAACAGCCGCTAATTATCTCGTACAGATCTATATCGGCGTAGCTTCTTGCGCTTCCCTTTAGAGTATCTCCCTCTTTAACAAGCACTATAGCCGGTCTTTCGTACGCCGCGGCCAGTCTGGCCGCCACTATTCCTAGCACTCCTTCGTTCCAGCCCTCCGAATAGGCCAGAATAAAAGGCTCGTCGTCTACGAAGCCTTCTGCTTGGGAGAATACTCTGCGCTCTTCGCTTTTTCTTTGACTGTTAAGGGCCAGCAATCTTCCGTACAGAACGGAACTCTCCAGAAAATCCCGCGACAACAGAAAGTCCAAAGCCAAAGACGCATCGTCCATTCTTCCGGCGCTGTTGAGAACCGGTGCGATAACGAAACCTATATCCTCGCTGGTAAAAATACTCTTTTTCAAGGTTCTCATCAAAAATCTAACGGAGGGCCTTTCGCTTTTTTGAAAAAATTTCAGCCCGGCCTGGACAAGAGTTCTGTTGATATGTCTTAGAGGCATCACGTCGGCTATTATCGCGATACTCAAAAGATCGAGAAATCTCCTCATGTCCACTGAAACTCCCAGCTCCTTTTTTAGCTGAGCCACAAAATACCAGGCCACCTGAGCCCCGCAAATATCTTTGTATCCGAAATCGCACTCTCTCTGTTTGGGATTTACGATAGCAAAAGCTTCCGGCAGGGTCTCTTTTGGAGTGTGATGATCCGTTACTATCAGATCTATTCCCCTGCTTTTGCAGTATTCGGCCGCTTCGTAGGCAGAGATTCCGTTATCTACAGTAATTATCAGCGAAACCTCATCTTCGAGCTCTTTTATAATATCTACAGAGAGTCCGTATCCCTGGGTAAATCTGTTGGGTATTTTGATCTTTAGCGGATATTCGATAATCTGAAAAAACTCTTTCATTATAGCGCAAGAGACAACGCCGTCCACGTCGTAGTCTCCGACCACGGCGATCTTTTCTCCCCTCTTTATCGCCTCGGCCACTCTTTTTGCCGCTTTTTGCATATCTTTAAATCCAACTGGCGAGGGGAGGGAGGAGAGGGTAAAAAAACCTTCGGTAAATCTGCTCTTTAGAATTTCGAAGAGTCTCTTTTTATCAAGGAGCTCCATAAATCAGTCTTTGAATTTCATCGCGTTTTCGATAAATGCCCTAATTAGAGGATTGGGTTTTTGCAGATGCGAGGTAAATTCCGGATGAAACTGAACCCCCACGAACCAGGGATGATCCTCTATCTCTACCGCTTCTATCAATCCCTCCTCGCTCTCTCCGCTAACCACCATTCCGTTGTTTTCCAGCATCTCCCTATATTGCGGGTTTGCTTCGTATCTGTGTCTGTGGCGCTCATAAATCACGTTCTGCCTATCATAGGCTTCCCAGAGCTTGGTTCCCTCTTTTACGAGGCAAGGGTACTCTCCCAGTCTCATCGTTCCGCCCATTGGGGAGGTATGGGTTCTGATCTGTTTTTGACCGGAGCGGTCTATAAATTCGTCGATCAGATATATAAAGGGACTGGATGTATCTTTGTTAAACTCCATAGAGTCCGCATCCTCTATACCCAAAACGTTCCGTGCGAACTCTATTATGGAAAGCTGCATTCCCAAGCATATCCCTAGATAGGGAATCTTTTTCTCTCTGGCGTATCTTATGGCCTCTATTTTGCCCTTAACGCCTCTCTCTCCGAAACCGCCGGCCACCAGTACTCCGCTAACGTCCTTTAAAAACTCTTCGCTCCCCTCGTTTTCTATTAGCTCGCTGTCCACCCATTTGATATTTACGCCGCTATCCAAATTGGCGCCGGCGTGAACTAGGGCTTCGGTCAACGATTTATAAGACTCTTTTAGCCCCAGATATTTTCCGACAAAAGCTATGGTAACCTCTTCTTTCGGAGCTATGATTTTCTTGACCAGAATATCCCACTCGTCCATATTAGGTTTTAATTCCCCCAGACCGAACTGTCTGGAGATCGGAAAAAGAATATTTTCCCTAAGAAAGTTTATCGGCACTTTATAGATCGTTTCCGCGTCTCTGGCCTCTATAACCGAGTGAACGTCCAGTCCGCAGCTTCTGGCTATCTTCTCCTTTAGATCCTTCGGTAGCGGTTTTTCGCATCTGGCGATGATCATATCGGGAGATATACCTATTCTTCTGAGCTCCTGAACGCTGTGTTGCGTAGGCTTGGTTTTCAGTTCGCCGGCGGCCTTTATAAACGGAACCAGCGTAACGTGAATATTGAAACTCTTTTGCGGGCCCAGTTCATGAGTAAGCTCCCTAATTGCCTCCAAAAAGGGCAGACCCTCGATATCGCCAACCGTACCTCCCAGCTCAACGATCAGCACGTCGTGCCCTTTGCCGGCTCTTTTTATTCTGTTTTTAATCTCTTCGACGATATGGGGAACCACCTGAATGGTTTTTCCCAGATAATCCCCTTTTCTCTCCCGCTTTATTACCGAAAGATATACCTGACCCGTGGTAAAATTGTTCTTTTTAGAGAGTTTAACGTTCAAGAACCTCTCGTAATGGCCTATGTCCAGATCGGTTTCGGCCCCGTCGGCGGTGACGAACACTTCGCCGTGTTCCAGCGGACTCATGGTTCCGGGATCGACGTTAATATAAGGATCTATCTTCAAAATAGAGACGCTGAGTCCGGAGTGTTTCAGTAGCGTACCGATACTGGCGCTCGAAATTCCTTTGCCGAGAGAGCTTAAAACTCCGCCTGTGACAAAGATATATCTGGTCATGAAACTTCCTGATGTTTTTTTAAGTTTTATTTTATCTAACCTAAGCTTTAGAACTTATAAGCCAACCTATTTCAGAAGATACATCAAATAGGCGTTTTTGCTTAGCAGCGTACGTCCCGTCAAATAGTCCGGATAGATTCTTTCAACTTCCCTCCAAAACCTTTCGGAGTGGTTCATAACTTTCAAATGCGCCAGCTCGTGGGCTATAACGTAGTCGATCGCCTCTATGGGCATCAAAACCAAAAAGGCGCTAAAGCGTATCTTTGCGCAACCGGTACAGCTGCCGTATCTGGAGGTCGCCAATCCGATATCAACGCTTTTGAAATCCAGATTCGATACGGAGGCTCTTTCGAGAAAGCGCGGAATAATCACTCTCTTTGCGGCCTCTTTCAAAAGCTCTTTAATATACTCTCGAGAAGGGGCGGAACTTGTAGAAGCATTAAACGAACCATATACGAATCTATGTAGCTCTTCGACTCTTCTTTTAGAACCTAAAAAGGGCAAAACCCCCTTTTTTAGCTCTCTTTTTGCTTCGATCACCTTCAAAAAAAAGCCGCCGTTTTCGTTTATGAAACTCTCTATTATTCCCTTTGAGACGAACGAAGGAGCTTTAATAACTATATTGTCTCCATCGAAAAAGGCCCTTATGCTTTTTCTGCGCTCTTTTATTACCGAAATTTTTAGAGTGTTCAAAAAATATCCTCTTTAAGAGCGCTCATCAACTCTTTTAAAACTTCTGGAGCCATGTCCCCTTTGAAGTCCTTCTGTATTTTATACAGCGTCATATCCCCGCGACGCAGCTCTATTCTCACATAGGAGTCTATATCGCTGCCTGTCGATTTTACAAGAACCGAAGAGCACGAAGAGCCTTTAGGGGATATTACCACAAGACGCCATTGGGTATCTTTACATATACGATTCTTTACGATCTTTTTGGCTATTTTTTGCACCCACTCTCTCTCGTCGTCTATAAATAGGCACTCCGGTTTAGTTTTGCCCAGACGATTTTCTTTGTAGATTCCGTTAGAGCACGAAGCGATAAAAAAAGCGGCTAGAAGGAGCCACAAAGGAGCAGGTACCACTTTTCGCACCGCCGGCCCCTATACGTTTTTACAGCTCAAAGCCCCGGTATCCTGGGAATTTTATTGAGTTTTGAGTTTTTGCAGTACCATCCCCATCCCTTTTTGAGCCAGTGTCCCACTACGGGCATGGGAACCATTACCCCTCTTTTGTCGTCCCTATATACAAAAGCCGCTCCGTCGCCGCTGTCCATTACGCACATAATGTTTAGATGCTCAAGATAGCTTTTTGGCTTGCCGCGCTTTTCTCCGGAAAATACGGCTATGTTATGAACCGCGTTTTTGGCCATGACTTCGGCTATATGACCCTGTTTGGCCCTCCAGGCCGGCCCCTCCAAATAGGCGCAGTCGCCAGCCGCGTAGATATTTTCGTAGCCTTGGACCCTGCACCATTTATCCACCAGGATAAATCCGGAGTCACTCAGAGGAAGATCGCCGTTTTTTGCCGCCCGATGGCCGGTCAAAGCCGGAATGAACATCGTAAAATCGGATTCGAGCAGCCGGTCGTCTTCAAAAAGGACCCCTTCCGGTTCGAAGCTTTTTATCTTTTTACCAAACACCCTCTTTATATGCAGTCTGTTAAAAAACATATCCATCATTTTCAGAGCCTGCGGCCCGAGTCTCTTTCCAGGCTCCTTCATGGGCGCGAAAAAGGTCAGTTCAAACCTGTCTCTGATTCCCAGCTTTTTGAGATAGTTGTGCAGGTTAAAAACAAATTCGAAAGCCGGGCCTCCTCTGACGGCGGTGGTGTCTTTCGGATTTCCGCCAAAACCTACCGCTATTTTGCCTTCGCCTTTTTCAATAAGCTTTTTTATCGCCTCTTTTATCTTTAGAATTTCGCCCGGCTCGCTGCATATTGATAAAAAATTCTCTTTCTTTACGCTTTCGAGCTTAGAGGCGCCGAACGCGACAATAATGTAATCCCCCCCGTATTCTCTCTTTTTGCCGGTCGCAGAAGCCTTTTTGGCATCTATGGAAACTATCTCGTCGCTAATCCAGTTAAAGCCGTAAACCGAAGCCAGCTCCTCCATCGAAATACACAAGCTGTCGAAATCGGCCTTTTCGAAAGGAACCCAAATAGATATAGGGTAGATATACATATAGGATCTGGGCGACACCAGATCCACCTCGTATCCGGCCTTTGTAGCCTCGATGGCGGCTTCGACTCCGGCGAAGCCTCCCCCCAAAATCAAAACTCTTTTCATACCGGAACTCCTAATAGGCTATTATCTTTTGGCTTTGCACAATGTTTAGCTCCTCTTCTCCGGCGTTCCAAAAATAGTATCTCGCCATCGCGTAAAAAACGCCCAAAACCAGGCCGCTGACTATAACCCATCTGATAACTCTTCTTTTTTCCGCGGAATGGGTTCCCTTATAGTCATCCAGCTCTGTGAGGGTAGGCTCTCCGTTTTCGTCAAAACCCTCTTTCACTTTTGTCCCTCTTTGCTCTTTTTCTGATATATGTCGTATCTTGGAAACACAAAAATTGTCTTTCGCGTAACCGAAATCTCGGGATCGTCGACCGCGTAGGCCCTAATAGTGATCGGTATCGGAGTATCTTTTTTGGTGTCTTTTACCAGAACTTTATCCGTATAGAGAATTACAACCTTTTTGACTTTTTTGCCGGGAATAACGTCAAAGGGTTTTTTCGGTCTGTCGATTTTTATATCTTTGTTATCCAGAATCTCAAAATAGTATTTATGTTTTTCGTTTTGGGTATTTTGGAACAAAAAGACGTATGCGTTTTTCACCCTGCCGTCTGGCTCAATCTTGTACAGCTGGGAGGTTCTGTTGATGTTCAGCAGCATAAGCTCTTTTTTGCTTCCCATATAGAACAGAGCCACGAACGCCAAAACCAGCATCACTATATAAGCCACTATCTTGAATCTGAAAACCCTCGTCTTCTCCCCGCTCTCCAGAGCGTGATAACTGGTCCATCTAACGAGGCTCTCTTTTCCCAGAGCCCCCATAACCTTGGTACACGCGTCGGCACATTCCAGACAGTTGATACACTCAAGCTGCATACCTTTTCTGATGTCTATATGCGTGGGACAGACTTTGACGCAGGATTGACAGAGCGTACACTCCGCGTCTTTATTCTGAGCCAGTAGATCCTCCTTTTTCTTTACCAGCAAATGGCCGTGTTCGTCGTAGATTCTGCCCCCTCTTTTATAGTCGTAAACGGTCTGAAAGGTGTCTTCGTCGTAGAGTACCGACTGTACCCTGGCATATGGACAGATATAGATACAGAAATTCTCCTGCATAAAAACCACGTCGGCTATCAAAAACAGAGCCAGTCCTATCCAAAATCCCATCAATATAGTATGTTCCGAAGGGTTTTGGATATACTGGAAAAACTCCTCAGGAGGAACGAAATACCATAAAAAGTTGGCCGCGGCTACGAAAGAGAGAATGGACCAGATCAGAATCGCGACGCCTTTTTTGACCTTGTTTTCGAACTTGCTCATATCTGGCTCGATCTGTTTGTTGGATATTCTCTTTCTAAGATGGAGCAGCTTGGTCTCTATCAAATCTCGATAGATAACCCTAAATATCGTCTGGGGGCAGCTCCAGCCGCACCATACCCTTCCACCCAAGGTGGTTAAAAAGAAGATCCCGAAAAACAGAATCCACAACAAAAAGGGCATCAAGTACAGCTCTTGCATATCGAATCTGACGAAAAACAGATGGAGCTGTTTATGGTCGAAATTCAGTAGAAAAAAGTGATTGCCGTCGATCTTGATCCACGGCAAAACCAGTGAAACCACCGTTACGATACCGAAAAAAACGTATCTTTTGTAACGGTATGGAATCCAGTTTTTGAGATACTCCTTGGCTTTGGAGTTTTTTTGATTAACTTCCGCCGTCGCTGTAGCCATTCCTTATCCTTTTTTTTCTATTTTACATTCGATATTCGGTATAACGAAGAGTTCTCCCTCCCTCTTCACCTCCGCGGGACCCGCCGCCAGATCTTTGAGGTTCCTCGAGTTTATATAGTCTCTCAAAGAAGATCTGCTCACGTTCAACTCCTTGGCTATTTGGGCAACACTTTTTCCCTCCTTTAGACACTCTAAAATCCTTTTTTTGTACACGTCGTATTTCGATCTGGAAAGAGTTCCCCTCGGTCTTCCCAAACCTCTGTTCCTGGACCTGCTGCAGTTTTCTCTGACTTCGTTGAGAAGTTTTAGCGTCGTCTCGGTAGGCGTATTATAATTAATTTTTATATCGAATCTGCTTATACAGATCTCGGCGCCGCTTTTTAAAATACAGTTTACAATCCTGACGAGTTCCCCAATCCTATGGGAAAACAACGACAGATCGTACACAAAGAGCAGATCGCCGCTTTTTAGAGAATGTATAAACTCTATAAAATCTTTCCTCTTTTCCAACAAGATTCCATACGAAGATGTCTCCACCTTTTTCTCTTTTATGACGGCGCATAGCCTCTTTGCGTGGGACTCTATGCCTATCTCCTGATCCACGAGAGAAAAACGGCCGTTTTGCGTCCTTAAATAGGCGTAATTCATTACCTCTCTTTATAAAAAGAATTTATAAAAATTATAATGTGACATTATCATGACATAAGTATACCCCTTTTGGCGAAAAAAGTCAATTAAACCGGAATTTTTTCGTCATCTATTCAGCGGCAGAGAGTAGCTCGCTCTAACGGTAATCTCTTGGCGGGCTCCTATCTCTCCGGAAATTTTGTAGGTATAGGCGTCGACAGCCCCGTATTTGCACTTTTCGCACTCTACAAAAATCTCGGCGTCGGTAGGA
>JAMONM010000069.1 GCA_027065825.1 Campylobacterales bacterium | reverse complement strand
CATCATAGTTTAAAAGGGGGAAAACCCCCTCCCCCTATATAGCAGAGGGAAAAAGTCCCTCCGCTTACGCGTTGGCCGCTTTTTTGGCGGCTTCCAAAGCCTCGTCGTAGTTTGGCTCTTCTGTAATTTCAGGAACCAACTGCTTATAGACAACGTTTCCGTTTCTGTCGATTATAAATATGGCTCTGGCCAATATTCCGGTAAGAGGACCTTCGGCTATAACAACACCGTATTTTTCGCCGAAATCTCTGTTTCTGTAATCGGAAGCAACCGTAAGATTCTCTACCCCTTCGGTGGAGCAGAATCTTTTGCTCGCAAACGGAAGGTCCATAGAGACCACCGTTACGTCAACGCCTTCTATATTTGAAGCCTCTTGGTTGAACTTTCTAGTTTCGGTGGCGCACACAGGAGTGTCCAAAGACGGAACGACTACTATCATTTGAACTTTGTCTTGAGCTCCGCCCACTTTCTTCTCAGACAGATCGGTAGTTACCACTGTCGCCTCTGGAGCTTTGTCTCCTACGTTAACTTCGTTGCCGCTCAGTTTTACTTCGTTGCCTTTAAGTGTTACTGTTGCCATTGTTTTTCTCCTTGTTGGATTTGATTTTCAGTCTAACGGTGGTTAAACCAGTAACAAAATTATAACTAATTCGGATAAATTTTATCTTAATTAAAATATGAGCGGTTTTTCTAAGAAAACGTTAAGCTTCCAAAGCCTCGCCTCTTTGTCCGCAATCCCCTTTATCGGGGCGTCCGCTCTATTTTAATCATACGATACGCCATACGATAAGAGCCGATATCTCTACAGAATTTGCGTAAAAGATCTATATCGATGTTACGAATCTACACGCTAAGCATCGCCAAAAATTGTACTTTTAGGATTGGCTTTGAGTTTTGTAGCAGGAGTGAAAAGGGCTTTTTTATATCCGTCGATTGCGGCTCTGCCGATCATAACCGCATTGTCGCTGCAGTATTCCAGCGGTGCGAAAAGAAGCTCTATGCCTCTTGTATCGCACTCTCTCAAAAAGGCGTCCCTTAGTTGCATATTGGCGCTGGCTCCGCCCACTATCGCAAATCTTTCCGGTTTTTTAAGATCAAGTATTTTTACGCTTTTATCCACCAGATGTTCGATAGCGGCCCGTTGAAAGGAGGCGGCTATATGGGGAGCGAGCTCTTTTGATCCTTCTGACTTCTCTATAGCTATTCTCACCGCGTTTTTTAGGCCCGAATAGCTAAAGGCTATCTTTTTGGAGTTTTTCAGCGGAACTGGAAAAGAGAATCTGTACGGATCCCCTTTTTTGGCCAGCTCTTCTATAAGCGGACCTCCCGGATACCCCAAACCCATCATTTTGGCTACCTTGTCGAAACTCTCCCCGAAGCTGTCGTCCAAAGTGGAGGCCAGAACCTTCACCTCATTGTAGTCGTAAACCTCCATTATCATCGTATGTCCACCTGATACCAGCAACACCGTCAGAGGAAAAACCGATTCGGATTCTATGAACAAAGAGTAGACATGACCCACCAGATGGTTTACGCCGATAAGAGGCAGATTCATAGATATTGCCAGTGCCTGAGCCATCGCGACCCCCTCCATAAGGGTCACCGACAAGCCCGGCTCGCTGGTGACCGCAACCGCTTTTAAAGAGCCGAAAAACTCTCGACACCGCTCCAAAATCGAAGGAAGGGCCACCGCATGCAGCCTACTGGCCAGTTCGGGAACCACTCCGCCGTATAGGGCGTGATCGCTCTCTTGGGATATCTTTTTGTGAAAAAGTACCCTTTTTGTCTCTATGTCCGTAACGGCTACGGAGCTATCGTCACAGCTGCTTTCTATACTCAAAATCGCTCCGCTCAAACCTCTCTCCTGCACCAGTTCAAAACCCACGGCCACTCTCCGTAACCGCTCTTTTCGTTTATATGGCCGGCCCCGTGCAGCCATACGATATCTATACCTAAAAAGCGGG
>JAMONM010000068.1 GCA_027065825.1 Campylobacterales bacterium | reverse complement strand
AAACCGGGCATGCAGAAAAATTTGGAGAAACCGCCCACAACGAATATCTCCTCGCTGATAGCGAGAGCGCTGAAAGGTTCACTATCGTAAATCAGCCCCTGGTATAGTTCGTCCACTATAAATTTTTTATCGACCGATTTTAAATACTCATATAACTTTTTTATCTCCTTTGGAGTGTAGGCCGAACCGGTAGGATTTGAGGGGTTTGATATGCACAGGGTTTTGAAATCTTTGTTTAGGAGCAGTTCGGGAGTGAGGTTGAATCTATTTTCGGGACCGGTTTTTATAAAAACCGGGTCAATATTCAGCACATACGCGATATTTTTATACGAGGGGTAACCTGGATCGCAAAGAGCCAGCTTTTCTCCATAATCGAGAGCCAAAGAGAAAATCAGCGTAAAAGCTCCGCTGCTGCCGGGAGTGATAATTATTCTTTCGATAGGGACTTTTACGTTGAAAAAGTCTCTGTAAAACCGCGATATTTTGTTTTTAAGGTCGTATAGTCCTCCGCTTTCGGTATAGCCGAAAATACCGCTCTTTAGAGCTTTTTGGATCATCTTTTCCACATCGGGAGGAGGCGGCAGATCCGGCTGTCCTATTTCGAAATGGATCGTATCAGGCAATCTAGATGACTCTTTTAGTATCTCCATTACCATAAAGGGGGTAATTTTTTCCAGTCTCACCGTAAAATCCTTTTTTTGGATTGCCATCTTGGATAAAATAGCTCTTAAACTATTATATTCAAAAAGGAGAGACAATGAGCGTTTTGATGGAAATAGCCATGTTTCCTACGGACGTGGGCGAGAGTAAAAGCGAATACGTGGCGGAGGTTTTAAAAGTAATCAAAAACAGCGGCCTCGATTATCAGCTTACTCCTATGGCGACTATCATCGAAGCCGAAACTCTCTCGGAATTAACGGCGTTGATTCCGAAAATGTACGAAGCTTTGGAAAAAAAGGGATCCAAAAGAGTTTACAGTGTCGTTAAATTCGATATCAGGCCGGCGAAAAAGAACCGGCTCAAACAGAAAGTGGCTTCGGTTCAGAAACGTTTATCCTCAAATAAGTAGTTTTGAAGAGAATTTTAAAAGATTTTTGAGGGCCAAAGAGGGGATAAGATCCTTTCTTTGTCTTTAATATAAAATTGTTACGTTTTAATTTTTAAATAGTTTGCAATAATTTTAAAAACTTTTTTATTTCACTTTCGATTCTTTTTTTTATCCATTTTGGCTCTATGATGAGAATATGCGGCATCCACTGTTTGATAAAAGGAATGATCTCCATATCGTTGGTAATAGTAAGTCGCACCTCACAGCTGCCGTCACTATCTTCGCCACTGATATGCATAGTTGGAGAGAGGGGACGGCGTTTGAGATATTTGGCCGCAATTCTGTCTGCAAAAAGCACTACTTCGATAGTCTCGGCATCCGGATCGAACCAGACGTTGATGGCACTGTGGATCCTTTTTTGCAGATCTCCATCTATCGTAAAGGTTTCATCGAGTAATTTAACGTTTGTTAGGTGCTTGAGGTAGTATTTTTTGAAAATGTCGTTTCTAGCATCGAGTGCCAGCAGATACCAGTAGCCCTCAAAATTGGCAATACGCACAGGTTTGAGCGTGATATCTTTGGCTATTTTTTCCTCAAACTGGTAATCACAAGTAATTATGCGTCTTTCTTTGATCCCCTCTTCAAGCAGTGCGATCTCATCCATTTTGTCACTAAGATCTTCCATATCCAGCTTGGTATAGAAAGGGTTAAAAGGAGCTGTGTGGAGTTTTTTGAAATAAGGACGCACTTTGTGGTAGAAGTCGCTTCCCATCTTTTTGGCTATCTCTTCCAACGCTTCCAAAGCGAGCCTGCTCTCTTCATCTTCGATGAGTCCTAAACGCTCTTTATCTAGCGCCCAGCGTCTACCAATCTTTTTGAGAGGAAAGCCCGCATCTTTGAGGTACTTGTTGAAATAGCGCTGGATAGTGCGCGGATCGACTTCATACTCCTC
>JAMONM010000067.1 GCA_027065825.1 Campylobacterales bacterium | reverse complement strand
ATAAGGGTCTATTACGAAGACACCGATGCGGAGGGAATAGTTTATTACGCGAACTACTTCAAATTTTGCGAGAGGGCCAGAAGCGAGATCTTTTTTCAAGCCGGAGCCAAACCGCAAAAGGGGGAGTGCCACTTTGTAGTCTCCAAAGTCGAAGCCGATTACAAAGGCAGTGCGGAGCTGGGAGATATTTTAGAAGTATCTACCCAACCGGAGCGCATTGGGAAAGTCTATCTCATATTGAAACAGGAGATAAAAAAAGATAAAAAGACAATATTTTCCATGAAAATCAAACTGGCCTTTTTATGCAAGGGAAAACCGTCTATAATTCCCCGGGAGTTTCTCGATCTATTTCGTTTAGAAACATAACCGGAACAAAACCTCCTTTTAAGGCTCTTTGAAGGGTAATAGTATATATTATCTGTGACTCTTTTAGCTCTTCGTCGAATTCTCGTGCTTCTGCCGTTAGATCGTGATAGAATAAGTCGGCTCCGATAGATGTGGAGTAATTGATCCAGTTAAACTCCATATCGTTGTTCAAAAGCGAATTGAATTCCGACAAAAGATGGTGAGAGCTGTTTATGGAGTTAGCTATTATCAGATTCTTTCTATCTTTAGGTTGCGTTAGCGTAAACAGCAAAGGGTTGTAGTTTATCTGGGTGGATAGAATGTTGGGCGGTTCCAGATCAAACAGAGTCAATTGCGACAGAATAAGAGCGCTTTTAACTATCGGAGTGTTCAAAAATATGTCGCTGGCGTTAAGATCGCTATTTTGGTAAAAGTATCTTTTTAAATTATAGCTCTCTTTCGTCAATCTGTATATCTTAACTTTTTTGGGATTGGCTTTCGTCTCGATCATTTCGGTTAAGCGCTCGGCCAAAGAGGATCGCCCGTCGTAAAAAATCGCTATTTTTTCCGAAGTGAATCCAAGAAGTTCTTCAATCTGTCTTTCGTAATCGATTCCACCGAAGATCGGTGAGTTTTCCCTTTCTATATCTGCTACAATCGAGGAGTTTATCGTAGGAAGATATATTTTCAAATCGGTTTCTATTTCGAAAAGAGTTTTTGCGCCTTTGCCGGTTAGAGGCGCTATAACGTATCTAAATCCCTCCTCCTCTATCAGTTCTATGCTCTTTTTCAAGGTCTCTCTCTCCTCGTCCTCTAAAGGAAACATCTTTATGTTAAAAGGGATCTTTTTGTATAAAAGGTATGAGATTACCGATTTGGTCGTAGTGGAGGAATACTTTCCGATTTTATTGATAGGAGAGAGGATAGCTATCGCCAATCCTTCGCTCGATAATGGTCTAGAGATTTGAAACATGGCGGAATATAACCGGTATTCCTGTTTTAGTTCCTCGTCCATAGGGCAGGTTGTTGCCAATGAGAGAAAAGAGAAAATCTCTCCCTTGTCCAGATATTCCCACATGGTCTCTTCGTCGCACTCTTTTGTCTCTATATTTAACACTATGGTTTTTGGTAATGGCAAGGGGGAGATTAAAAAACTTTTCCCGTAAGCCGTTATGGTAATAATAAATAAAAAAACGGTCGCTATAACTTTTGCCATAATACTCTCTTGATCTTTAAAAGGTCCATATAGACCTCTTTTTTCTTTGATGGATTTCTGAGCAGAAAGCTCGGATGATACGTAGGTATCAATAATCTGTTTTGATATTTTACTATTTCTCCTCTAATTTTTGAAATAGGGGTGGTGTCGCCGGTTAGATATCTATAACTGGTACTGCCTAGGGCCACCAGTATTCTGGGATTGACCAGCTCTATCTGTTTTTTTAGATAGGGTATGCAGGTTTGAGCCTCCTCCTCTGTGGGAACTCTGTTGTTCGGCGGTCTGCATTTTACTATGTTGGCTATATAGACGCTCTCTCTGGAAATTTCGAGAACGTTTTCTATCATCTTGGTTAAAAGCTGACCGGCCCTACCGACGAAAGGTCTGCCGGTTTCGTCTTCGGTAGCGCCAGGTCCCTCTCCGACGAACATCAATTCGGCGTTTTTGTCGCCTTCTCCGAAGACCACGTTTTTTCTGGTTTTTGAGAGTGAACACAAATGACACTGCAGTACCAGCTCTCGCAGTTTAGTCAGATCGTTCGGCAAGGAGATTTCGTTCTCTGTGGAATTAAACGATATGGGATCTATATATTCGTATCCCAGCCATTTTAAGAGGTATAGATTTTTAAGGACTCTTTTTTTCATATAGTAGATATTAACCAAAAAGAGGTTATAAAGCGATTAAAAGGGGCGAGAACGCCCACGGCGAAAAGTTAGCTTACGCTAACTTCCACCGGATCGCTCTCCCACAATCCATGTTTAGTGCAGTAGCTCATAGCCGTAAGTTTTAGATTTTTCGTAGGGATGATGTAAAAGTCTACTTCTACTTGGCTCTTTTCGTTACCTAGAGTTCCTGGAGTGAAAGTGGCCTGGCCGAGCAGTCTCTCTCCGTCCCAAAGTTGAACGTAGGCTATATAGTGATCGAAATCGTCCGGGTGTGAATACTCTTCGCCCACTTTGACCTTGACTTTGAACTTTTCGCCTTTTTTTGCGCTGTTTTCGCAGTGAACAAAAGGAGAGTGTCTGTCTATGTAATCTTTTTTAGACTCTCTTTCTACTTCGCTTATATCTACGTATCTGTTGATTGTTGGCATTTTGGCCTCCTTGTCATTTTTTTGTTACGAGTTATTCTAACAGTTCAAAGATTAAAATAGGATAAATTTACTCTTATTTAAAAAAATTTAAGAGCCCGGTATAGGAAAAAACCTATACCAACGTAACATCGGTTACGTTATGGTTTAGACCGAGCTCTTCCGGAGTGCAACCGAGTGCGAGGCCTATTAGCTGCGGCAGATGAAGAACCGGCAGATTGATTTCTCTGCCCACCTCTTTGGCGGCGGCATGCTGTTTTACGTCAAGATTCAAGTGGCAAAGCGGGCAGGGAGTGACCATGACGTCTGCGTTGTTGTCGATCGCGTCCACCAGGGCGTTTCCGCTAAGTCTATTTGCTGTTTTCGGGGCCTGGAGATCCACATGGAATCCGCAGCATCTGTTTTTATGTTCGTAATCTACGCTGTTGCCTTCTAGAGCTTCTATCAGATCGTCCAGACTCGTGGGCATATACGGAGACTCTTTTGTTCTGTTAAAGTGGTGGTGCAGTTCCGAGGGTCTAATGTTGTGACAGCCGTAAAATGGGGCTATATTTATGGTGCTAAGAGGTCTGGTTACCTTCTTTTTGATATTTTCCAGTCCGTAGTCCTCGATCAGCGCGTACAAAAAGTGCCTGACGCTGACAGTACCCCTGTATTCCAGTCCCACTTCTCCCAGTTTTTCGTTTACTCTCTCTTTGAGTTCGGGATTTTCGTCCAGTCTCTTTTTCGTTAGCGCCGTGTTCAACTGGCAGGTATTACAGATCGTTATCATAGGTAGTTCCAGTTTTTCGGCATAGCATATGTTTCTGGCGTTTAGGACCAGAGAGAGAAAATCGTCAAAATCCTGAAGATGGCTGGCACCGCAGCAGCTGGCCTCATCCAGCAGTACAAGTTCTATTCCCAGTTTTTCGGCTACCGCCATTGTTGATTTTAAGAGTTCGGGCGTACTCTCTCTGGCGGTACATCCTGTGTAGAGTGCGTATTTTAGGCTCATCTTCTATCCTTGTTAAAATTTTGCTGTCGAAGATATTTTGATCAGTTTCTTGATTTCATCAAGATTTTTGGATTTAGGCATATCCCACGGCATGACTATTTTGCCCTTTTTCCACATTGCCAAGGCTTCGGGTACGTGTTTGAATACCGCGCAGCCCTCGCTGTACGCGACGAGCATACCCTCATCGAGTAAACCGTGTTTTTCGATGGACTTTTTAAATCCTACAGCGTGTCTGCTGGCTACGTTGTTTTCGGCCACGCCCTCTTCGAAGAGCTGGTTGTGAAGTTTCGTGATCTTGCTCATTGGATCGAGCTCTTTCGGACATGCCTGAGTACACTCAAAGCATTTTACGCAGTCCCACACTCCGACGGAGAGTTTGTCGACGATTTGTAGTCTCTCTTTTTTAGCCGAATCTCTCGAATCGGATGTGAATCTATAGGCTTTTACCAAAGCGGCCGGGCCGAAATAGTCTTCGTTTGCCTCGTTTACTACCGGACAGGCGTAATAGCAGCAGCCGCATTGGATACAGTAGTCGGCCTCTTCGAGTTTTTCCGCTTCTTGCGGCGGCACTATGTTTTCGCTCTCGGGATGTTCGTCGATGTCGGCTTTGAGATAGGGAATTACGGAATCGTGTTTTTTCCAGAAATCGCTCTTGTCTACCACCATATCTTTGATGGCTCTACTTCTGGAGACAGGATCGAAAGTCAACTCGTTTCCGAAAAGCTCTATCATGTCCACCATTCTCTCTTTGCAGGCGAGAGTGCTTCTGCCGTTTACTTTAATGGCGCAGCTGCCGCAGATACCGTGTCTACAGCTTCTTCTATAGGTAAAACTGCCGTCATGCTCCCATTTTATTCTATTGAGGACGTCTAGTACGACTTCGTCTTTTGAGACCTCCATTTCTATCGTATCGTAGTGGGGCAGGTAGTCGGTTTCGGCGTTGAATCTGAAAACGTTTAGAGTAACTTTAGTCTTTTCCATGCCAAATCCTTAATATTTTCTTTCTTGGGGTTGGAACTTGTCTATCTTGACGTCCATATATTCAATGGAGACGTTTCCTTCCTCGTCCATGTAGGCTAGTGTGTGTTTGAGAAAGTTTTCGTCGTCTCTGGATGGAAAGTCTTCGCGATAATGGGCGCCTCTGGACTCTTTTCTGGCTATGGCCCCTTCCACGATGAAAGTGGCGTAATCGAGCATATGTCCAAGCTCTATCGCCTCTTGGAGGTCGGTGTTGAATGTTTTGGATTTGTCGTCTATTCTGATGTTTTTGAATCTGGCTCTAAGCTCTTTTAGCTTCTCTTTTTGTTTCGTCAAAGAGTCGTGAGTTCTGAAGACTCCGGCGTTTTCGAACATACTGTCCTGGAGCTCCTGTCTAAGAGATGCCGTAGACTCGTTTCCGTTGTTTTTGAGTATAAACTCCATTTCGTTTAACATATTTTTGGCTTCCTCTTCGTTTGCGCTAATCAGCTCCAGAGAGTCGACCTCTTTGGATATGGTCTCACCCACGTGTCTTCCGAAGAACAGAGCTTCGAGCAAGGAGTTTGCTCCCAGTCTGTTGGCTCCGTGCACGCTGACGCAGGCGCATTCGCCGGCGGCGTAAAGGCCTTCGACAAAAGAGTCGGCGCTCTTTCTAACGTGTCCGTCGATATCCACCGGAATTCCTCCCATGGAGTAGTGGGCGGTAACGGTTATCATAATCGGTTCTTTTACCATGTCCTGGCCGAGAAAAGTTATAGCCAGGTCCCTTAGTTCGGGAAGTCTTTCCATAATCTTCTCTTCGCCGAGATGAGTCAGATCCAGATATACGGCCATTTTATCGGGTCCTACTCCTCTGCCTTCTCTAATTTCGTTCGCTATGGCTCTGGAGACGACGTCCCTCGGAGCCAGTTCCATCTTTTCCGGGGCGTACTTCTCCATAAATCTTTCGCCTTCGCTGTTGTAGAGTTTTCCGCCTTCTCCTCTGGCGGCTTCACTGATCAAAATACCGCTGCCGGCCAGTCCCGAGGGGTGGAACTGAACAAACTCCATATCCTCCAGAGGTAGCCCGTGTCTGGCGAAAATACTTAATCCGTCTCCCGTGTTCGCGTGAGCGTTCGAGTTGATTTTAAAGGCTCTGGCGTATCCGCCCGTGGCGAACATAACCGCTTTGGCGTTGAATATGGCCGGTTTTGAATCTCTGAGATTGTAGGCGACGACGCCGTACGCCTTTCCGTCTTTATATAGGAGATCGGCCACATACCATTCGTCCCAGAACTCGACGCCTTCTCTAAAGGCCTGCTCGTATATTGTCTGCAAAAGAGTCAATCCGGTTCTGTCCTTGGCGAAACAGGCTCTGGGTTTGCTCTGTCCGCCAAACGGTCTTTGGGCGATGGTTCCGTCTTCGTTTCTGCTGAATGCGGCTCCCATTCTCTCTATCCATCTGATAGTTTCCGGGGCTTTGGAGCACATTAGTTCTACGGCGTCCTGGTCGGCGAGGTAGTCGCTCCCTTTGACGGTATCGAAAATATGCAGCTCAATATCGTCATCCGAAGAGAGGGCCGCGTTTACTCCCCCCTGGGCCGCTCCGGAGTGACTTCTGAGAGGATGCAGTTTCGTCAGAACGAGAACGTCCTTCCCGCTCTTTTTGAGCTCTCTGGCCGCTGCGCATCCGGCCAGTCCGGCTCCCACTATAATCACATCTTTTTTGATTACAGGTATTTCCATATAGAAGTCCCTTATGATGAAATTTTTTTGATTATACCATTTTGTAAAATAAATAAAATTAAAAGATTTGGGAAGATCTTTTTTAAGTGGGGCTTTGTTACAATACTTATCAAAACGGGCGAGGTCGGCTGTGGACAAAGAGTCTTTTTTTATAAGTTTGTTTAATAGTAAAGCGATCGGTGACGATGCCGCGGTTGTTGGCGATAGGGTGTACAGCGCAGATATGTTTGTGGAAAACGTACATTTCAAAAGAGAGTGGATGAGCCCGTACGAGATTGGATATAAGGCTATGGCGGTCAATATTTCGGACGCGATCGCAATGAACGCCGATCCCCGTTTGGCCCTGTTGTGCGTAGGCATGCCCGGAGATATTTCTCCTTTTGAGATGCGTGAGCTGGCCAGAGGCGTTTTGGAGTGCGCGGATCTTTACGGCGTGGAGGTTATCGGCGGCGATACGGTGTCAGATTCGAAAATCTCCGTTAGTATTACGCTGGTTTCCGAAACAAAGCGGCCCATTTTTCGTACAGGAATAAAGCCGGGATATCTGTTGGCTTATACCGGCACCCTAGGGGAGAGCGCCAAAGAGCTCAAAAGAGCTCTCAGAGGCCGTCGGCTAAAGAGCGGTTCTCGTTTTAAAAAACCGGTCCTGAGAGACAAATTTGTCGCAAAGGCGGCCAGATACTTAAAAGCTGCTATGGATATAAGCGACGGTCTTTTCGAGGATTTGAGAAAGATGCTAAAGAGCAACTCGTTGGGCGTTAAAATGCTTATCGACGTAAAATCTGACGCGGGTTGTAGCGGGGAAGAGTATGAGATACTTTTTGCCTTTGATCCCAAAGATCTTCGTGCCATATCCAAAATTGCCGCTTCCACCAGGACGAAAGTTACAGTTTTTGGCGAGGCCGTTAGGGGCAAAATGCCGGCTATCTGTCCTAAACATCACTTTAAAAACAGAAGATAGCGCCAAGATATTCGCGATATATTTAGTTTAGGGAGCGTAATGGAGAGACTCTTCTTTTTAGATCATTCCCCCATAAATTTTCATTTTAGGCAGTCTCCCTCGACTTTTGTCGTGGAGGAGGTGCCTCTGTACGAATTTAGCGGGGAGGGGGAACATCTGATCTTGAAGGTTAGGAAAAAGGGTTTGACAACCTGGGATATGCTAAAGATATTCAGCGAAAGAGTCGGGATAAAGCTAAAGGATATCGGTTACGCAGGTTTGAAAGACAAGAACGCTTTGACCTACCAGTATATCTCCGTTCATAAAAAGTTCCAAAAAGAGATCGAAAGTTTTGAACACGAGCTGATAAAAATCATAGATATTACCAGACACAAGAACAAGATTAAAATAGGACATCTAAAAGGCAACCGTTTTTTTATCAGACTCAAAAAGGTTATGCCGATAGAGGCAAAAAAGATAGAAAACGTAGCCTTAACCCTGCAAAAGGTCGGTATGCCCAACTATTTTGGATACCAAAGATTCGGAAACGACGAAAAAAACTATATACTCGGCGAAGCGCTGGTAAAAAAGAGTCATTACGTCAAAGAGAGGAAAAAGCGTCGTTTTTTGATTAACGCATACCAGAGCATGCTATTTAACAACTGGCTCTCCAAAAGGGTGGAGATATCGAAACTCTGCTCTTCGTTTTCGGAAAAAGAGCTGAGCATGGTTTTGGACTTTTCGCGCGAGGATTTGAAAGTCATAAAAAATCAGCCACAGTTTTTCAAGATTTTTCCCGGAGATATACTCTCTCATTACCCCTTTGGAAAACTGTTTGAAGCCCAAGAGGCCGAAGTTGAGGCTGTTCGTTTTCAAAATCGCGATATTACCGTTACCGGTCTGCTGCCGGGCAAAAAGACCAAAAGAGCGACTAAGTTGGCCCGAGCTATAGAGAGAGAGTTTGACGACGAAAGGATAGAGGAGTTCGGCGACAGAAGATTCGCGTGGATATATCCGCAGGAGATTAGATGCGAATATGACGAGTCGAATGCCTGGATGGAGTTGAGATTCTTTTTGCCTAAGGGCAGTTATGCTACAGTGCTGTTGGAAGAGATAGCGCATAGAAAACTCAAGGAGTGAAAAATGAGGTCGGAATTCAAAGAGGATTGCAAATACGGCAAGGAGATCAGGGCGGATTTGGAATCTCTGTTTGAGAAGTGGCTTTCTAGATACGGGTTGGATATTCCCGAAATGGACGAGTCTCTTGCCGCGGAGCTGATACTTACCGAGATGAAACAGGAGCTCTCGCGGTTGGAAGAGAGGTATTGCCGCGGCTCCTGCGATACGGAACCGCCGGCGTGCTGATCAACCGAAAAATCCTGAACCTATCCTAACCATGTTTGAGCCGCATTCGATCGCCAGCTCGAAATCGTGGCTCATGCCCATCGAACATATTTTGGCGCCGTGCGGTTTTAGTTTTTCGAATAGTTCGTAGGTGAGGGTAAAGCTCTTTTTTATCTCATCTCGGTTCTCCGAGTGAGCGCCGATGGTCATGACTCCTTTTAGATCTATATTGGAGCAGTTCTCTTTGATTTTAAGATACTCTTCGTAGGCCTTTTCCGGAAAGACGCCGGCTTTGCTCTCTTCGTAAGAGCTGTTTATCTGCAGTAGGCAATCCATAGTTCTGTTTTTGGTTTTCAATCTTTTGTCCAATTCCGCTGCTAGTTCGAAGGAATCCAGCGACTGCATCAAAAATGGTTCTAGATCAATGAGGTGGTTGATCTTGTTCTTTTGGAGTCTTCCTATAAAATGCCATTCGATAGGCAGATCGTTTAGAGCTTCGGACTTTTTTTGCAGATCCTGAACCCTGTTTTCGCCGAACGCTCTCTGTCCCATTTCGTAGACGGTTCTAATCTCCTCGGCAGAGGCGTATTTGCTGGCCGCCACGATTTTTACGATGTGGTATTCGCTAACTCGCAGTCTGGCTCTTTCTACTCTTTGGATAATTTTTTCAAAGTTGTCGTACAGCTTCTCTCTATCCATGTGAAACCCCCATCAGTCTGTTTATGTCGTTATATATTCCAAGGCCCATTAACATAATCAAAACGGCCCAGCCGGCTAACGTAAGTCTATACAAAACCTCTTCGCTGGGCGCCTTTTTCGTAATCCATTCGTATAAATTAAATACGATATGCCCTCCGTCAAGCGCCGGGATCGGTAAAAGATTCAAAACTCCAAGATTCACGGAAATTAAAGCGGTCAGAGAAAACAGCGCCACAATTCCCATCTGGGATGCTTTCGCCGTTACATCCATGATGGAAATTACGCCGCCCACCTCTTTTAAGGGAACGACCCCTTCTATCAGTTTTTCTATCCCTATCAATATCATTTTGCTCGCTGCC
>JAMONM010000066.1 GCA_027065825.1 Campylobacterales bacterium | reverse complement strand
GATTACCGCCGGGGCGGGTATGGGGGTCGACAGCGGCCTTCCCGACTTTAGAGGAAAAGAGGGCTTTTGGAGAGCCTATCCGGTGGCGCGCAGACTGGGTCTCTCTTTTGAAGAGCTGGCCAATCCCTACTGGTTCGAAAACGATCCCCATCTTGCGTGGGCTTTTTACGGCCATAGATTGAACCTCTATCGAAAAACCGTTCCTCACGAGGGATTTTTCAAGCTACTGCAAATAGCCGGCGAGAAAAAGGGATATTTCGTCTTTACCTCGAACGTCGACGGCCAGTTTCAAAAGGCCGGATTCGATCACAACAAAATAGAGGAGGTACACGGCTCGATTCACTATCTGCAATGCAGCGATCCCTGTTGCGATGATATCTGGAGCGCCGCAAACTACGATATACTTATAGACGAGGAGAACTTCAGCGCTATCGATCCTCTGCCAAAATGTATCCACTGCGATAGAGTCGCCAGACCCAATATATTGATGTTCGGGGACTGGCAGTGGGTGGAAAAGAGACACAATATCCAAAGAGAGGCGTTTGACGCCTTTTTAAACGGGGCTCACGGCAGTTTGGCCATACTGGAACTGGGAGCCGGCGTTTCCGTTCCCACGGTCAGAATAATCTCCGAACGTATTAGCGCCGGTTTTGGAGCTCCTTTGATCAGAGTAAATCCCAAAGACGACGAAGTGCCCCAGGGAGCCATTTCTCTCAAGATGGGAGCAAAAGAGGCGATAGAGAAGATCCATGCAGGCTTAAATAGGCTTTAAAGATTTAGCCACTATAATAAAGAAAATCCCGAAAGTAAAACCTATTGTCCTTTAACCGATAATCGTAAAAGATCAACCTCCATAGATAGAGCACAACACTTTTAAAATTTCAAGGAGGCGCTATGGGTTTTATTAAAAAGAGAACTGCCGCACCTCGATCTGCTCAAGAGGGGAGAGAGAGTGTGGAAATACCTCAGACCGGACTGGAGGAGAGTGTCAAAATTCTTGCGGCGAAGAGCAGGGAGGGTTTGGAGTCTATAGAGGCTCTAAACGAAAATATGGAACAGATCGCCGCGGCGGCGGAAGAGAACGCAGGGGCCGCAGAAGAGAGTCTAAGCGCCGTGGATCAGATCAAAAAGAGCGCCGTTGTTTTGAGAGAGGAGGGGAACAAGATCACAATGGTGCTCGGTAAATTCGAAACTCTTCTTGAGGAGGCCGCACAAAGTATGAAAGAGAGTTCGGCGGGTATGCAAAACTCCGCCAAAATGGCCGAGACGATCGCCACGATGGCAAGTTCCCTCTTTGAACACTCTAAAAAGATCGACGACGCCGTAGGGCTTATTACCAAACTTGCCAAAAAGACCTCTTTGTTGGCTCTAAACGCCGCCATAGAGGCGGCCAGGGCCAAAGAGAAGGGCAAGAGCTTTACCATTATGGCTTCGGAGATCAGATTGATAGCGGCCAAATCTTCAAAATATGTATCTGATATCAAAGAGATCGTCAATCAGACCCAACAAAAGATCGGTTCGACAAAAGAGCTGATGTTCAAAATAAAAAAACAGATGAGCGATTCCGCCGCTTTGGTTTTTGACGATTCGGCGAAAATGAACCGAGCCGTCGAGCGTATAGAGGAGGTGCTTTCAGAAACGGTCGAGACGGTTTCGATTATAGAAAAGGTTGCCAAAGAGGTGGAAAGGATGCACGCAAGCGCTGAAACCATAGCGGCCGCCGCCGAAGAGAGCGCCAGCGCCATCAGCGAAATCAGCGCTACGGTTTCCATTCAGACCGAAACCTTCTCCGGCGTATCCAAAAACGCGGAACTTATTAGCGAATTGATGAACGAGAAAGATAAAAACATAGATGAGCTAACGGAGAAAGTGGCAAATCTGCACAGATCCATTTTCGATCTGGAAAGCTCAGTGGATCAGATCGTAGAGGCTCTTTCGCAAATCGAAGAGGCGGCGTTGATTTCCAAAGAGGATGCGAAACGCTCGTTCGAGACTACCCGAAATTCTTTGGAGCTGGCCAAAAAGTCGAAAGATCTTCTAAATTCTATAAACGAGAGAATCAAACGGATAAAAAAGGAGTTTGACGAGGTTATATCCCATATCGGTTCGCTAGGAGAGAGTCTGGAACAAGAAAGCCGCGACGCCGCTACTTTGTTTGAGGATCTGAATCTGGTTAAATCCAAAATAAACTCTTTGAACAACTCTGTCAGAAAAATAGAGCTGTCTATCGTTCAGATTTCGGCACTTTCGATAAACGGTTCCGTTGAGGCGCAAAGGGCCGGAGATTTGGGAACGGGATTCAAAGAGGTGAGCAAGGATATAAAAGAGCTGGCCAGCAGTTCCGAAGAGAATCTGGACGAAGTGGTCAAGATTATCGACGTGGTATGGGAGAACAACGAGCAGATGATTATGGAGCTCAACAATATGATTTTATCTCAGCGTACCGAAAAAGAGAGGCTTCAAAGACTGGTCTATGAGCTGGACAAAAACTCCAAGAGTCTCGAGGAGGTTCTGGCGGCGGTAGAGAGGGCTTTGGGAACGGTAGAACAGATATATGTGGCCTTAGATCAGAGCAAAATAGCCTCTTCGCAGATCGAAGAGGCTGCCGTTTTGGCGCATGAAAACGCTCTGGATTCTAAAAAATCGGCTCAAGAAATTTTAAAAACGGTCAAAGAGATGGAGGCCTATTGCGCTAGAGTGGAGCAGATTTTAAAAGATTATGACGGAGAGTGAGATGAGAAATATACTCACTTTCAGAGTCGGAGACTCCCTGTTTGGTGTAGATACGGCCACAGTGGAGTGGATAGTGGATGTAGAGAGGGTTTTCGAAACGGCCCTGATGCCGCACTACGTACTCGGCGAGATCGAACATGCCGGAAAACTCTATTTTCTTCTGTCTCTAAAGAGAATTTTGGGTTTAAAGGAGGAAAACGACCCTGAAAACTCCAGCGCGCTGATCCTGAACGTAAAAGGTAAAAGATTCGCGCTTTTAGTAGACGAAGTCCTCTTTATAAAAGAGATAAAAGAGGAGGACTACTCCAGCGACAGTTTCTCTTTCTATTCCGAAGATAACGAGGTTATTGAGATAATAAAGGAGGAGTTTTTCGCCTTTTTGGGAGAGATCCCGACTCTTCGCAGCGAGGAAGAGGATTTTCGGATCGAGCGAGGCGAGAATACAAAAAGATCCGAGAGGGATCTGCTGCTGTTTAAGTTGGGCGAGAGGCTATTTGCCGTGGAGGTGGATCTTTTGAATTTCGTAGAGGTCAAGGAGGATGCCAAAAAAGGGGCTTTCGTCGAGCAGGAGGAGATAGTTGAGGGGATCTTTCTGATCAAAAATCGCATAATGAAGGTTATCAATCTCAAACGTCTATTCAAAATCGGAACGGTCCAAGGCGAGAATATTTTCGTTTTCAAAGAGGGCAACAGGTACGTGGCCCTTAGCGTTGACGAGATCTACAATGTGGAGAACGTGGATGAGGAGGAGATCAACGAATCGGTCGAGTCGGAAAACATCAAGGAGTTTTTCGTAAAAGATGATGAGATCGTGTCGATTATCAGCAAAGATCTGGTTATGGAGCTTCTAAGAAAATACGGTATGATCTCCAAAAAGAGAGACCATTCGGATAGAAACGAAGAGGGCAGAGAGTTTTTGATCGTACGCAGCGGAGATAGCGAATTTGCCATCTTTATGGATAGAATTTCGGGCGCTTACGAGATGGAGGATATCGTTTTGTCGAAAACGTTAGCGAAACGAAACGGTATAGAGGGAATAGCCTCAATAGGATCTAAAAGCTATATGCTGCTAAATCTGGCGGAAATCATAGGCAAAAAGGATACCGCAAACGATCATACGGTTTTGATAGTAGGTTCGAAAAACGATAGAATCGCTCTGAAAGTGGCCGAAATAGACGATATTCTTCACGTTCCTAACAGTAAAATCTTTATTACCGATCAGAACAGTTTTATTAAAGGTAGTATAGTTTACAAAGAGAAGGTATACAATCTCGTAAACGGCGGTTGGTTGGTGGACTATATCAGACAAGGAGAATAGGATTGGCAAAAAGGGCGTTAGTAGTTGACGATTCGGCTCTGGCCAGAAGATTTCTGGCTAAAGAGCTGCAGGATATCGGTTTTGAGACAGATTTTGCAAAGGACGGCGAAGAGGCGATAGAGAAAGTAAAAGAGAGAAGCTACGATCTGATCACTCTCGATATAGAAATGCCGGGTATGGGAGGTCTGGAGGCTCTAAAACGTATTATGGAGATCAGACCCACGAGAGTGATTGTCGTAAGCTCATACGCCGTGGACGAAGGCGAAGTGGCTATGAAAGCCATGGAGTTGGGGGCGTTGACCTATATTAGCAAAAGCGGCGGGCCCTCTATAAAGATAATGGACCACGAAAAGATCAAAAAAGAGCTCAGAGAAAAGGTTTCATGGGCCATGGAGATATCCAAAGTGTCGCTTCTAAAAAGCGGCGCGGCGACTTCGGTCGGCTCTTGCGACTATAAAGACTCTTTCGTGGCGAAAGAGGGGAGCGGATACGTGTTGATAGGAGCCTCCACCGGCGGACCCAAACTGATAGAGACGATTGCCGTATCTTTGCCAAAAAGCTACCCTTTTCCGGTTTGCGTAGTGCAGCATATGCCCACCACTTTTACGGGCAAATTCGCTAGCAGACTCGACTCTTTGGCCGATATAGAAGTTCTGGAGGCAAAAAGCGGCCTTAGGCTCGAACCGGGCAGAATGATTATTGGAAAAGGGGGCAAGCATCTAGTATTCAGAAAAGATCAAGATGGAATAGTGGCCAAACTGATACCAAACAGCAGCGGTAGGTTTTTCGTTCCCAGCGTAGACGAGATGTTTTTTAGCGCGGCCGAAGTTATGGACCCCTCGAAAGTTCTTGCCGTTTTATTGACCGGTATCGGGGACGACGGTGCTGACGGTATGGTGGCTCTAAAGAGAGCCGGAGCCTATACGATAGCTGAGAGCGAAAAGAGCGCCACGGTTTACGGAATGCCAAAAGAGGCCTATTTGAGGGGCGGAACCTGTGAGGTGCTGGATTTTGATCAGATACTGAAAAAGATTATCGAATTTGGAGAAAAAAATGGCTCTTAAAAAAGGTACAGAGGGCAAGGTGATAAGATTTATGGAGTTCGACGAAGCCAGGGTATATATAGAAAATATGAAGGGCCATCCCGAAAATTTCGTTCTTTCGGCTATAGACTATATGGTGGATCACAAGGAGTACTATTTTCTTTTTAAGAATCTCTACGCCCAGTTCGGAGATTCCGGTGGCGAAGAGTATATAGAGTATCTGTTTTCGAGAATGAAAAGATGCTGTGAAAGATCTCAAGATACGCTTTTGCTGAAAAAGATGCTGCTTAGTTTAAACGAGTATCTCTCCTTTAGGGTTTTTATATATATCGTGGATTGTTGCGGATACGATTTAAACGATATGCTTAAAAACGTAAAAATTGGCCGAAGACATCTGGAGTATCTCTTGAAACACGGCGAATGCGGTTATGTTAGATCGTTTATGCGCCAAATAGCCCAAGAGAGCGAGAAAAACATTGAAACGGTCTGCGAATTTTTCAGAATATATTCGGAAAATTTTGAACCAAAAGATAATCCATGCTACGATAGGGGTAATTAAATGGCTGTTGTAAACGAGGGGGATCTAAAGAGACTAAGGGATTTTATCGCCCTTAAAACCGGTATTTATATCGACGATTCGAAACTGGAAAAGATCTATGCCAAAAAAATAGGCGAGTTTTTGAAACAGAGCAGGTACGCCGGAGATTTCAACGCCTTTTATTCGGCTATGGTTTTTGAAAAAGACTCTAAAACTCTGCAGGAGTTTATCAACTTTATTACGGTGAACGAGACATACTTTTTTAGAGAGAGCTATCAGTTCGATACGCTCGTAGAACATATTCTGCCCGAACTGGACGGGCTTAGAGAACCGGGCGAGAGTATAAATATTCTCAGCGCTCCGTGCTCTTCGGGAGAGGAGCTCTATTCGATAGCTATCTATATCATGGAAAAGAGTTCCCTAATCAAAAAAAGAGACTTTTCCCTGGTCGGAATAGATATAGACTCTTCGATGATAGAAAAGGCTAAAAGAGGAGTATACAGACACAGAAGCGTGGCAAAAATACCTCAAGATATTCTAAATAGATACTTTAAAAAAGTCTCTAATGACAGCTACGAGATAGAGAAGAATTTAAGAGAGTCTCTAAGCTTTGAGATACTGAACGTTCTCGATATCTACTCTCTTCGAAGGTTGGGCAGCTTTGATGTTGTCTTTTCCAGGAATATGCTCATATATTTTGACGACAAAAAGCGGCGCGAGGTTATATCCTCTTTTTATTCCATATTGAAGCCTAACGGTTATCTCCTGCTGGGACACGCCGAAAAAGTACCCGATGATATGAGTCTGTTCGAGAGGATTAAACTGGGCGAATCGATAGTGTACAGAAAAAGATAGTGGCGGAGCCGACGGGACTCGAACCCGCGACCTCCGGCGTGACAGGCCGGCATTCTAACCAACTGAACTACGGCTCCGTGGTGGTCGCTAGTGGACTCGAACCACTGACCACTTGCTTGTAAGGCAAGCGCTCTACCAACTGAGCTAAGCGACCTTGGTTGGCGACCCCTAGGGGATTCGAACCCCTGTGACCACCGTGAAAGGGTGGCATCCTTGGCCACTAGATGAAGGGGTCTGAGCCTAAAAAAGCCTTTAGCTAAAACAACCGTTTTAGCTAAAGGCTTCAGTGGTGACCCGTGTTGGATTCGAACCAACGGCCCTCTCCTTAAAAGGGAGATGCTCTACCAGCTGAGCTAACGGGTCAAAAGCGGCTTCCAAAGGGCTTCCCTTTGCAAATGTGAGTGAAATTATAAGCAAAAAAATCTATTTTGTCAATACTTTTTGATTTCGACCGGACTTTTATTAGAACAGATCCTTTTGCGCGACTCTAAAAAGCAGTTTTATCCCGTACATAGCGGCCTGGTACTGGATATAGTTTCTATCCCCGCAAAATCTTACTCTTGTTACTATTTCTTTTTCTTTGCTCCTGGCTCCGACTATTACGGTGCCCACCGGCTTTTGCGGCGTTCCTCCCCCCGGGCCCGCTATGCCGCTGATCGCCACCGCATAATCGCTCTCGCTGACTTTCAGCGCTCCGTTTAGCATCTCTTTTACCGTCTCTTCGCTGACGGCGCCGTGCTCTTTTAGGGTTTTCGGCTTTACGGCCAGCCACGAGCTTTTTATCTCGTTGGCGTAGGTTACCAGCGATCCTTTAAAAACGGCCGAACTGCCCGGGACTTTGGTCAGCATAGAAGCCAACGCACCTCCGGTGCAGCTTTCGGCGAACGTTACGTATCTCTTTGCGGCGGTGAATCTCTCGATGAGGTATTCAAAGGGGTTGTCCGAAATGATCAGGTTTTTGGGCATTAACAGTTTCGCGTTTTGGACGAACATTGCAAGATCGCCGTATTTGCCCGATTTTGCCACCACTTTCGTCCATTTCGGAACGATATCGGTATATATTAGTGAGGTTTCGTATGTGTTGGCTAGCGGTTCTAGTTTTTTTTCTATTTTCTCTTTTGATAGATCGAAAATGTTCAATACCGCGTATTCGAGTCGATTTTCGATGAAAATTTCCGGAAGTCTTTTAGTGGGAATGGCTTTTAATACGTTGATCTTTTTTTTCTCTTCCATCAGAAAGCTATCTTTTGAGAATCTCGCGGCTTTCGACGGTACCAGGTTCTCCTCTTTGACCTCAAGTATATCCTCAAAAAGAGTGGCGACTATTTTTGACACCGTGGCGTAAGCCCCCTCTTCGGCGGCTACGAGAATGTTGTCGTACTTTTCGTACGCTTCGCCGATAACCAAAAACAGATCCTTGTCGCTTTCGGCCAGGGAAATGGTCGAATCTATCTTTCCCAGACGCGAACAGGCCTCTCTTTTTAAATACTCCACAAAGCCTTCGTTAATCCGCAGAGAGTTGCCTACGATAATTAGTATACTTTTCATATTGACCTCTTGGGCGTTTATGCTTAATTATATCGTATCTCAGCGCTTCTTAAATACATTTTTTGTAAAATTGAACAATTTTAAAACCTACCTTAAACCACAAGAGGGAACCTGATGGATTATAAAGATACTCTTTTGTTACCGAAAACGACGTTTCCTATGAGAGGAAATCTGCCTAACAACGAACCTCTCAGATTCGCCAGATGGTTCGAGAACGATGTCTACGGCAAAATGAAAAGGGAGGGGCAAGATAGAGAACTCTTTACGCTACACGACGGTCCCCCCTACGCTAACGGTCATATTCACATAGGTCACGCTCTGAACAAAATTTTAAAAGATATCATAGTCAAATATCACTATTTCAGCGGCAAAGCCGTTCGTTTTACCCCCGGATGGGACTGTCACGGTCTGCCGATAGAGCAGCAGATAGAAAAGAGACTCGGTACGGCGAAAAAAGAGTCTATGCCAAAAAGCGAAATCAGAAAAATGTGCAGGGAACACGCCGCCAAATTTGTTTCCGTTCAAAAAGACGAGTTTAAAAATCTTGGGGTAGTGGCCGACTGGGAAAGGCCGTATCTGACAATGGATTACGCCTTCGAGGCCGATATCTACAGATCCCTGTGCGATATAGCGAAAAGAGGTCTGTTAATAGAAAGAAGCAAGCCGGTTTATTGGAGCTGGGCCGCCAAAACTGCTCTGGCGGAAGCGGAAGTGGAGTACGAGGAGAAGGTGTCTCCTTCCATATACGTGGCGTTCGAGCTGACGAGGGAGGCTCTCGATGCGATAGGAGTTCAAAACGCGAGCATCGTGATTTGGACCACCACTCCGTGGACCCTTCCTGCGAATGTAGCCGTGGCGCTAAATCCGGAAGAGATCTACGTATTGACGCGGGAGGGATATATAGTCGCCAGAAAGCTTTACGAAGATCTAAAGTCCAAAGGGGTGATCAAAGGAGAGGTTGTCAAAGAGATCGATCCTAAACTTCTTGAGCGCAAAAAGGCCGTAAACCCACTAAATTCGAGAGAGTCGCTGATAGTTTTGGGAGACCACGTTACCATGGAGAGCGGAACGGGAGCTGTCCATACCGCTCCAGGACACGGAGAGGATGATTACAGAGTCGGTTTGAAATACGATCTAAAAGTGATAATGCCGGTAGACGAGGAGGGGAGATTCGACGAAACCCTTGTTAGAGAGTCTCTGATCCCCGAGGCTGAAGAGTTCATAGGCAGAAACGTTTTTGATTCCAACGATAAAATTATTGATATGTTGGGCGAAGCCCTGCTACACAAAGAGGAGATAACTCATTCTTATCCACACTGCTGGAGAACGCACAAACCTGTGATATTCAGAGCTACGAGACAGTGGTTTATAGCCGTGGACAAGCCTTTTGGAGAAAATGGGGAAACTTTACGGGAAGTGGCTCTAAAAGAGCTCCAAAAGAGCGACTTTTTCCCGGAATGGGGCAGAAACAGGCTAAAGAGCATGATCGAAAACCGGCCTGACTGGTGTATCAGCAGACAGAGGGACTGGGGTGTTCCTATAGCCTTTTTTAGAGACAAGGAGTCAAAAGAGGTAGTTTTTGATGAAAAGGTTCTGAACTATATAGCTATGATTTTTGAGAGGTTCGGCGCCGATGCGTGGTATACTATGGAGATAGAGGAGCTGCTCTATCCCGGAAGCGGTCTCGATCCGAGACGTCTGGAGAAGGTGGAGGATATTTTAGATGTATGGTTTGACAGCGGATCTACGTGGTACGCGGTTTTAAAGAGCAAAAGATATGATGCCGGAAAATATCCGGCCGATCTCTATCTTGAAGGGAGTGATCAGCACAGA
>JAMONM010000065.1 GCA_027065825.1 Campylobacterales bacterium | reverse complement strand
GTCATTGTTCCAAACGGCAAAGAGGCCAAAAGCGCTTTTGCCAAGATAGCTGTTGACAAAACCGAGAGGATCGAATTAATAGGCGCGAAACTCCATAGCGGTAGAACGCATCAGATCAGAGTGCATCTCTCCTCCCTCGGGCGCCATATACTGGGGGATAGTTTATACGGTTTTAAGAGCCGAAATGGTAAAATAGAGCGAGTTTTTTTGCATGCGTATATTCTGTATTTAACCCATCCAAAAAGCGGCGAACGGATGAGGTTTACGGCGGATCTGCCGCAGGATATGCGGCGGTTTATCGAAGAAAGATTCGAAAGGGAGAAAGTATATGAAAAGATTATACCTAACGGGTTTGATAAGCTTTTTGATACTATTTTTGGGAGGGTGCGCTAAGCAGCCGTCTCTTACTCAAAAGCCAAAAATAGACCCCTCTTTGCCTAAGGTTCAAGAGATTAGAGTAATAGCAGATATTACCAGCGTGGCTTTTGAATGGAATCCGGTTTACGACGAGAGGGTCGAGGGGTATTATCTGTACAGAAGTACTTCAAAAACCGGTAAGCTCGACAGAATAGCCGTTATCGAGGATCGTTTCAGCTCCCATTACGTTGATGAGGGATTAAAGCCAAATACTCTTTATTATTATCGTATGTCTACATACGACTCAGAGGGCAAAGAGTCCGTTCCCAGCGACGTTGTACGTATCAAGACCCTGCCTGTTCTTGAGTCGGTAAGTTTTATAGAGGCGATTAGCAATCTGCCAAGAAGGGTTAAGATAATTTGGAGGCCCCATCCCAATCCGCGAGTCAAAGAGTATATCATAGAAAGAAGCGAGCCGGACGATCCCAAATGGAAACCAATAGGCGTCGTCAAAGGTAGACTGCAGGCCGAATATATAGACAAAAACCTAAAAGACAACCATCTCTATTTCTATAGAGTGAGGGTTAAAACCTTCGATTCCATAGTATCGGCTCCCAGTAAGGTCGTAAAGGCTTTTACCAAACCGAGACCCAAGATGGTAAAAAATCTAAAAGCCACTACCGATCTGCCGAAAAAGATCGTCGTCAGCTGGGATAAAAACCCCGAACCGGACATAGATCACTACAACATTTACAGAAGCGCCGTATCCGATATACTCTTTGTTCTGCACGCAAAGGTCAGAGGCACCAGATATACGGACAACATAGGCAAAGACGGAGTAACAAAGTTTTACAAGGTTACGGCCGTGGACAGGGACGGATTGGAGAGTTTCAAACAGGATAATCCGGTTATGGGAGCCACCCTGCCTAAGCCGGAGGCGCCTATAATCGTCTCAACCGTGGTAAAGGACAATACAGTTATTATCAAATGGCACCCCAGAGACGACAGAAGCGTTAAATATATGGTTGTAAAAGAGGAGAGGGAAGGCTTTTTGAATACCAAAGAGTATAAATACAAAGATATAGAATCGACGACTTTTGTTGATAGGACGGTAGTTCCCGGTATCAAATATATATATAGAGTATACGCTCTGGATAGATATTCGATCCTTTCAAAACCTTCCGAAAAAGTGGAAGTTTACATTAAAAAATAGTGCATGCCTCATATAGTAGTTTCAGATTTTGACCGATTCGATACGCCGGCGAAAAAAGGGGATTTCAAATTTTTATGGTTCGCTTCCGAAAAGGGCGGGGGCGAGACCATAGTCGGATGCGAATACAGGGAAAAAGGGTTTGTAATATCGATTAAAAAGCGCGAGGGCGAATATATCGTAAAAAGTGACAAAATCACGAGACTCTCTCCGGTTTCCGCTATGCAAAAGGCTCTAAAGAGTTTTTGCGATCTGGCCTCTTGTAGAGTTACAAGAAGCAATATCGGTTCAATAAAAGAGCACCATCTCGAAAAGAGCGATAGTTTTTTAAAAGATATCGATTTTTTCGCAAATAGTTTTCCTATCGATAAGGAGATATGGATCGAGATAGGCTTCGGTAGCGGAAGGCATCTGTTGCATCAGGCGAAAAACAATAAAGATATCAGATTCATAGGGGTTGAGATCCATAGACCCTCTATCGATCAGCTTTTAAAACAGATCGAAATAAACCGGCTGGAAAATCTGTTTGTTGTAGATTATGACGCGAGGCTCTTTATGGAGATGGTTCCCTCCAATCTTGCCGGAAAGATCTTTGTCCATTTTCCAGTTCCTTGGGACAAAAAACCGCATCGAAGAGTGATTTCGGACCGATTCGTCAAAGAGTCTCTTAGAGCACTTAAACCCGGGGGAGTGCTAGAAGTTAGAACAGATAGCGAAAACTATTTTAGATACACTTTTGAGACCTTTTTGAAGCTCGATAGCGCAAGAATCGAAATAGGTAAAAACATTGAGCCGGAGATTTCCAGCAAATACGAGGATAGATGGCGCAGACTGGATAAGAACATATACGATCTTCGTCTTGTAAACGAAACCGTTTCGGATCCTATCGATCTTGAATTCGATTTTGATTTTTCCGAAGGAGTCGATAAAAAAAGGATATTTGAGATTTTTGACACGAGCCCTATGAAATTCGAGGATTTTTTTATCCATTTTGAGAAACTGTACGAAATCGATCAAAAACGCGCCGTTATGAAACTCTCTTTCGGAGCTTTTGACAGACCCGAACATAAATATATTGTTATTTTGCCGAATAAATGCGAATATTTTCCTAAAAAGCCGATACTATCCAAAGCCAACGTATCGGCTCACAAAAAAATAGAAGAGATTCTCTATGGCCAATAGCGTAATAAAAGCGGACAATCTGACCTTGGCTTATAAAGTGGATGAACCGGTAATAAAAAACAGCAGTTTCGACATCAACAGCGGCAGTTTCGTATTTATTACAGGTCCTAGCGGCAGCGGAAAATCGACGCTGATAAAATCTTTTTACGGAGCTCTAAAACCGGTCGGAGGCGAACTGGTGATCGGAGGAGTCTCTTTGCACGACATACGTCCTTCTAAACTGAACTTTTTGAGAAAATATCTGGGTATAATTTTTCAAGATTACAAACTGATTAACGAATGGACGATCAAAAAAAACGTAATGCTGCCTCTGTTGATCGCCGGTTACTCCAAAGAGGTGTGCGAAAATCAGGCAAAAAAGCTACTAAAACATGTAAGACTCTCCCACAAGGCCGACAGATATCCGCTGGAGCTCAGCGGAGGGGAACAGCAACGGGTGGCGATGGCCAGAGCTCTCGCACATAATCCCGTTATTATTCTTGCTGACGAGCCTACGGGAAATTTGGATGATTACTCTTCGAATCTGATATGGAATCTTCTGGTTGGAGCTAACGAGCAGCTGGGTACAACCGTGGTAGTGGTTACGCATCATATTCCTTCGGATATAAGAATTTCCTACAGACATTTTCATATAGAGGATGGAACCATTTATGAAGTCTCTTAAAAACCATCTATCTTTGATTTTACCTCTCTTTTCGATTTTTTTCGCCATAGAGTTTTATATCGTGCTGGATAGGGTTATCAAAGATTATGAAAACGGATTGCGCGAGGACTATATAGTTTTGATTTCGGCCGACAGAGAGATTGACAAGGAGGATTTAACACCATATATAGACGTTGAATCGCTAGAAGAGATCGATTCCAAGTCTCTCGTTTCGCGTCTTGAACGGGAGGGAATCTCTGTAGATTTTGAATCTTTGAAAAAATTCATGCCCAGATTTTACAGAATAAAACTGGAACATTTCCCTACCGGGGACGAACTAAAGAGGATAGAGGATAGATTAAAAAGAGTAGAGGGCGTTAAAAGAGTCGAAACCTTTGAAAACTCTCACAACAAAATATATAATATGCTGATAGTTCTAAAACAGATATCAAAGATCTTTTTGGCGATTACGGCTATAATCAGCACTTTGCTTATTTTCAAGCAGATGCAGGTATGGTATCTCGAACACAGGGAGAGAATGTACATTATGGAGCTTTTCGGAGCCCCTTTGTGGATGAGGAGCGGGGTTTTGATCAGGTTGGCCATAGTGGACACTCTATTGTCGTTGGCTGCGCTGTATGGACTCTTTTATTATCTGCTTAACGCCAAGATTATGCAAAATCTTTTGGGAGTGGTCTCTTTAAAAATTTCGCTATCCCAAATTATGGTCGATATGGCGTTGCTGGGAGTTTTCGGATTGGCCGTTACGCTCTTTAGCGTGATCGTGGTGTCTGTTAGGCAAGTGGGACAATGACAAGGGCGATATTCGCTTTGATTTTATCGGTTGCGACTCTTTTGAGCGCCTCGCAGATCGACAAAGAGATAGAGCGTTCCAAAAAAGAGCTGCAAAAAAGCAGAAAAAATCTAAAGGGGCTCAATCTAAAACTCTCAAAGATAGCCTCCGAAATCAAAAAGAACAGAAGCGAATTAAAAAAAGCGGAACGGGAGCTGCAAAAGCTTCAAAAAGAGCTCTCCTCACGATCCGGAGAACTATCCGAGGCCCAAAAGAGAATCGAGCAGATCAGTAAAAACGAAAAAGAGCTGGCACGGCAAGAGAGCAGGCTCAAAGAGAAACTGACGCTACTAATTGCCAAGTATTTCTCCAAATCCCTCATCGTCTCATCGATAAACAGAAATTCCCAGGAGGATTTTTTAAACGAGGAGCTGTTGAAAGCCATAAAAAAAAGCGAAGCGGAACGAATCTCCAAATTGGGCAGCGAATATAAAAGCACGATTAAAAAACTCGAGAGCGAACGTGAGAGATTAAAACGTTTAAAAGCCGTTATAGCAGAGCTAAACTCCAAACGCAAAGAGTTGGAATCGCTCAAAAAGAAAAAAAAGAGTACGCTAAGGGCGCTGGAGAGAAAAAAAAGAGAGTACGATAAGGCGATTGCCGCGCTTATTAGGGAACAGAACTCGCTGAGGGAGACTCTTGAGCGACTGAAAATCACCAAAACTCAAAAAAGAAACAGCTATTCAAAAGAGCAAAACAGGCTAAAAGTAAGAAATCTCGGCAATTCGTATCAGAGGGTAAAAACGATTCGGTACAGAGGCCCTAAAACCATCGCTCCGCTGGAGAAGTTCGTCATAACCAAACGGTACGGAAACTACGTGGACCCGGTATACAATATCAAGATCTTTAACGAGTCTATAGAGCTTAAACCTCTGACGCCTCAGGCAAAGGTAAAAAACGTCCTTAACGGGAGGGTGGTGCTGGCAAAAAGAACTCCCCATCTAAATAACGTAGTCATTATAAAACATAATAACGGACTCTATACGATTTATGCGCATCTGGACAAAATAGCCCCAACGATAAAAAAGGGCAAAAAGGTAAAAAAGGGATACGTAATAGGGAGAGTCAATAGAAAACTTACCTTCGAGGTGACAAAAAACCGTTACCATATAAATCCTCTTCAGCTTATTAAAGTGGAGTAGTTTAAACTTTTGATCTAATGATTTCCTAAAGAGTTTTTAAGTACAATTGCCTATCAAAAAAAGAGGTATTCCATGGGGAAACGGGTTCTGGTCAAATTCTCTGGAGAAGCTCTCGCTTCAGAAAACGGTCACGGTATTGACACTTCGGTTTTGAAATTTATAGCCTCAGAGATCAAATCCCTTGTTGAAAACGGCGTCGAGACCGGCTTAGTAGTCGGCGGAGGGAATATAATTAGAGGAGTCAACGCTGCCAAAGAGGGGATAATCAAAAGAAGTTCCGGCGACTATATGGGAATGCTGGCCACGGTAATCAACGCGGTGGCTTTACAGGAGGCTTTGGAGTACTACGGTATTCGCGTCAGAGTGCAAAGCGCCATCAAAATGGAGGAGATCTGCGAGCCTTTTATCGTTCGAAGAGCCGTGAGACATCTCGAAAAAGGCAGGGTGGTTATATTTGCCGCCGGGACCGGAAATCCGTTTTTTACCACCGATACGGCCGCAACTTTGAGAGCGATAGAAATAGGGGCCGAAATGATCATAAAAGCTACCAAGGTCAACGGAGTGTACGACAAGGATCCCAACCGTTTCCCAGAGGCCAAAAAGCTGGACGTTCTCACCTACGAAGAAGCTATGAACGATCATATCAAGGTTATGGACGATACGGCGATAGCTCTTGCGAAAGACAACTCTTTGCCTATAGTGGTATGCAATATGTTCGAAAAAGGCAATCTGCTAAACATTATCAACGGCGACTTTTCTCGCGCGTCGCTGGTTACAAACAATTTCAAGGAGAGTTGATGAGACTGGAAAAGATTGCGGCTAAAGCCCTTGAAAAGGTGAATTACGACAGGTATCTGCTGTCGGTTGCGGTAGCAAAAAGAGCCAATGAACTGGCGCTGGGCGCCGAACCTTTGGTCAACGTGGATATAAAAAAGTACAAATATACAGATATCGCCATTATGGAGGTAGCCGAAGGCGTATTGAAAATCGACGCCAACAGTTACGACAAATGAAACTGAGTCTGTATGAAAAGATTCGTAGAGAAGATAAGGGACTGCCACGATATAGAAGGCGCGAAAGAGCTTCTCTTTTCTACGATCAAGAAAGACCCGAAAATTGAATATGCTCTAAACTTCGCCGTCGAGGCCCACAAAGGCCAATACAGAAAAAGCGGCGAGCCCTACGTCGTCCATCCGATTCTCGTGGCTTCTATTGTTGCTTATATCTCCAAAGAGGAGACGATGGTCATCGCTTCTTTGCTTCACGACGTGGTGGAAGATACCTCCCACACTATCGAAGAGATCAAAGAACATTTCGGAAGCGACGTGGCCCGTTTGGTGGAGGGTTTGACGAAGATCGTGGAGATCAGAGACGAGAGTCTGATACCTTCGAGCTCGAACGAAAAGCTTATTTCTTCCGCTTTGAGTTTTAGAAAGATTCTTTTGGCCTCTATCAAAGATGTACGCGTACTCGTGATAAAACTTTGCGACCGATTGCATAATATGCTGACTCTAAAGGCTCTGCCCCCGAACAAACAGAAAAGAATAGCCGAAGAGACGCTGGTGGTTTACGCGCCTATCGCTCATAGACTCGGGATCTCTTTTTTGAAGAACCTCCTTGAGGATTTGAGCTTTTATTATATCTTTCCAAAAGAGTATCAAAAGATAGACGATTTTATCAGTTCCCACAAACAGGAGCTGCAGATCAAACTGAACAATTTCATTGAGGACGTCAAAAAGGTTCTGATCAAAAACGGCTTTAGATACAACGAATTCACCATTATCAGCAGAATTAAACACTACTACTCTATCTATCAGAAAATGCAAAGAAAAGGAATCTCTATAGAAGAGGTTCTGGATCTGCTGGCTATAAGGGTTTTGGTGAGGGAAAAGATAGACTGTTACAGAGCTCTGGGAGCGGTCCATCTGAATTTTAAGCCTTTAATTATGAGATTCAAAGACTATGTAGCCATTCCTAAGGAGAACGGATACCAGACTATCCATACCACCGTTTTTGACAATACTTCGATCTTCGAGGTACAGATTAGAACATACGATATGCACAAGACCGCCGAATACGGAGTGGCCGCCCACTGGAAGTACAAGCTGGGTCTGGATAATATTAATTTGAAATGGCTCGAGAACCTTCAGTATCAAAACGACAATATAGAGGAGTTCTACGAACTTGTAAAGAGCGACCTTTTCAGCGAAGATATTTCGGTATTTTCGCCCAAGGGCGACATGTTTACCCTTCCAAGAGGCGCCGTAGCGCTGGATTTTGCTTATGCGGTTCACACAGATATCGGAAACAGAGCCAGGGCGGTCTTTATCAACAAACAAAAAAGCACCCTTTTGACCGAACTGAAAAACGGCGACATAGTCAAAATTATCACTTCGGAAAAACCTATTCTCAGATGCAGCTGGATAGACGCCGTTAAAACCTCCAAGGCCAAAGAGCAGATGAGACAGGCGTGTAAACAGAAAATTAAAGAGATAAACTCAAAGAGCGCCCTTAATATCCTTTCTAGCGAACTTAGGGTGACCAAAGAGGAGATCTTGAGATGGGTCGAGGAGAACTCGTTATCTCATACGCTACACAAAGTTCCGACCGATATAAATTTTTTCAAAGAGACAATAAACAGATATCTGGCCTCTTTGAGAAAAAATAAAAAGATTCTGCCCTTTATCGGAAAAAGCGTCAAAATCAAGGAACAGACCCTCGAGAATTTTGTGATTTTTTCAAGTTTTTCGATATCGGGTGTGGAGTTCGATTACTGTTGCACTCCCAAACAGGGCGACGAGATCGTAGCCTTTAAGAGCCACAACAAAGCTTTGATCCACCACAAACTGTGCGAAAAGGCCTCCCACATGATAGCCGATGGCGAACCGATGCTCTTTGTGGGGTGGGCCAGCCAAAAGATGCCAAGATACAGACTTTGGTATCTTTGCAAAACAAAAAGGGGGCGCTGGCCTCTTTATTGCAATATTTGGCAAAACTTGATATAAATGTTATTTCGGTAGAACTGGGCCACGATATTGAACATGCCAACATATGCGAACTCGAAATAGAGACGCATATGGAGGATGCGGAAGTATTGAGAAAGAAACTCGAAACCAAAGCAAAAATCATAGAGATCACATCAAGCGACGACGCTTATAAAAGATAGTTAAAGGAGAGAGATGCTAAAAGAGGCTCTGGCTGAAATCAAAAGGGGCTGCGCCGAGATAATAGACGAAGCTAGAATCGAATCTTTGGTGCAAAGATACTTTAGCGAGCAAAAACCCTATTTCGTAAAGGCCGGATTCGATCCCACGGCGCCCGATCTGCATCTGGGACATACGGTACTGTTGCAAAAACTGGCCACGTTTCAGCGCTACGGCGCCATTGTACAGTTTATAATCGGCGATTTCACTGCTACAATAGGCGATCCTACCGGCAAAAGCGAAACCAGAAAGAAACTCTCCAAAGAGGAGGTTTTAAAAAACGCTAAAAGCTATCAGGAGCAGGTGTTTAAAATTTTGGATCCTGAAAAAACCGTGGTCTATTTCAATTCCGAATGGATCGAAAAACTTGGCGCCGGCGGACTTTTGGAGCTTACTACCTTGGTTAGCGTAGCCAGGATGCTCGAAAGAGACGATTTCGAAAAGCGCTACAAAGAGAACAGACCGATAGCCATCAGCGAGTTTATCTATCCTCTGCTCCAGGGCTACGACAGTGTCCATTTGAAAAGCGATATAGAAATCGGCGGTACGGATCAGAAATTCAACCTTTTGATGGGTAGACAGCTCCAGCGCAGTTTCGGTTTAAAAAAGGAGCAGGCGATTTTGATGATGCCTATTTTGGAAGGTTTAGACGGCGTTATGAAAATGAGTAAATCGTTGGGTAACTACATAGGCGTAAACGAGGATCCGAACACGATGTTCGCAAAAGTAATGAGCATATCAGACGAATTGATGTGGAGATATTACGAACTACTCAGTACGAAAACGATAGAAGAGATTGAGATTCTCAAAGAGGGAGTCAAAGAGTCAAAAATACATCCAAAATATGTCAAAGAGCTTTTGGCCGCGGAAATAGTGGCCAGATTCCACTCGGAGCAAGCGGCCAAACTGGCCAAAGAGGAGTTTGACAGAGTCCACAAGTTGAACGATCTGCCTAGCGAAATGGAGGAGTTTACGCTGCAGGGACCGATATGGATCGCAAAAGCGTTGGTGGAGTGTAAAATAGAGCCCTCCACTTCACAGGCTCGTAGAGATATCCAAGCCGGAGCGGTTAGGGTCAACAAAGAGAAGATCAACGACAAGGATCTCCATCTGGAGGAGGGAGAGTATATATTGCAGGTAGGAAAAAGGAAATTTGCGAAGTTAAAGGTGACAAAGTGAAACTGCCTCCGTTAAAGAT
Organism: Campylobacterales bacterium; assembly: GCA_027065825.1. Lineage (GTDB taxonomy): Bacteria > Campylobacterota > Campylobacteria > Campylobacterales > Nitratiruptoraceae > Nitrosophilus_A. The sequence continues at coordinate 26,280 of JAMONM010000065.1, read as the reverse complement.
AGGAAAACATACGATAGAGTATCCGATTATTCAAGGTGGAATGGGTGTCGGTATCAGCTGGGATTCCCTGGCCGGTTCCGTATCGAAAGAGGGCGGACTGGGAGTGATTAGTACCGTGGGAACCGGCTATTACGAAAAGGGAAAATATATAGACAAAGAGATTGCCGGAAGACCTTTGGAGACCGAAAACTTCTACTCTACCAAGGCGCTTTTTAAGATTTTCGAAAACGCCAGAAAAATTTGCAAGGACAAACCTCTCGGCGCCAACATACTCTACGCTATAAACGATTATCCTCGCGTGGTTCGCGATGCATGCGAGGCCGGAGCGGACATTATAATTACGGGTGCCGGACTACCTACAAATATGCCAGAGTTTACCGAAGGATTCGAGGATGTGGCTCTGGTTCCGATCGTATCCAGCGCAAAGGCGTTAAAAATAATATGTAAAAGATGGGAAAAACGTTACGGACGAATTCCCGACGCGGTTATTGTGGAGGGACCTCTCAGCGGCGGGCACCAGGGTTTTACCTACGAGCAGTGTTTCATGGAGGAGTACTCCTTGGAAAACATCGTTCCACAGGTTATAGAAGAGGCCGAAAAATGGGGTGAAATTCCGGTAATAGCCGCCGGAGGCATATGGGATCATGAGGATATCGTCAAATTCCTTAAACTGGGAGCCGCCGGAGTTCAGATAGGAACCAGATTCATAGGAACCTATGAATGCGACGCCGACGATAATTTCAAAGAGGTTTTGCTGCGGGCGAAAAAAGAGGATATAGTTCTGTTGAAATCTCCCGTAGGCTATCCGGCCAGAGGAGTCAGAACGAATCTGATCGAACTGGTAGAAAAAAAAGAGGCTCCGCCCATAAAATGTATCAGCAACTGCGTGGCGCCTTGCCAAAGGGGCATAGAGGCCAAAGCGGTAGGCTACTGTATAGCCGACAGGTTGAGCGACGCCTATATGGGAGACAAAGAGCTGGGGCTCTTTTTCAGCGGGGCCAACGGCTATAGACTCAACGAGATAATTTCCGTCAAAGAGCTTATGCGAAGACTTGTAGAGGGGGAGTAAGATAAAAAGGTCGCTGTTAGTATTTTTGCTGTTTTTAACCGCACTGCTGTACGGAAACCAGTTGGAGCGAGCCTACGAGGATCTTGCCTCTTCGGATCCAGAAAGAGTCGAGAGGGCCTACAACGGTTTCAAGACCCTATATATTAGATCTATTCTCGAAAACGACTCTTCTATGAAGGTCGAAGCGCTCAAAGGCCTCGTTCAAAGCTGCGACAGACTGAAAATCGAGTGCAAAGATTACCGTCAAAAACTAAACGCGCTTTTACAAAGAGATAAAAACCGCAAAAAAAATTCGCTACCCCACAAAACGGAAAAGACTCGAGATCAGAGCAGAACAAAAGAGGTAAAAAAAGAGTCTCTTCCTAAAATATCGTCTATTTATCTAAAAAAAGGATATATAGAGCTAAAGTTTGATAAAAGGCCAGAGCCTCCTAAAAGTTTTTCCATCAACGACGGAAAAAAGGGGATATACAAGAGGGTATACGATATAAAAGCCGTCTGGCCCTACGTATTTAGAGAGTACTCTCCTAAGGGCCTAAAGAGAGTGAAAATAGCCCAATTCGACAAGAAGACCACCAGAGTCGTTTTAGAAGGGGACCGAGCGATAGGCGCCGATTTCAAAATAGAAAATACCGTTTTGAAAATAGGTTATTTAAAAGGGATCTTGGACGAAAGAGAATCAAAAATCGTCAAAAATGAGCCCATCCCCCAAAAAAAGCCTAAAAAAACTGCAAAAAAAGCGCAGACCGGGAATCTGCTATCTTTCGATCCTAGAACCAAAACGGTCGTTATCGATCCGGGGCACGGCGGTAAAGACGCTGGCGCGGTAGGTTATAAAAGAAAGAGGGAAAAAGATGCCGTTTTGGCCATAGCCAAGAGATTATACGGAGAGTTAAAAAGACGAGGCTACAAAGTCTATCTCACCAGAACCAAGGACTATTTCGTTCCTCTTAGAAACAGAACCAGATACGCAAACAGACGTATGGCGGATATATTTATCTCCATACACGCTAACGCGGCCCCGAAAAAGAGTAAATATCTGAGTATGAAGGGAATTGAGACCTTCTTTTTGTCTCCGGCCAGGAGCGAACGGGCCAAAAAAGTCGCCGCTTTGGAAAACAGAGCCGATTTGGATTCGATGGGATACTATTCGAAACAGACCTTTTTGAACTTTTTGAACAGAGAAAAGATAATCGCTTCGAACAAATTGGCGTTGGATGTGCAAAGGGGAATGCTGTACAATTTGAGAAAAAGATACGACGTAACCGACGGAGGGGTCAGAGAAGGCCCATTTTGGGTACTGGTGGGCGCTCAGATGCCTTCGATACTTATAGAGATAGGCTACATAACCAATCCCACAGAGGCTAAAAGGCTCTTTAATCCCGCTTATCAAAAGCTCTTGGCCAAAGGTATCGCCGACGGAATAGATAGCTATTTTGAAAAAAATTGATGTGTAGATTCTATACACCGTTTTTTTAGGTGGCTACATTTTCGTGACATAAAAAAAATTTAAAAATCTCATCAAATATTTTTGGTTAATATTACTTTTGTGAAAAATATGAGAGTCCCAAATTATGGGAATATCTTATATTAAAAATAATTTTCAGTTATAAAGGAGAGTATATGAGCAGAGTCTCTTTAGCCGCCGCACTTTTAATTTCCGTAAATCTTTGCGCAGCGGATTCTCTGAGCGACTGGTTCGCCGAAGGTAAAGGATACGGAAAGATCAAATATTATTATATCGAAACTAACAAAGAGCTGGCCGATTTTACCAAAACTTCTGCACACGCACACTCTTTGGGCGGACAGCTCGGATATAGAACCGGCGATTACAACGGATTTCAAGCTGCCGTGACCATGATGACCACCAACCCGTTTTGGTTGCCCGGAAGGGTAGATACCTCTATCATAGGCAAAGACAACGGCCTATTGGGCAAGGATCCCACAAAAGGATTCGCCGTAGTGGGAGAGGCTTATTTAAACTACTCCTATGAGAATTTCACTCTCTCCGGCGGTAGAAAGGTGATCAAGACTCCTTTGATCAACGCCAAAGAGGTGAGAATGCTGCCCAGTGCGGTTGAAGGATACTTTGCCGATATCGATCTAAAATACGGTACCAAAGTGGAGCTGGCGTATATTACCAGATTCAAGCAAAGAACTTCCGATAGTTTCATGAATATAGTCGAACATGCCCTGGGAGCGGCAACCAGAGCCGTCACCGGAGACGATAGGCAAAACGTATGGATGGCAGGGGCAAAGTATTCAAAAGATAACTACTCGGTAAAGATATACGATTACTATGCCACCGATTTTTTAAACTCGATATATATACAGAGCGACTTTAAAAACAGTTACAAAGACTACGATTATAAATTTTCCTTCCAGTATATAAACCAAACCAGCGTAGGTAACGCCGAAGATAATCTGGTTTTACCCACTTCCCCTACCGGCGGAGAGGATATAAGTGTGAACGCTTTCGGAGCCAGGCTGGCTTTTGCCAGGGGCGGAACCTCGGCCTCTTTTGCCTACAGCAAGGTACTAAAGGACGAAGGCTCTCACGATTCGTTGGTTCTGCCATGGGACGGAACTCCTCTGTTTACTAATATGATCACGGCCAACAACCTGTTTCAATCCAATTACGGCAAGGCGTTAAACAGCGATTCGGCTTATATCGGTGGTACTCAAGGCGTCAGAATCGGAATAAAACAGAATCTTTCCAAACTCTTGCCAGTTGAGGGATGGTCGCTCTCTTTGGCATGCGCCAGATATACTAACGGCAGGTTCGAATCGGCTCAGAGGGATTTAAACGCGGTTTTGGGATATAAAAAAGAGAGATTCTCTTTGGCTTTTAAAGGAATATGGGTTAATAATCCGGCTTCAGCTACGGCACAAAACGTAGTGACTCAAATCGACTCTTTGACTCAATACAGGGTCATAGCCTCCTATAGCTTCTAACTCTTTGGAGGGCCCGATAGAGGCCCTCTATTTTTTATTTGTAGTTTTGTATAGCTTCTTGAAGGATTTTTTCGGCTTCGGCCCTGTTTTTGTACTCTTTGACCTTTACCCATTTGTTGGGTTCGAGCATCTTGTAGGTTTCGAAAAAGTTTTTGATCTTTTCCAGCGTGGCTTTTGGCAGATCGTCAATATCTTTTATCTCGGCATATTTGGGATCGACTTTCTCTATCGGAACCGCAAGGAGTTTTTCGTCCATTCCGCTTTCGTCCTCCATAATCAGGACTCCGATAAGCCTGCATTTAATTACGCTGCCAGCCTGTAGAGGGTATTCGTTTAGTACCAAAATGTCGGCTGGATCGCCGTCTGCGGCCAGAGTGGAGGGGACGAAACCGTAATTGGCGGGATAGAACATAGCGCTATAGAGGACTCTGTCTACAAATATGGCGCCGCTATCTTTGTCTATCTCATATTTGACGTTGGAACCGTACGGTATCTCTATTAGGGCGTGAACCTTGTCGGGATTTTCGCCGTGACCTATTTTGGATAGATTCATATACTCTCTCCTATGAAAAGTTTGGCTAATTATATACAAAAATCTATTTATTGAACTTTAGAGGAGAATTTTTTATATCTTCTAATCGCGTCGCTTAAAAACGATCCGTAAGATTTCGGTTCCCAATATCCCAAAACGCTTCTTGTGAACTTTTTTCCCTCCGGGGTCAGAAAGATGGTTGTCGGGACCAGTTTTACGCTGAGCTCCTTTGGATAGGAAGAGCGGTCTTTGTCGAGTTTTAGGGGAATGAAATTGCCGTTGATAATCCTTTGTATTTCTGTTTTTGTAAATACCTCCCTTTTCATCTTTTTACACCAGGAGCAATATTCGCTTTCGATAAATACCAAAATAGGTCTATTGGCGGTTTGAGCCTTTTTTATCGCCTCTGTATAGGAGTTTAGCCACTCAATTCGGGCCGATAGCAGAAGCGGAAGAGAGAGCAGTAAAATCTTTTTCATCGGTTTCTCCTTAGCCGCAATTTAATCCGTCACAGCCGCGAACGATTCCTTTGTCTCTGGCGTTGTTTATCAAAAAATTTTCGAGAGCTTGGGCCCTTCTGTTAAAGTATGAACTGTTTAGCCTCTCGATCGCTTTTTGGCTGTTCTCGTGTAGCGCTTTTAGCCCGGTTGCCTTGTTCGCAAAGAGAGATCTCCACTCGTGGCTCTCCATCATGGCCGCTCCTTTAAACGCGGGTCCGTGGCAGGAATAGCAGAGTTTTTTATACGTTACCATACCCTTTGCGCTGTAGCTATATCCTATCGATACGATAGTAATAAACAAAAGGGCGATCTTTTTCACTGGTCATCTCCCAATCCGAATACGTTAGATAGGGTATTGATGTAGTTGAAATAGGCCGTAATCGCGACTGCTTCGAGCAGTTCCTCGTCGCTCCATCCAAAGCTTTTTACTCTGTTGATCTCTTCTTTCGTTATTTTGTAGTTATCTTTTTTCGAAGCCCTGATACAAAAAGCCAGTAGCTCTTTTACCTTTTCGTCGCCTTCTAGGGTCTCAATTCCTTGGAGTATCTTTTCTATCTCCTCTTGGGTCAGACCCAGCATTTTGGCTATACTTTTGTGAACTTCCACACACATTTTACAGCTGTTCTCTTTTGAGATCAGCAGCGCGATAGCCTCCTTTATATAATAAGGAAGCCTTGTCTCTTTTAAAAGGTAGTTTTGAACCATAACGTCTGTGGAGTTGTAGATATTTTCATCTATGGCCAATAGCCTGAAAATATCTCCGAGTTTTCCGCTCTTTTTTAAAATCGGTTCCGCTTTTTTTTGTATAGAGGGACTCATCTGTTCATATTCAGGTAGCTTAATATGTGCCATATTCACTCCTTGTTTACCGTTAGAATATAAAAAAAACGAATATTTGTCAAATATATGGCGCTGAGGAAAAATATAAATTTTTTTTATAAATACTTTCGGGCCGATCCGAATAGACCGCTATAGCAGTTCGTAGCTGAGAGAGTATGAGATTTCTGGATAGTGCCGTTGCATGATTGCTTCTATGCTTTGAAGCTTTTTTTGTGCTTGCGGTTCGTTGGAGGACAAAAAACATAGAGCTAGCAAGGCCTCTTTCGGATATTCGCCGCTGATATCCATTATCGATATATTTCTGTTTTTTAGTCTATCCTTTATGGATGTGACGATTTTGCGTCTCCCTTTTAAAGAGTCGACGTATGGAAGATTTAGCTCTATCAGAGCGTTTACTATCAGCACGCTTCTCCCCATTTATATTTATAGCCCCTCTTTTCTATTTCGCCGATGAAGAACTCTATCCATTTTTTCGCCTCCTCTCCCGCTATGGAGATTACGTCAAAATATCGCCCCTCTCTCACAGCCGGAAGGGAGGAGAACTCCACCTCTTTCGGAATCTGTTGCATCAGGTCCATCAGATCGTTTTCGCTAGCCTCTACGCAGATGGTGTATCTGGGTTTTTCCTTTGCTTTGGGATAGAAAAGATTGAGAGCTTCGATGATCATGGGGTGTGCCATTTCCGGAAAACCCGGAACGAAAAAGTAGCGTTTTTGCAGATAGAAACCGGGAACCAAATTTATCGGGTTGTGTAAAAGTTCGGCCCCTTTTGGCAGTTTGGCCATGTTTATACGGTGAGGATATGCCGAATCGCCGAAACGTTTTAAAATCAGCTCTTTCGCCTTTGGATGTTCGTAGAGCTTTCCGTCGCCGAATACCTTTGCGGCAACCGCTCTGGTGTAGTCGTCGGGAGTGGCACCTATACCTCCGAAACTGAACATTACTCCGTTTTCGTCTTCGGCTATCGTTGTGTAAATAGACTCGATCAGCGAGGGGTCATCCTCTATCAAAAAGGAGGCTTTGAATCTCCAACCCCTTTTTGACAACTCTTTTTTTAAAAAATCGAAGTGCCGATCCTCCCTGCGACCGTTTAAAATCTCTGTTCCGATAATAACGGCGTAAAAAACGGGATTGGATACGGTTGCCATTTAAACTCTTGATAAAATAAACTTCTCCATCTCCTCGACGATCTCTTCGATCGATCTTTCGCCGTCTATCTTCGTCAAGACCCCCTTTTTTTCGTAAAAACTCTCAATTTCCGGCAGAGGCTCGAGATATACTCTCATTCTGTTTTCAAATACTTTTTCGTTGTCGTCCGCTCCTCTCGCTCTGCCTAGAACTCTCTCTTTGGCAGTTTCTTCGCTGACCACCACCTCGATTACCGCTTCTAATTTGATATCGGGATTTTTTGAGAGAATTTCGTCTAAGGCTTTCATCTGCTCTACGCTTCTTGGGAAACCGTCTATTATGATTACATCTTTGTCGCTGTTTTTAATCGCGGTTACTATCGTATCGATTACTATTTCCAGCGGAACCAGTTTGCCCTCGTCGATAAAACTCGCTATAGTCGCGCCAAGAGGCGTGCCTTTTTTGACCTCTTCTCTTAAAAGCTCTCCGGTTGAATAGTGTGCTATTTTGTCGCTGTTTCTTTTCGCTATTATCTCGGCGTCGGTTGTTTTACCGCTACCTGGGGCTCCAATAATTAAAAAGAGTTTTTTCATCATATTCTCCTGAAAGTTAGATTTTTTCTACCAATATTTTTTCGGCCTGGCCTCTGCATAGGGCGACTTTGGCCCCTTTGCTCTCCACCTGGATAGGACCGAAAAAGCCTCTGTGCACTATTTTGACCACGTCGCCGATCATAAAGCCCATAGCGTGAAGGTGGCATTTGAATTCGTCACAGCCACCTTCGAAGCCTACGACCCTAACCAGATCTCCGTTTTTGGCGTCGATCAGTCTCATACCTTTTTGGGCTCTTTGATTCTCAGATGGAGCTCTTTGAGCTGTTGGGGATCCACCGGCCCCGGAGCTCCCGTGAGAAGACATTGCGCCTTTTGAGTTTTTGGAAAGGCGATAACGTCTCTGATATTGTCCCGTTTGCTTAGCAGCATCACAAGACGGTCAAATCCTATCGCGAAGCCTCCGTGCGGCGGTGCGCCGAATTTGAGAGCGTCAAGCAAAAATCCGAATTTTTCTTTCGCCTCCTCTTCGCCGATACCCAAAATTTCGAAAACTTTTTGCTGGATCTCTCTTTTGTGGATCCTGATGCTGCCTCCTCCCAACTCAACGCCGTTTACAACCATATCGTACGCCAGACTAGTCATCTCCTCAATATCTTCTTCGTCGATGTTTTTAGGCATGGTAAAGGGGTGATGGAGGGCTTTTATTTTTACCTGTCCCTCTTCAATTTCGAACATAGGGAAATCGACCACCCATAAAAATTTGTAGACGGAGGGGTCTTTGAGATTTAGCATTTCGCCCAGTTTGTCTCTAAGTCTGCCCATATACTCCAAAACTACCCGTTTCTCACCGGCTCCGAAGAATATCAGATCGCCAGGTTCGACTTCGCATCTTTTTATCAGTTCGCTCTTTTCCTCTTCGCTGAGGAATTTAACTATGGGACCTTGAAGCTCCAAATTCTCTTTGACTTTTACCCACGCCAGTCCTTTGGCTCCGAATTTGGCTACGAATTCTGTTAGATAGTCGATCTCTTTTCTGGTTAGATTTTCACCTTTTTTTACAGGAAGCGCTTTTATTCGGTTGAGTTTTTTATATCGGGCTATCTCTTTAAAGACTTTCAGTTCCGTATTCTCGAATATATCGATTACGTCGACTAATTTCATGTCGAATCTGAGATCCGGTTTGTCGCTGCCGTAACTCTCCATCGCTTCTTTGTACGTGATTCTCGCAAAAGGAGTCTCTACCGAAATTCCCACGGCGGCGAATATAGTCTTGACAAGACCCTCGGCCAGCTCTATTACCTCCTCCTGGGTGCAAAAGCTCATCTCTACGTCTATCTGAGTAAATTCAGGCTGTCTGTCGGCTCTTAGATCTTCGTCCCTGAAACATTTAGCTATCTGAAAATATCTGTCGAAACCGGCCACCATAAGCAGCTGTTTAAATAGCTGGGGAGATTGGGGCAGGGCGTAAAACTCTCCAGGATAGAGCCTGCTGGGAACCAGGTAGTCTCTGGCCCCTTCGGGTGTGGATTTGGTCAAGATTGGGGTTTCTACCTCCAAAAATCCGTTGGCGTCCAGAAAATTTCTCGCCGCGATCGCCGCTTTGGAGCGCAGTTTGAATGTCTCGTACGACTTTTTCGTTCTCAGATCGAGATATCTGTATTTTAATCTGATCTCTTCGTTTACGCTCTCGTCGCCCAAGGTAAACGGAGTGGGCTCGCTTCTGTTTTCGATTGTCAACTCGCTGACTACAACCTCAATTTTACCGGTTTTCAGTTTGGGGTTTTCCAGCCCTTCTCCCCTGAGTCTCACGCGTCCTTTGGCTATTAAAACATATTCGTCCCTAACTTCCGTAGCCACTCTGTGCGCTTCGGGGCTGTCGGCGGGATCGCAGACTAGCTGAACTATTCCGCTTTTGTCTCTAAGGTCAATAAAAATAACTCCGCCGTGGTCCCTATAACTGTTGGCCCAGCCGCATAGAATCACCTCTTTGGAGACATCTTTTTCACTCAGTTCCGCACAGTAATCGGTTCTCAACTCAAATCCTTTAGTCTCTAAGTTTTGTGCGATTATATCAAAGATATGCTTTAATATATGATAAAATAAAGGCTTCAAAGAGAAAGGAAACGTGATGGAAATAAAGAGGGTAGGTATAGTTTTGCGCCCTTCGGCTCCTGATTTGAAAGAGATTTTTTTCAAAGTCAAGCAGGCCTTCGAAAAAGAGAATATCGAGGTACTTATCGATTCTATAAGCGCGTCTATGATAGGGGTTTTGGGCCAGGAGTTCGACGTCATGTGCAAAGAGAGCGATATACTGGTCTCCCTGGGCGGCGACGGTACGTTGATCTCTCTGGTAAGAAGGAGTTATCGCTATCATAAGCCCGTACTCGGGATATATCTAGGAAAACTGGGGTTCTTGACGGACGTTCTGCCGGACAATATCGAAGAGTTTATAAAAAAGCTCAAAAAAGGGGAGGTGAGGATCGACAACAGAATGATGATGGAAGCCTCCATTTCGAACAAAAAGGAGAAGATGTACTCGTTTAACGATATCGTCATAACCAGGCAGGCCATTTCTAAAATGATCCATATAGACGCCTTTATCGACAAAAAATGGTTCAACACCTATTACGGCGACGGTTTGATAATATCTACGCCCACGGGTTCTACGGCTTATAATCTGGCTTCCGGGGGACCGGTGGTCTATCCGCTGACCAACGCCTATATTCTTACTCCGATCTGTCCACATTCTCTTACTCAGCGGCCGCTTGTGCTGCCGGCGGATTTCGAGATAGAGATCCGTACGAAAACCGAAAACGCTCTGATGGTGGTTGACGGCCAGGAGATATACGAGTTTTCTCCAAAAGACACTATTACCATAAAACGGGCGCAAATAGGCGCCAAACTGGTTCATAGAAAAGAGCGCAACTATTTTGAGGTTCTTAGGAAAAAGCTCCATTGGGGGATGTAGGTGATAGAGCGGATCTATATAAAGAGTCTTTTGAATTTCGAAAAGATAGAGCTGGATCTAAAAGAGGGACTAACGGTTTTTACCGGCCCAAGCGGAGCCGGAAAGTCCGTTCTTTTCGGCCAGATTCTGGCGCTTTTTGGAAAAGGGGAGCCTATAGCCGGAGTTTGCGAGGCTCAGACAAGAAGTGACCTGCCTCTCGAAAAATACGGTATAGAGAGCGAGGAGGTAACGGTAATTAGGTTCTTGAAACGGGAAAATACCAGATATTTTGTAAATTCTCAGGCCATTTCTAAAAAGAGGGTAAAAGAGCTTTTTGACAGCTATTTGATCTATCTGGGACAGCGAGAAAGAGAGACGCTATCTAGCGAGAATATTTTAAAAGAGATAGATTTGGAGGCTAGCTCTTTGGAAGGGTTCGATAGGCTCAAAAGCGATTATCAAAAGGCTTACGAAGAGTTTAGCGAAACTCGCAAAAGATTAAAAGAGCTTAGTGAGAAAGAGAAGAGAGTAACCGAGCTGATCGAGTTTGCGAAATATGAAATCCACAAAATCGAATCCGTCTCTCCCAGACGCGGAGAGTACGAGGAACTTATGGAGATCAAAAGAAGACTCTCTAAAGCCGAGAAGATCAAAGAGGCGATAGATAGAGCAACAGCTATTTTCGAATATGAGGATGCGGTTTATACCGCCTTGGATAGATGTGAGCGAAAAAGCGATGTTTTTTTCGAAGGAATGAACGAAATCAGAGCTATATTCGAAGAGACCCTTATGGAGCTTAGAGAACTGGAAAACAGCGAGATAGAGGAGATTCTCGACAGGATAGAGAAGCTCTCGGAGTTAAAAAGACGCTACGGTTCCGTAGAAGAGGCTCTGGAGTATCTCGAACGGAAAAAAGCGGAGCTTAGAGAACTGGAAAATATGGAGTTCGAAAAGGAGTCCTTGCGAAAACGTGCGGAGGAAGTTGAAACCAGACTGCGGGAGATGGCTGCAAAGCTGAGCGATTATAGAGCGAGGGCGGTTAAAAAGGTAAAAAATAGAATAAACCTCTATACCAAAGAGCTGAGACTTTCGGAAGCAGATATTCTTTGGAGTTCCAAGGAACTGGATAGAGAGGGGATCGATAGGTTCGAGATAGTTTTGGGTTCGGCCAAGACAGATCAGATCAGTTCGGGCGAATTTAACAGGCTCAGATTGGCTTTTATGGCGGCGCAAAAAGAGGAGAGAGCCGGAGTACTCGTTTTGGACGAAATCGACGCCAATCTAAGCGGAGAAGAGTCGATGGGAGTGGCCAAAGTGCTTAAAAAGATCTCTAAAAGAATACAGGTTTTGGCGATTTCGCATCAGCCGCAACTCTCCAGTACGGCAGAACACCATTTTTTGGTTCGGGATAACGAAGTCGTTCCTTTGGACTATAAAGAGAGAATTAAAGAGATTGCCAGGATGATCAGCGGCGAAAAGGTGACCCAAAAGGCTTTGAATTTCGCCAAAGAAATGTTAAAAAAGGAGCAAAGTTGAAAATAGTGGATACCCACTGCCATCTAGATTTTGACAGCTATGATAAGGATTTGAATGAGGTGATTGATAGAGCCAAAAGGGAGGGAGTGAAGGCTTTTGTCATTCCGGGAGCCGATCCCGCCGATCTGCCGCGAGCAGTAGAGATATCACAAAGATATAAAGAGGTCTTTTTTGCGGTGGGAGTTCACCCTTATGATGCGGATAATTACGAGGAAGAGTATCTGAAAAAATATATAGAACATCCAAAATGCGTGGCTGTCGGAGAGTGCGGTCTAGATTATTACAGACTACCGAAAGACGATAGGGAAAAGGAGAGGATAAAAAAGAGGCAAAAAGAGGTCTTTATAGCTCAAATAGATTTGGCCAAAAGGTATAAAAAGCCACTTATCGTTCATATCAGGGAAGCCAGCGCCGACTCGTTGGAGATTTTAAAAGAGCATGCCGATCCTACTTACGGCGGTGTTTTGCATTGCTACAACGCCAGCGAGATTTTGCTGGAGTTGGCTTATATGGGATTTTATTACGGTATAGGCGGAGTTTTGACATTTAAAAACGCCAAGAAACTTCTAAAGGTAGTCCCTAAAATTCCGATCGACAAAATAGTTTTGGAGACCGATTCGCCATTTTTGACTCCCCATCCGTACAGAGGCAAAAGAAACGAGCCTGCGTATACCGCGCTGGTCGCCTCCAAACTTTCACAGATTTTAGATAAAGATCTCGATTCGATCTGCGAGATTACTACCAAAAACGCGGCTAGACTTTTTAGACCGCTGGAAAAGATAGTATAATTATGTATACCGAAATTCCGAATGCGACAGGAGCAATATTGAAACGTATCGTACTGTTAACGGCGATTTTTTTTGTAAACCTTTTCGCCTCTTTGGATATAGGTGGGTACTACAACAAAGAGATAGAGATTTTAAGAAGTCTCGAAATAGATCCCTCTTTTGTAACGAATCCCGATTACGCCAAAATAAAAAACGAGTTTAAAAGATATCAAAACAGCAGTTTTTTCGATACTAAATCAGATTCGTTCATCTATATACCGACGATCAAGAGGCTAATGAGCGAGGCCAGAGTGCCTCAGGTGTTTCTCTTTATGGCGATGGCCGAGTCAAATTTCAGTCTTCACGCCAGATCTCATAAAAAGGCCGTGGGACTGTGGCAGTTTATTCCCCAGACCGCCCGTAAATTCGGCTTGAGGATAGACGAGTACGTGGACGAGAGAAAAGATCCGGTAAAATCCACGAAGGCCGCTATTAGATATCTTAAATATCTGCATGCAAAATTCGGCAGATGGTATCTGGCCGCTTTGGCGTACAACTCTGGAGAGGGGCGAGTTGCCAGAGCGATAAAAAGAGCGGGCAGCGATAGATTGGATGTGCTTTTGAATCCGAGAAAAAAGTATCTCCCAAAAGAGAGCAGAAGATATATAAAAAAGATAATCACTCTGGCCCTTATAGCCGGGGATGAGAGATATAGATTAAAAAAGGATTTCGACTATATCCTAAACAGAGGTTCGGCATACTCTTTGGCCGTAGTGAAGGCGGCCGCCGGCGACACTCTTTACGATATAGCCGAGGCGATAAAGATGGATAAAAAGATACTTTCGGAACTAAATCCCCATCTAAAATACGGTTTTGTCCCTCCTTATGCAAAAAGATACGATATTTATATTCCCTATCTGAAGCTTGCTGACTACAAAAGCAATTATAAACCTACCGACAAAAAAAGGGCATTTATAGTGTACAAAGTAAAAAAAGGGGACTCTTTGGCGAAAATCGCCAAAAAATATGAGATTTCGTATAAAATTATAAAAGATTTCAACAACAAAAGGAGCAACAGGCTCAAGATCGGAGAGACCCTGATCATCCCGATTCCGAAAAAGAGCAAAATCGTCTATAGGGTCAAAAAGGGCGATACGATGCTAAAGATCGCCAAAAAATACGGAGTGTCGGTGGCTAAACTGAAAAAGATAAACGATAAAAAAGGGACCCTCCTGAGGGTGGGAGAGAGACTTGTTATTATCAATTAGGAGTTTAGGTTTTTATTTTCTGCTGTTTTTGCTTTTTGCGGTAACCGGATGCGCGCCTAAATTTGAAAAATCGGCTTCCGTAGCGGGCGAGAGCTACGGTACTCCAAAAAGCTCCCACGCGGTTCACAGGGCCACTATGCGACCCTATACGGTAGCCGGCAAAAGATATTATCCCACAATCGTAAACGTAGGATCCAGATTCAGAGGTATAGCCAGCTGGTACGGTCCCGATTTTCACGGTCGAAAGACTAGTAACGGAGAGTATTACGATATGTACGCCATGACGGCCGCCCATAAAACCCTGCCAATGAACACTATGGTGAGAGTGAAAAATCTCAGAAACGGCAAGGAGGTTGTAGTTAGAATAAACGACAGAGGCCCTTTTGTCAAAAATAGAATTATAGATCTCTCTTACGCCGCTGCGAGAAAAATAGGAATGATTGCGCAGGGAACGGCTCCGGTGGAGATAGAGGTGCTGGGTTTTGACAAAACGATAGCCTCTTTGGAGAGTTCCGTAAGAGGCGTTGAGCTAAAGGATTTCGCGGTTCAAATAGGGGCTTTTAGACGTATGGAGGGCGCTAAAATCACCAAAGAGCGCTATGCGACGGTCGAAGGTAGATACAGAGCCGTTATAAAAACTTTTACAGTGGACTCCAAGCCCTTGTATCGGGTTTGGTTGGTAGGTTTCAGAAGCGAAGAGGAGGCCAGAGACTTTATAGCCAGAGGCGAGTTTCCCGGCGCCTTTGTGGTTATCAACGAATAAGGAACTTAAATGACGGAGTTGAAAAGAGTTACAAAAGAGACCGATATAAAGGTCAAGGTTGAGGTTGAAGGCAGAGGAGTTTACGCCGTTTCGACGGGGATAGGCTTTTTCGATCATATGTTGGAGAGTCTCTCTAAACATTCGGGAATCGATATTGAAATCGAATGTAGAGGCGATATTCACGTAGACTATCACCATACCGTGGAGGATGTAGGTATAGTTTTGGGCGAGGCTCTTTGCAAGGAGATCTATCCCGTAAAAAACGTGGCCAGATTCGGCGACGCCGTGGTGGTTATGGATGAAAGCGCGGTAGAGTGCGCCATAGATTTGTCAAATAGACCCTATTTGGTGTACGATTTAGGTTTGGATGGAAATATTAAAGATTTTGATTGCGAGCTATTCGAAGAGTTTTTTAGGGCTTTTGCCTTCAACGCCAAAATTACGCTGCATCTGCACAAAAAAAGAGGCAGAAACAGACACCATATAGCCGAAGCCTCCTTCAAAGCGTTGGCGTTGGCTTTGAAGAGGGCTCTGAAAAAAGATGACAAAACCGGCATACCCAGTACGAAAGGCCTGATTTGATCAGGCTTTTGATTCTCGACGTCGACGGCTGTATGACCGATGGAAAAATAACCTACACCAATACTCTCGACGAGCTCAAATCATTCAACGTCAAAGACGGTTTTGCTATAAAGCAGTGGCTCAGATTGGGATACAAAGCGGCTATTGTTACGGGAAGGGAGTCTAAAATAGTGTCTCATAGGGCCGACGAGATGGGGGTTGACTATCTCTATCAGGGAGTCAAAGATAAAAAAGAGGCGCTTTTGCGTATCGAGGAGCTCAGCAAAATAGGGCGCAATGAGATGGCCGCCATTGGCGACGATCTGAACGATTACAGGCTCTTAAAAGAGGTGGGTTTGAGCTTCGCTCCATCCGATGCAGTCTCTATTATTCAAGAGAGCGTAGATGTAGTGTTGAAAAAGAGGGGCGGAGAAGGTGCGGTTAGAGAGATGATAGAGTATATTTTGAAAAAAGAGGGGAGATTTGAAGAGTATCTTGAGCACTGGATAGGAGATAGCGGTTGAAACTGCCTCTTTTTTTGATAGCCACTATTTTGTTTTTTTCGCTCTGGTCGGCTCTGTTTGAACCCTACGAGACTAAAAAAGGGATAAAAGACGCCGTTGCAGAGGCTGAATTCGTTAATTTCGTATCCAAAAAGATTTCCGTATCTGGCGTAGAGAGCGAACTGTCCGGCAGTCTCGGAGAGAAGTTCTCTGATAGGGTTACGGTTTACGATATGATTTATAAAACGTTTACTCCTAAAAAAGAGTCGCTCAAAGCGAAAAAGGGTGTCTACAATACGGTGAACGAGATTATAGATCTCTACGGCGACGTATTTTACGAGGGCAAGGAGTTCATATTCCTAAGCGATAGAGCCAGATACGCAAAAAAAACGGAAACTTTCAGAAGCCTGGGGCCCTTTAGCATGAAGGGAGAGAGCTTTTCGGCCACCGGTACCGATTTGATTTATTACCGAAATAAGGGTAAAATTTTAGCCAAAAGCGTCAAGGCTACAATCAAAGAGAAGAAGGGTAGATGAGAGGGTTCGTTTCCGTTTTGGCGTTACTTTTGGCCATACCGATACTGTATGCCGAAAACGTAGAGATTACTTCCAACAGCTTTGAGGCGGACGAGACCAGACGGGTTTCGATTTTTACCGGCGACGTCCACGTTAAAAAAGGCAAAGATCGCATAGACTCGCAAAAACTGATCGTATATTTCGACAAAGAGAGAAAACCGATAAAATACGAGGCTTTAAAAGATGTGACGTTCAAAATAGTGATGGATTCCAACAAAAGCTACGAGGGTAAAGCGCAAAAGATCGTATATTTTCCGAAAGAGGCCAAATATCTTCTGGAAAAAGACGTATTTATTCTGCAAAAGCCGGAAAACAGAAAGATTTACGGCGAAAAAGTGATAGTCAACAGACAAAACGGTCAGGCGAGGGTAGAGGGCGGCAAAAAACCGGTCAAATTTATCTTCAACGTTGAAGAGAACGCTACCGGGGAGGGAAATTGACAAAGGTAAAAAAGGCCCTGTTTCTCACATCGGCTCCGAGCATAAAAGAGGCTCCCCCGCCGACTCTTTCCGAGGTGGCTTTTATAGGGCGTAGCAACGTAGGAAAAAGCTCTTTGATCAACGCTTTGCTCAATAGGAAAAATCTTGCCAAGAGCTCTTCCACTCCCGGTAAGACCAGACTGATAAACTTTTTCGATGTTGAGCTGCAAAAAGATGAAAAAGTTTTCCCGATGAGATTTGTGGATCTGCCCGGATATGGATACGCCAAGGCTTCAAAAAGCCTAAAAAACGAATGGCAAAAGAGCCTTAGCGACTTTTTGAGAAAAAGAGAGGCCGTTAGACTCTTTTTGATGTTAAGAGACGCGAGACATCCTCAAATGGAGATAGATCTGAGGGCTTTGGAGTTTATCGAATCGATTTTGAGAGGAGACCAAAAGATTTTGATCGTATTTACGAAAGCCGACAAACTAAAGCAAAAAGAGCTGGCCTCTTTGAAAAAAAAATTTGACGATCCGTTTTTGGTATCCAGTACCACCCGTAGGGGAATAGAGGAGCTAAGAGAGGAAATCGTCAAAGAGGTGTTTTGATTTGGAAGGAGTCAAATTTATAAAACCTACGTTGAAACATATCCCGAAAATGCAGCGGCTCGTGCATAAAGCGGTGGAAGAGGGAGTAATCCTGCCTCGAAGCGACGACGAGGTCGCCACCAATATCAGATCGTATCTGCTGGCCGTGTTGGAGGAGGAGGTTATTGGGTTTGTAGCTTTGCACATACATACGCCTAAGCTTGCCGAAATTAGGAGTTTAATAGTCGCCGAGCCGTATAGAGGGAGCGGTATAGGCAAAATTTTGGTTCAAAAAGCGATAGCCGAAGGCAAGAATCTAGGCGTCCAGGAGGTGTTGTCGCTTACTTACAATAGAGAATTTTTTGAAAAACTGGGATTTGTAGAGATAGAAAAAGAGAAGATTCCAGAGCATAAGATTTGGGCGGACTGTATAAAATGCAAACATTTTCCGGTATGCAACGAAGTCTCTATGATAAAAAAGGTTTAGCTCCCTTTTTGTTTTTGCTGTTCGCCTGGCCGTACGAGGCGATAAGCTCCATATACCCGTTTTTGCCTCCTTTAGCCGGGGTAGGTTTTTGGATTTACCTCTCATACAGAGACGGAACCTCCCGCTTTTATGTGCTGCTTTTTACTCTCTTTTTCGAAGCCAACCATTCGCTGCCCTTTTTTAGCACCTTTATCACTTACGTTCTGCTGGGAGTTCTTTATGATAGGATCAAACATCTATTTTTCGTGAAATGGCTTTTGAAAATAGGCGCCGTTTGCGGTTTTTTTCTGTTTTATCCGGTTATGCTGTATATGCTTAACGAGATATTCAACACTCCGGTATTCCTCCCCGATGGCTGGTATCTTTTTTATCTGTTCGTAGAACTTTTGACGGTTTCGGTGTTTTTATGAGATTGAAAACTCTTTTCTATCTATTTATAGCGGTATGGATATTGCTACTGGCGAGAGTCTATTATCTGAGTATAAAATCGAATAGCTATTACGAACTGCTGGCCGAACAGAATATGATAAAAAAAGAGTGGATAATTCCGACGCGAGGGGAGATTTTAGATCGTAACCAGAACCCTTTGGCCGTTAACAATATAGGTTTTAAAATAAAAGTCAAACCTCATCTGCGATACAGAAAAAGGCAGAAAGAACTAAACGCCACTTTGGAATATCTGGTTCGGCTCTTTCCCGATCTAAATAAAGAGAAGATGTTAAAAAGGTATATTAGGCGCGACTCTCCGTATAATCACGATTTTATCGAGGTCGTTCCCTTTTTGGAGTACGAAACGGTATTGCCCCACTACAGTAGTTTGAACCAAAGAGAGGATATCTTCGTCGAGCCTTCGTTCAAAAGATTCTATCCCAACGGGGATCTGGCTTCGCACATTATAGGGTACGTCTCCAGGACGAACAAAAAAGAGGCCAAAGCCGACAAAGTGGCCAAACTGGTGGGAATTATCGGTAAAACCGGAGTGGAGAGGTACTATAACTCATATCTGCAGGGGGAACTGGGATATAGATTGATCAAAGTTACCGCATTTAACGAGGAGATAGAGACCGTAGAAAAGAGAGAGCCGGTGGAGAATAGGGATCTTGTGTTGACGATCGATGTGAGACTGCAACGTTATATCGAGGAGCTGTTCGAAGGCAAAGCGGGCGTGGCTATAGTGATGAAACTAAACGGAGAGATTCTTGCCGCCGGGAGTTTTCCGGAATATGATCTAAACATGTTCGTTTCCGGAATATCTAAAAAGAGATGGCAAGAGCTGATAACAAATTTCGATCACCCTTTTACCAACAAACTGGTAAACGGTCTATATCCGCCTGGATCTACAATCAAAATGGGGGTTGCGCTCTCTTTTATAAACAGTAGGAAAATCGGGGAATATACTCCCTTTTACTGCGGCGGCGCCATAAAACTGGGCAAGAGGAAATTTAGATGTTGGAAAATTACCGGACACGGCGAAACCGAAATGAAAAAAGCCATCAGAGAGAGTTGCGACGTCTACTTTTACGAGGGTAGTCTCAAGGTGGGCATAGATCAGATCGCGGCTACTTTGAAAGATTTGGGATTTGGCAAGAAAACCGGCGTCGATCTTCCAAACGAGTTTATCGGAATCGTACCCGACAAAGAGTGGAAAGAGAAAAAATACGGCAGAAAATGGTTTATAGGTGAAACTGTCGTAGCCTCGATAGGTCAGGGGTACGATCTGGTGACGCCGATGCAGATGGCGGTACATACCGCTTTGCTGGCCTCAGGAAAGCTGCCTTTGCCGCATTTTGCTCTGAAATTCAAGGATAAATATTTCGAACCGAAATTCAAAGATGTTCTAACTCCCATAGAAAAGAGAAAACTTCCCTATATCAGAAGAGCGATGTACGAAGTGTGCAACCATCCCAAGGGTACGGCCACGAACTATATAACTACACCCGTTAAAATTGCCGGAAAAACCGGTACGGCTCAGGTTATCGGAATTCCCCAGGACGAGAAAAAGAGAATGAAGGAGGAGGAGCTCAAATACTACAGCAGGTCGCACGCTTGGCTGACCACTTTCGGCCCCTACAAAGAGCCCGAATACGTGGTTACTGTGCTCGTAGAGCACGGCGGACACGGAGGCAGCGCCGCCGGCCCCATAGTTTCGAAAATTTATGACAAACTGCTTGAGTTGGGATATATCAAATGAAAAATTACAGGGCGTTTAAAGAGTTGTAGGCAAAAAGCGCCAAAAGAGTCAATAGGGCGATTCCCGCAGATTTATTGTACATTCTGTTGGCCGTTATGAATACCAAAACGATAGATACGGTCAGCGCCGTGGCTATATCGAACATATATCTGCTGACGTCTACAGTTAGCGGATTGACCAAAGCTGCGCTACCCAGTACTATGGTGAAATTAGCCGCGTTAGAGCCTATGATGTTTCCGATACTCATATCAGCCTTCTTTTTCAGAGCCGCTACGATACTGACCATCAATTCGGGCAGACTGGTTCCGAACGCTATCAAAAAGAGTCCTATGATCCATTCGCTGATTCCGAACTCTCTGGCTATGTTTGAGGCGCTCTCGATCGCAAAATCGGCGCCTCCTACCACGGCTACAAATCCGCCGATTAACAAAAGGGAGGTTTTGGGCCAGTTAAATGGCTCTTTTTTTAGATCCTCGTCTATCTCTTCGGTCAACATCTCTGACTCGCTGGATAAAAACAGCAGATATCCTCCCATCAGCAGTAAAAAGAGAAAACCCTCAAATCTGGATATTACGCCGTCAAAAGCCATCAGAATAAACACGAATACCGGTATCAGGGCCCATGTGCTGTCTTTTGCGAAGATGTCTCTTGAGGGATTTATGTTTTTAGAGAGCAGAAAAACCAGTCCAAGAACCAGCGTAATGTTCAAAACTACGCTTCCGAGTACGTTCGCAACCGCCATTTCGCTTTTATGGTTATAGCTTGCCGCTATGCTGGCGGCCATTTCCGGCAGGCTGGTTCCAACCGCAACTAAAGTGGCGCCTATAACAAATTCTGATATTCCGTAATGCAGAGCAATCCTTTCGGACTCTTTGATTATCATATCGGCCCCTTTTATCAAAACGGCCATGGAAATCACGAAAATTATAAAATCCAATCGTTACTCCTTTTCGCTTCTTATAATAAGACTCTTCGGCAGTCCCAGACGCTCTATCGTCTCTTTTTCCATCTTTCTCATCTCTCCCTCGTCGCTCTCGTGATCATAGCCGAGCAGATGCAAAATTCCGTGCAGAAACAAAAGAGCCGTTTCGTCGCTTATAGAGTGGCCGTATCTTTTTGCGGCCTCTTTGACCTTGTCGGCGCATATAACGATCGATCCCAGCGGAGCGTTCGGAGCGCTATTTAAAGGGAAGCTCAACACGTCTGTTGGAGCGTCTATGCCTCTGTGCTCCCTGTTTATGGAGCGCATCGTCTCCGAATCTACTACGATCAGTTCCATATCTTTCGTTGTAAAAATTTCGTAAATTTTACCGATAATATCGGTATCGAATCGGAGGTCTGTTCTGTTGTCTATTTCGATCAACCGGAAGGCTCCTTTTTTGAGGGCTATTTTAGCAAAATTAGCCTTATTTAACTCGATTTAATTTTGTAGAGTATACAATATAGATACAAAATTAAATCAGAGATTAAAACCATAACGCAAAAAAAATTTTATGAAAGGCGGCAGATGGAGTTTATTAAAAATCTTACTATCAAGACAAAACTGATACTGCTGGTATTTATTTCGCTTATTAGCGTTGTTTTTCTGTCTTATATCCAGCTTTCCGAAGAGTTTGTGGAGTATTCTAAAAACAAAAGACTCAAGGGTTCAGTTCTGCTGTCAGTAAAAATATCCGATCTGGTCCACGAGTTGCAAAAAGAGAGGGGAAGAACGGCCGGATTTTTGGGTAGTAAAGGTAAAAAATTCGCCCAAGAGATCATCTCACAAAGAAAGTTGACGGATCAAAAGAGAAAGGCTCTGGAGAGTTTCGTCAGAAGCTCGGCCTTCGAAGATGTGGATCCAG
Source organism: Campylobacterales bacterium (assembly GCA_027065825.1). GTDB lineage: Bacteria > Campylobacterota > Campylobacteria > Campylobacterales > Nitratiruptoraceae > Nitrosophilus_A. The sequence continues at coordinate 4,254 of JAMONM010000065.1, read as the reverse complement.
ACGTCAAAAGAGACTTCAAAGCCGCCATGGAGATGCTAAAACGTCTCGACTCGATGCGTTCAAAAATCGATTCTTTCTCTATAGACACCAAAAAAGCGATAGGCTACTACACCTCCATGAACGGAAAATTTTTGGAGACTATCGGCGAAATATCGAAAAAGAGCAGTAACGAGGAGATCGCCAAGGAGCTAATTTCCTATACAGACTTTCTTTTGGCTAAAGAAAGAGCCGGTATCGAAAGGGCGGTCCTCTCAAACACTTTCGCCAGAGACCAGTTTTTGCCTGGATTTTTCGTAAAATTTATAACGCTTATTAGCGAACAGAAGGCCTTTTTGACCTCTTTTGAACTGGCGGCGCCGGATAGATTCGTCAGATATTACAAGAATACGGTAAAGGGTGAAGCCGTGGAGGAGGTGGCCAGAATGGAAAGAGTGGCCATAGAAAAGGAGATCGAAGGCGGCTTCGGAATAGAACCAGGCTACTGGTTCCAGAAGATAACAGAAAAGATCAACCTGCTAAAAAAGGTCGAGGACTACATCTCAAAAGAGCTTATTGTCAGTATAGATTCGCTTTTGGAAAAAGAGCAGAAAGTATTGATGTTCCACTTTACGCTTTTGATGATAATAGTTGTCTTTATACTGTTTTTAGGCTACGTTATCGCCAGCAAATCGATTAACGAACCGATCAGAAACATGAAAGAAAAACTCCACAATATCGCCAAAGAGAAGGATTTTACGCAAAAACTCAATATCGATCTAAAAGATGAGATAGGAGAGATCGCAAACAGTATTAACGAGGTTATCGAGTCCGCCAAAGAGGTGATAAATCAAGCCAAAACGGCCGCTCAGGAGGACGCTTCTATTGCGGCAGAACTTAGCTCTACCGCTATGGAGATCGGAAAAAGAGCCGAAGAGGAGTCGCAGATAGTGGCTTCTACTACGAAAAAGGCCAACTATGTCAAGCAGCCTTTGGAGGAATCGGTCAGGATGCTCGAGGAATCCAAAGATGAGATCGACAGAGCGAACGAGAGACTCGAAGTTGCCAAAGAGAGCATGCTGCAGCTGGTAAAAACCGTTGACGAGAGCGCTCAAAACGAAAAGAGAATCGTAGACGATCTTGAATCGTTGATAGAGAGGACCAACGAAACCAAAGAGGTTCTGAATCTGATAGAGTCTATAGCCAGTCAGACGAACCTACTGGCTCTCAACGCCGCTATCGAAGCGGCCAGAGCGGGCGAACACGGCAAGGGTTTTGCGGTAGTCGCCGAAGAGGTACGAAATCTGGCCGAAAAATCTGCCGAACATGTGGAAAATATTAACGAGACCATAAACAGGTTAATAGAGAGTATAAACGCTATCAGCGAAAAGATATCCCACAACGCTCAGGAGTTTACGAAAATGACCGATTCGGCCTCAGTTGTTGAAAACGATATCGAGACGGTCAGCGAGGTAATGCAGCAGACGGCGAGAAAATCGGCCTCTTCCTCAAAGAGCATAAAAGAGATCAGTAAGGAGATAGAGGGTATTTTGACCGAAATAGAGAAGATAAACGACATCTCATCCTCTAACGCCAGAAGCGTGGAAGAGATCGCTACCGCTACCGAGCATCTCTATAAACAGATAGAAGAGTTGAGCAACATGCTCGATCAGTTCAAAACGTAATTTAGCAGAGTTAAAAAGGTTTATATCTCAACCGAGTCTTTGATGAGCGAGCTGTGCATACACAAAATTTTGGAGTATTTTAGATCCCGAACAGGTATAGTTTTCGATAGAAAACTCTCCATTATCAAAAACAAAATAGCGAAGTTCGCCGCCTCAAAAGGCGTAAAAGGTTGCGGTTCCCTTTTGAGGGCTATTAAAAACGACAAAGAGCTGATGCAATCGTTCATTGACTACATGACCGTCTCTACTACCTACTTTTACAGGGAAAAAAGAGAGCTGCACTCTCTTGCCGAGCTGGCTTCAAAGCTCGAGGCCCGTAAAATTTTATCTTTGCCGTGCGCTTCGGGGGAAGAGAGCTACTCTATATCGATTGAGCTCTTTCGCAAAGGGTTGAGGGAGTTCAAGGTAATAGGTATCGATATCAATCAAACCGTCATAGAAAGAGCAAAACGAGGAATATATCATCCAAATAGACTCTCCGAGGTGCCTCGGGATATTTTGGAGGAGGCTTTCGAAAAGATTTCCGGGGATATGTACACCATAAAACAAAGATATAAAAGATTGACTTCCTTTTATAGAAAGAATCTGTTCGAACTGAGCCGAGAGGATTTTGGAAGTTTCGATATTATAGTCAGTAAAAACCTCTTTATTTACTTCGACGAGGAGGGAAAGCAAAAGGCTATGCTAAAATTTCACTCTCTTTTGAGAGATGGTGGAATTTTGATGCTGGGCAATACCGATAATCCCAAAGCCACTCCGGGATTTAGCAGAGTAGACGAGGAAATGTTCCTGTTTGAAAAGATTTAAAAAGCAGAGGTTTTGAAACAATGAAAAGAGCGATCTGTATTCTCAGCGGCGGCATGGATAGCGCTACAGCATCCTATATCGCTAAAAGGGATGGCTACGATATAGTGGCGTTGCATTTTTGTTATTCTCAAAGAACCCAGCAAAGGGAGCTGAAAGCCTTTAACGATATAGCCGATACTCTGGGGGCAAAAAAGTATGTTATAGATTTAGGTTTTTTTGAGAATATAGGAGCTTCGGCTCTGGTAGATAAGGATATAGAGGTGCCTACCGGCGGAATAGCGCCTGGTGTTCCGGTAACGTACGTTCCTTTTAGAAACGGTATATTTCTTTCGGTTGCGGCGGCTATAGCCGAAAAGGAGGGGGCCGAAGCCATATTTATAGGGGTGGTGGAAGAAGACAGCAGCGGATATCCGGATTGCAGAAAGAGCTTTATAGAATCGATGGAACGCTCCATAAATCTCGGAACAAGGGATGAGACTAACATCGAAATCAAAACCCCTTTAATAGATCTAAAAAAGGAGGATATCGTAACGTTGGCCTCAAAAATGGGCGTTCCGTTGGAGCTGACATGGAGCTGTTACAAAGAAAGCGAAACAGCCTGCGGGGTTTGCGACAGTTGCAGATTGAGGTTGAAAGGCTTTAAAAAGGCGAAACTCAAAGATCCGATTCCGTATATGATCAAAGTGGAGTGAGGTGTTGTGGCTGTTTGTCGATAGCTTTTATGTTAAACAGTCTCATTCCCTCATCGCCTAACGTATGTTTCAAGGTGTTGCGCAGCTCCTTTTTTATCTTTGGAGAGTCCTTTGAATAGATCAAGATCTCTATATGCGAAGGGGACTCTATTTTGTATAGTTTTGCCTCTTTGTGGTTCTTTTTTATCTTTTCTACTGCTGGAGACAGATATAGCATGGGATTTTTTATCACACGCTCTCTCTTTTTGAGTCTGAAATCTATAAAATTCTCGAGTCTTCGTTTTTTGTAGAAAACGTATACAGCTTCCAGTAGAAAGGTTCCCAGCAAAACCGTAAAGGCTGAGATCAGATTTTGGGGTGACTTATCCAGATTGTACCATATAAGCACGAATATCGACATAAAGCAAAATATAGCCGCTGTAAGAGAGATCCATCTATTGGAGGCGGTCTCTTTGTAGAGTCTGAAATTGGCCAGATTGACAAAGGCGAAAATCAACAAAAAACCGAGACTACCAGCGATCGAGATATTTTCCAGATTGAAAACGAGAGCGAAAACAACTGATAATACGGCCAAAATAGCCAACCCCTCAGTTCCCTCTTTCCATATTCGTTTTGATAGCTCCCGCGGCAAAGCGCCGGTTTTGGCTATTAGGTAACTGACTCTGGCTCCGCCGTATAAAGTGGCGTTTATGGCCGAAGAGGTAGAGAGCAGAGCCGCTATGCCTATTAGAGTGAAACCGAATTCTCCCAACAGGGGCTTTGCAGCTACGGCCAGCGCAAAGTCCTGATATTTCTCTACCTCTTGATAGGTTAGGTTCGCTACCGCAACGGCCGCTACCAGAACGTAGACGAAGATCGTTGTCAAAACTGAGGCGTAATAGGCTCTGGGAAGGTTTTTTTGGGGATCTTTTATATCCTGGGCGGTATTGGCTATTAGTTCGAATCCCTCGTACGCCAAAAATATGATTAGACCTCCGGTCATGATCTTTAATGCCGACTCGTAGTGTTCCGGAGAGAGCCTATGAAAATCTCCGCTGAAAAATCCAAGGAGACTGAAAAACAGCAGTATGGCTACTTTGACAAGAACCATGAAA
>JAMONM010000064.1 GCA_027065825.1 Campylobacterales bacterium | reverse complement strand
AAATGGAGATAGAGTGGGAGTATGAGCCAAAAAGGGGGGATACTCTATCACTGGTGCCTCAAAACCCCTTTACCTCTCTTTCTCCTTTGACCAAAATCGAGGATCAGTTTTTAGTGGAAAAGTCAAAGGCTTTAGAGTACATAGAAATGGTCGGTTTGCAAAAAGAGCATCTTTATAGATTTCCTCCCGAGCTCAGCGGCGGACAGCTGCAAAGAGTGATAATAGCCATGGCGTTGGCTCTTGAGCCGAAGCTTTTGTTGCTGGACGAGCCTACGACGGCTCTCGATCCGAAAACAAAAGGAACGATTATAGATTTGCTAAACAGACTCAAAAGGGAGCTCGGCTTTTTGATGCTTTTTGTAACTCACGATATCGAGAGCGCGGCGGCTCTTTGCGAAGAGATAACCGTCATCAGAAGAGGCAGGGTAGTCGAGAGCGGCAATGTAGATGAGATTTTGACCGCACCCGCCAGCGATTATACTAAAAGGCTGGTCGAGTCCAATTTCGCTAGGAGAAGGTGGAGAGAGTGAAGTATATATTTTCGTTTTTTGCGGCGCTTGTGATAGTGACGGCCGCGACGGTGTACTACTATTACGAACAGATAAAGCATCAGGCGGATTTCATTATAGACTATCACCCGAAACTAACCACCAGGATTTACGATAGAAACGGAGATCTTATAGCCAATCTCTTCGAGGAGGAGAATAGAATCTACGTCCGCTACGAAGATATTCCCCCAAAGGTAATCGAGGCGCTGTTGGCGATAGAGGATACGCTTTTTTTCGAACATAGAGGGATAAATTTCGACGCTATCTTCAGAGCCATAATCAAGGATATAAAAGCCGGCAGGTTCGTAGAAGGTGCCAGTACTCTTACCCAGCAGCTGATTAAAAACACCGTTCTTAGCAGAGAGAAAAAGATAGAAAGAAAGATAAAAGAGATCATTTTGGCGTTGAAACTTGAATCGATGCTCTCAAAAGAGGAGATTTTGGAGCGCTATTTGAACCAGATATATTTCGGGCACGGATATTACGGTATTAGAACGGCCGCTTTGGGATATTTCCATAAAGATCTTGAGGATCTTACCTTGAAAGAGGCGGCGATATTGGTCGGTCTGCCGAGAGCCCCCAGCTACTACGATCCCACCAAAAACCTCGAGGCCTCTTTGGAAAGAGCCAATCGGGTGGTCTCCAGAATGCATAGGCTAGGATGGATCGACGACGCGGAGTTTACCGCCGCCATAAAGGAGATTCCGATCGTTTATGACGATACCTTGACCAAAAACAGGGCTCCTTACGTGGTCGACGAAATCGTCAGACGATTTTCCAAAAAGATAGAGGATCTAAAAAGCGGCGGATACTCCATATATACCACTATTGATTTGGAGTTTCAGGATCTGGCCAAAAAGGTTCTGAAAGAGGGATACGAGGCGATAGTAAAAAGAGCCGACAAACCGGAGCAGATAGATACGCTAAACGGCGCTATGGTGGTGTTGGAAAACGGCAGCGGCGACGTTTTGGCTCTGGTAGGAGGCGTGGACTACAAACAGAGCTCTTTTAGCAGGGCCACCCAGTCAAAAAGACAGCCCGGCAGTGCCTTTAAGCCGTTTATCTATCAAGTTGCGCTCAATATGGGCTATTCCACCGTATCTTTGATTCCGGACGTGGCCAGAACCTACGAGTTCGAAGATAGCGACGAGATCAAAAAGTGGAGACCAAAAAATTACGAGAGGGATTTCAAAGGTCTTGTCACGTTGCGTGAAGCTCTGGTTCATTCCAGGAATCTTGCGACGATAAACCTCGTAAACGAGATAGGCCTGGTTAACGTATACAGACGCCTTAAAAGATTCGGGTTTGAAAATCTGCCTATGGACCTGTCCCTCTCTTTGGGCAGTATGGGTATATCTCCCTATGAATTCGCCGGATTTTATACGATGTTTTCCAATTACGGAACCAAAATGAAGCCCAGACTGGTTCTGGCTATTAGGGATTTTTCCGATAGAACGGTTTTTGAACAGCCGATGGAGGCGGAGGTTCTTTTTGAGCCGAAACAGGCCTATTTGATGATAGATATTCTAAAAGACGTGGTCAAAAGGGGTACCGGTAGGCGCGCCGGGGTGCCCGGGCTGGAGATAGCCGGCAAAACGGGAACCACGAACAATAACGTAGACGCCTGGTTTTGCGGTTTTTCTCCGGAATATGAGGCTATAGTCTGGTTCGGAAAGGACGACAACACTCCAATGAGAAAAAAGGAGGCCGGAGGAAGGGCGGCCGCACCGGTGGTGGGAGCCTTTTTTTCCGAGCTTTTCAAAAGGCATCCGGAGATGAAAAGGAGTTTCGAGGTTCCGGAGGGAGTGATATTTAGGTATTACAACGGCAAAAAAGAGGTTTTTACGGACATCTCCAAACCGCCGGTAGTAAAAGAGGAGCCGGTTTTGGAGGATCAACTAATTTTTTAAAGGATATGCGATGTTTTTCGTGACTGAGGGGGTATGCCCCAAATGCGGACAGAAAGGTCAGGAGGTTTCGCACGAGGTTTTGATGGCTCATCTAAAGGATATATCCAAGATAGTCAAGGATAAAAAGTACTTTTTTTGCTGGAGTCCTGAATGCGAAAACATATATTTTGCGGTTGGGGAAAATCTTTCGCAGCAGGATGTGATTAGAGAGGTTGGATACAAGGACTACTCCTCTTCGGAGGGGGTTATATGTTTTTGTTTCGATTACAAAAAAGGCGATATAGGTCCGGATTCGTTCAAAGAGAAAAAGATGAAGGTGAAAATATACGGATGCAACTGCGCTTTGAGGAATCCCAGCGGAGGCTGCTGTACCTCCTGGTTCAGAGATTACGTAAAAAAGAGATTCGGTCAAAGTTAGAAAATAGATAGTTTCGTCTTTTGGGTAAAGAGCTCCAAAGCGAGAGTTCCTGCGTGAGAGTTTCCGTATCTGTTTAGAGCCGGAGACCAGACGCATATTCCCATTTTACCGGGTACAACCGCGACTATTCCTCCGCCTACGCCGCTTTTTCCGGGCAGTCCCACGTGGAAGGCGAACTCTCCGCTGGCGTCGTAATGTCCGCAGGTTAGCATTACGGCGTTTATTCTTTTTGCTTGGGTTGGAGTGATGAATCTTTTTTTCGTTATGGGGTCGGTGCCTCTGTTGGCCAGAAATAGTACGCTTCTTGCCAGTTCTTGGGTATTCATCTCCACGGCGCAGTGTTTAAAATAGGTCTCTACGCAGACTACAGGATCGGAATGTAGATTATCAAAACTCTTTATCAGATTGGCCAAGGCTCTGTTTCGATATCCGTGCTCCATTTCGGATTTGGCTACGTACGGATTTATGTTTATGTCCGGAGTGGTACTGATGGCTCTTATAAAATTTAGAATGTTTTCCAAGGTTATGAACTCGTCTTTGTAATGATCTATTAAAGAATCGGTAACTACGATAGCTCCGGCGTTGATAAATGGATTTCTGGGTATACCGTGCTCGTATTCCAGCTGAACCAGAGAGTTAAACGGCGATCCGCTCGGCTCTACGCCCACGCGCTTGTAAAGCTCTTTTGAATACATTTTCAGCGCCATAGTAAAGGTAAATAGTTTGGATATGCTCTGAATCGAAAAACGTTTTTTGGTTTCTCCTATGTTGTAGCTTTTGCCCTCGACCGTAACGATGCTCATCGCGAACTGCCCTGGATCCACTTTTGCCAGTTCCGGAATGTAGTCCGCCACTTTGCCGCGGCCAATTTCCGGTTTGATCTCCCTATAGATCTCTTCGAGAATCTTCTGATATTCCATACGCGCTCCTTTAAGCGTATTTTACAATTTTTTATAACATTAAACTACATTTTATTCTTGTGATAATAAAATAACTTAATTCCCATTAAAATTTAGGATAACTTTATGACTATAGACAGAGAGAGACTGCTCGAGGAGCTGAGCGGATGCGAACTGATATATATCAACAGAGCGGTCGGAGATGACGATATTTGTCTATCTATTTTAAAATCCGTTTTTAAACGGGTGCATATATTTCAAGATCCCGAAGATGCCCTAAACAGATTGGCCCAGGGAGATTTCTCTTTTGTGATTCTCTCTCTTCAGGAGGGCGATTTTCCCCTAATCGAAAAGATTAAGAGCGAGTTTTTGGATACCGATCTGATCGTATTGGCGAAAAGCTACGATACCGATACGCTTTTGAAGCTGATAGAACTGCACGTTGACGGTTTTTTGATCAGACCGATTCAGGCCGAACAGCTTCTAAGAACGCTAAGCAGGGTGCTCTCGTTTAGATTAAAACTGAAAGAGAAACAGAATCTGTTAAATCAGTACAAAGAGATAGTGGACGAGAGTCTGATAGTTTCCAAAACCGATCTGGAGGGCGTTATAACCTACGTAAACGACTCGTTCGTTCAGATCTCCGAGTTTAAAAGAGAAGAACTCATAGGAAAACCTCACAATATCGTAAGACATCCCGATATGAAAAGCGCGGTTTTTAGAAAGATGTGGAAAGATATAAAAGAGGGAAAAATCTGGAGAGGCGTTATCAAAAACCGCAAAAAGAGCGGAGGTTCTTATTACGTGGATACGGTGGTAAAACCGATTTTCGACTCCGACGGAGAGATTACGGAGTTCATAGCCCTAAGAAAGGATATTACCGACAGCATAAACGCCGAGGAGCTTATCGAGGATAGATTGAAGAACGAAAAGAGTTTCGCTCTTTTGGTACTGGTAAAGATAGAGAACTTTAAAGATCTGAAAATCGTATACGACGAAAGAATCATAAATACTCTGCGCATCAGATTGACCAAAAGGGTGAAGAATCTACTAAAAAGAGAGCTAAAAGATATCGAAGAGTACGAAGTCAAAGAGGACGTCATAGGTTTTTTGGTGGGAGAGTTTCGCAAGGATGCTCTTTTTGATTTTTTCACTAAAGTGGTGTCCGAAGTTATGAATATGCCGGTTAAAATAGGAGAGTTCGAATATCTGCCGATCGTTAGACTCAGCTACGCCTACGGGAGCGAGCATCTCTACACAAACGCCATGATAGGGTTGGAGGAGATAGAGTTCAAAGAAGATAGAGTGATATTCTCAAACGGCCTTTGCGAGGAGAAAAAGAGGGTCATTTTGAAAAATATGGAGATTTTAAAAGATATAGAGCACGCTCTTTCCAGTGACGGCATAATATCTCTGTTTCAGCCTATTGTGGATAATAAAACCTTTAAAGTTGCGAGATTCGAGTCTCTTGTTAGAATTCGCAGCAGAAAAAACGAGCTGCTTTCGCCCTTTTTCTTTCTGGATATAGCCAAAAAGGCAGGTTTATATTCCAACATCACGGTAAAAGTTCTAAAAAACAGTTTCGACTTTTACAACAGGAGCGGCTATCCCATATCCATCAACATTTCGCCCAACGATATACTCAGAGAGAACGTCAAAAGCGAAATCTACTCTCTGCTTAGGGAGTCCCGTATCAAAAAGGGAGACGTGGCTTTTGAGCTTTTGGAGGACGAACTGGTTAGAATGCCCAATATTCTTTGCGAATTTGTAGATGAGATACTCTCGTTGAACGCAGTATTGTCCATAGACGATTTCGGCAGCGGATACTCTAACTTTACGAGGGTAGTCAACTCAAGGGCGGATACTATCAAAATAGACGGCTTTTTGATAAAGGATATCGCAAAAGACAGAACGAAAAGATGTATAGTGGAATCGATAGTGAACTTCGCCAAAAAAGAGGGAAAAAAGACGGTGGCTGAATTTGTGGAAAACAGTGAAACTTTCAATACCGTTAAAGAGTTGGGGGTTGATTTTTCTCAGGGCTACTTTTTCAGCCCACCTATCAAAGCGGAAGATTGTGAAAAAACCGTATCCAAAATAGCTGCCATGAGGCCATAAAGGCCCCAGGGTTTAGCAGCTGTAGTAGAGAATGAATTCGTACGGATGAGGTCTGCCCTCTACGGGATTTACCTCTACCTCATATTTCCAGTCTATGTACTCTTTTATGAACTCTTCGCTCATTACGCCGCCGGCGGTGAGGAAGTCATGATCTTTTTTAAGCTCTTCGAGAGCCTCTCTGAGAGTAGCCGGCATAGTTTTTATACCCTGGTCTCTGAGCTCTTCTAGAGTATATTCGAACAGGTCCTCGTCTCTTGGCTCGCCGGGATCAATCTGATTTTTGATTCCGTCCAGGCCGGCCATGAGGATGGCGGTAAAAGCCAGGTACGGACAGCTGGAGCTGTCGGGGCTTCTGAACTCTACTCTGACGCTTTTTTCTCCTGAACCAAAAGGTATTCTAAAGCATGCGCTTCTGTTTCTGGCGCTATAGGCCAAAACCGAAGGAGCTTCGAATCCTGGCATCAATCTTTTGTACGAGTTTGTAGAGGGGTTGGTAAACGCGGCTACCGCTCCTGCGTGTTTGATGATTCCGCCGATGAACCATTTGGCGATTTCGCTCAGATTACCGTATTCTCCGGCTTTGAAAAACAGGTTCTTGCCATCTTTCCAGATAGAGCAGTGAACGTGCATACCGTTTCCGTTGTCGTTATAAAGAGGTTTCGGCATGAAAGTGGCCGTTTTGCCGTTGATGTGAGCGACGTTTTTCACCACGTACTTATATTTTTGTACGTTGTCGGCCGCCGTGATTATATCTCCGAATTTTACTCCAATCTCTCCCTGTCCGGCCGTTCCGACTTCGTGGTGTACCACGTAGGTCTCTATTCCGGTCTCTTCGAGAACTTTTACCATTTCGGCTCTGATATCCATCTGGCTGTCTACAGGAGGTACCGGAAAGTAACCCTCTTTAGGCGCGGGTCTATGGCCTATGTTGTAGCCGCCTTCGTCTCTTGGGTCATGTTTCCAGTTCCATGCGCCTTCGTCCGAATCTATTTCGTAGCCCTGTTTATGCATCTCGTCCGTTACGTGAATGTGGTCGAAAATAAAAAATTCGTTTTCCGGTCCAAAGTATACGGCGTCGCCGATACCGGTTTCGTTCAGATATTCAAGAGCTTTTTTGGCGATGGTTCTTGGATCTTTGTAATACGGGGTTCCGTCAACGTCGTTTACGGAACAGATAACCACTGCTGTAGGATCGGCCGTAAAAGGATCGATAAAGGCTGTAGAGGCGTCCGGCATCAACAGCGTATCGGATTCGCTGATGTTCTTCCACATTCTAATGGAACTTCCGTCAAAAGGGATACCCTTTTCGAACATCTCTTCCGTTACCGCTTTGGCATTATAGGCCAGATGGTGCCATCTGCCGAACAGATCCGTGAATCTGAAATCTACAAACTCGATCTCCTGCTCTTTGAGCATGGTAAAGAATGCTTTGACCGCGTCACTCATTGAGTTCTCCTTTGATTAGATTGAAATCGCATACATTCTATCAAAATACGGCAGCCCTAGTTACTGAGTATTGCCTAAAATTTAATCAGTTCCATCTCTCGTTCCCTAAAAACGGCACATTTTTCATATCCTATCTCTTTTGCCAGTTCGATACACTCTTTTAATCCGTAGCCAACCTGTTCGACCGAATGGGCGTCGCTGGCGAAAGTTACGGGTATATCCATACCGTATGCCATTTCGAGAATCTCCTTTGATGGGTAGATCTCTTTGATCGGTTTTCTCAGTCCCGCTCCGGATATCTCTATAGCCATACCGGCTTTTTTAATCGCTTTTAGAGCCTTTTCCACGGCGGTTTTTATATCTTTTTTTGGCTTGAAACCGAATACTTTGATTAGATCGAGGTGTCCTACGATATTAAATAGGGAGCTTTTAGCCATGTTTTCGATGCATGAAAAATACTCTTGCCATATGTCGTCTATATCCCTGTTTTTGTACTCTCCTATAAACTCCGGATTGTCGAACCCCCAAAGATCTTTTTTGTTTTTTAGGCTCAGAAAATGGACCGAACCTATCAGATAATCGGTATCGGACTTTAATACTCTTTGGTCTATTCTGTTCGGAATGTAGTCCACTTCGTATCCGAGGAGAATCTCTATTTTTGCGGAGAACTCCTTTTTTAGCTCTTTTACCGTTTTTTCGTACCGCTCCATCTGGGCGAAGTCCATCCTGTATTTTGAGTCGAATCCGCCAGCGATCGGAGCATGATCACTAAATCCGTAGATATCTATCTTTTTCTCTATGGCTTTTTCTACGAACTCCCTGGGCTCTCCGCTGGCGTGGTTGCAAAGAGGGGTGTGGTTGTGCAGATCTACTATCATGATCGCCGCCTTTTTTTGATCCGATTTTATCTAAAAATTTCTTTCATATTTAAACCAACTTTAAAGAGGCGGTAGAATTTGATATAATCTAAAGCTAAAACAGTAGCGGAGATTAGGCCGTTTCGGTCGAAATCGAACGGCTTGCGACGTTTTTGCCAAAAGGACGATTATACACATGGATATTTTCAACGAAGTAAAAAGAGACAATATAATTGGCGTCAAGGAGCTTGCGGAGGAGATAGAGGATATCTCCTCCGTTAGAAACGAAAACGGGGATTCACTGTTGAGATTTGCGGTAAAGCACGGGGCCAGTCTGGCCATGTTCAAGCTGTTGGTGGCCGCTGGAGCCGATCTTTTCGAAGTGGACGAAGAGGGCGTAAGTATAATGGACGACGCCATAAAAAAGGGTAGAATCGATATCGTGGAGTATATGGTTCAAATGGGAATGGATCCGAACTCCACCTCCAGAAAGTCCGGATTTACCCCTTTGATGGCGGCCGTTAGTTTCGGAGACGAAAAGATAACGAGATTCCTTCTTTCTTGCGGGGTGGATATCCACGTGAAGGATAACTTCAACTACAGCGCCAAGGATTACGCGAGAATGACAGGGTATAAAAGATTCGTAAAAATTCTCGAAGAGTACGAGGAAAAGAGTTGAAAAAAGTAGAGCTGCTAAGTCCCGCCGGCAATCTTAAAAAACTGAAAATAGCCGTAGACTACGGCGCCGACGCTGTATACGGAGGAGTAAGCCACTTTAGTCTTAGAATCAGAAGCGGCAAGGAGTTTACGATAGAGAGCTTCAAGGAGGGGATCGATTACGCACACTCCAGAGGGAAAAAGGTCTACTGTACTATAAACGGGTTTCCGTTTAATTCTCAGATCGAACTTTTCAAAAAACATATTAAGACTATGGCCGAATTGGGGCCCGACGCTTTTATAGTCAGTACGCCCGGCGTTATTAGATTGTGTCGCGAGATAGCGCCGCATATGGAGCTGCATCTGTCTACGCAGGCCAACGTTATGAACTATCTCGACGCCCAGTTCTATTACGAGGCGGGCATAAAGAGAATAATAGCCGCCAGGGAGATATCTCTAAGGGATCTTGAGATAATCAAAAATAAAATTCCCGATCTTGAAATAGAGGTTTTCGTTCACGGGAGCATGTGTTTCGCATACAGCGGTAGATGCCTTATTTCCGCCGTACAAAGCGGAAGGGTTCCAAATAGGGGCAGTTGCGCCAACGACTGTAGATTTCCGTATACCCTCTATGCCGAAAATCCGGAGACCGGAGCCCTGTTTAAGATCGAAGAGAGAGCCCAGGAAGGAACCTATATAATGAACGCCAAGGATCTAAATCTCATCTCCCATCTAGAGGAGATAGTAAAAAGCGGGGCCGTCGACAGCATCAAAATAGAGGGGCGAACCAAAAGCGATTACTACGTAGCCGTCACGACCAAAAGCTACAGGGGCGCTCTGGACGACATATATAGGGGCAAATTCGATCCCTCAGTGTATGAGAGGGAGCTAAATACCACAAAGCATAGGGGCTTTACGGACGCCTATTTGGTTCATAGACCCTATGAAAAAGATGATACCCAGCAGCTCGACAGATCCATCGGCGACGGTACACATCAGGTTTGCGCCATAGTAACCGAGGATGGAGGGCATTTCTTGACAAAGGACAGAATCTGCAGAGGCGACGTTTTGGAGATTGTA
>JAMONM010000063.1 GCA_027065825.1 Campylobacterales bacterium | reverse complement strand
GCCGTAGAGGCCAAAATAGCCAGGCCGGTTCCCAAAACACCTATCAAGACTCCGGCGAGGGCGTGAAAAATGAAACTCCCGGCAATGGTTGCCAAAATGGGGTACTCCTGCACAAAGCTTTTTATCTCCGGATCGTCTATCGCCTGGGGATTTTCGCTGATTTGATTCAGTAGATCGAAAAATTCGCTGCCGGCGCCGAATATCAGTACGGCGAAAATTATTAGCGTTATAAAAAAGGGCGCCAGGGTCAGAGATAGAAATTTGGTGCTGAGAAAATCCTCCAAAGCGGCCATAAAGACGTTTTTTTGCATCGACGGTGACCTTTTGAGTAAAATATTGAACCCAAAATCCAAAGGAAGGATATTGAGCATTCCTGTAATTTTACCAAAACCAAAAGATGAAAAAGAGCTGATTAGATTTCTAAAACGACTGAATCTGAAAAAAAGCGATATAAAAAAGATCTACTACGCCGACTCGAAAGCGCTGCTGATCCTTAAAAAGAGGGTCAAGTTCAAACCCCCAAAAGATCTGATTCCATCCAGGGAGGAGGAGAAAAAGATTGTCTTCGTGCACGAGTTTGTGGAAGAGCACGAATATTTAATAGAGATGGAGAGAGTCGCCGAGGTGTCCCAACAGATTGCCGAAATCAAGGGTTTTAGCGGCCGTGAAAGGGAGTTGTTCGGAAGAGCCCTGTTGAATATGAAAGGACAGAGGGAGCCGAAGAGACTGGGCCTTTATTTCGTCAAATTCGGAACCTCCCGTTTGATTGAAACGGAGATATCTCCCGGAGACGTCGTGCTAATTAGCAAAGGGGAGCCGCTAAAGAGCGATCTGTTGGGCACCGTAAGTCAAATAGGCAGACACCATATCAGCGTGGCTTTTGAGAATATGCCGCCCAAATGGGTATATTCGCCGGGCGTTCGAATCGATCTGTACATAAACGATATAACTTTTAAAAGAATGAGCGAAAACCTCAGACAGATCAGAGACGATTTGTCGTTTTCAGGGATCAGGGATCTGGCGCTGGGGTTGAGAGAGCCTGAACCTATAAGGCAAAAACGATCTTTGATCTCTTCGAAACTAAACGACGCTCAAAATGAGGTGGCCGCAAAGGCTTTTTGTTCAAAAGATCTATTTTTGATACACGGTCCGCCGGGTACCGGAAAGACCAGCACCCTAATAGAGTTGATAGTGGAATTGGTAAAATCCGGAAACAAGATTCTTGCCACGGCCGATTCCAATACCGCCGTGGACAATATGCTCTCCAGACTGGCAAAAAGGGATCTTTCTCTGGTTAGAATAGGCCATCCGGCCAGAATTCTGGCCGAACTCGAAGAGTACACCATACACTCGAAATACGAAAAGAGTTTCGAGGCCGCCAATATCAAAAGCGGCTGGGAAGAGGTGGCGATGCTGGTAAAAAAAAGAGATCAATTTAGCAAACCCACTCCGGCCAGAACCAGAGGAATGAGCCATGATAGAATCTTGACTCTCGCCGCCAGAGGCAAAAACCAAAGAGGCCTGAGCGTAGCGACTATCCAGTCGATGGCCAACTGGATCAGATACAACAAAAAGATAGACTCGCTCGTGTCGGCTCTGCGAAGCAAAGAAGAAGAGATCCATAAAAAGATCATAAGCGAAAGCGACGTGGTGTTGGCTACCAACTCGATGGTTATGAGCGAAGTTTTAAAAGAGTTCCGGTTTGACGTGGCAGTAGTGGACGAGGGTAGTCAGCAGATAGTACCGTCTACCCTGATACCGATAGTGAGAGCAAAGAGATTCGTTATCGCAGGCGATCATAGACAGCTGCCTCCGACCGTCGTTAGTAAAGAGGCGCAAAAACTGAAAAGATCGCTATTTGAAGATCTGATAGATAGATACCCGGATCACTCCGGAATGTTAACTATTCAGTACAGAATGAACGAAAAGATCATGGAGTTTTCCAACAGAGAGTTTTATGAAAACAGATTGGTTGCCCACGAGAGCGTTAAAAATAGATTACTAAGCGATCTAAATCCCAAAGAGCCGTTAAAATTCAAAGATATCCTCGATCCTTCGGAACCGATCGTTTTCGTTGATACAGCTGGAGTCGAAGCGACTGAGAGTCTGCCTGATCGCAGCACCAGTTACGAAAACAAAACAGAAGCCGATCTGGTGGTAGATCTGGTAGAGGAACTGGTGCGAATGGGAATCGAACCGCCGGATATCGGAGTCATTTCACCGTATCTGTCGCAGGTAAAGAGAATAAAAAATGGTCTTTCAAATAGCGTTCCAGGCTGCGAGGTAAAAAGTGTAGACGGATTTCAGGGACGCGAAAAGGAGGTGATAATAATCAGTTTCGTTAGAAGCAATCCAGAGGGTGAAATCGGTTTTTTAAAAGACGCCAGACGTCTGAACGTAGCTCTTACCAGAGCCAAAAGAAAGCTTATATGTATCGGGGATTCCGCGACTTTAGGCTCTTTTGATCTATATAGGAGACTGCTTGAGTATTTCTCTTTGCAGGGTAAAATTCTCACTTTCAAAGGAGATGAACGTGAAAACGGCTGAAAATCTGAATCAGATAAAAGATGCCATAGACTCTTCGGAAGCGTTGTTGCTGTATGTCAGCGCTCCGAACTGTTCCGTATGCGAGGCTCTTCGTCCCAAAATCGAAAAGCTTTTTAAAACCAGATTTCCTAAAATAGAGCTTTTAAGGGCCGATATTTCCCAAATTCCTCAACTGGGAGGAGAGTTCTCTCTGTTTGGAGCGCCGGCGATACTGCTCTTTTTCGACTCCAAAGAGTATCTCAGAGAGGGCAGAAATCTGAGCCTATCCTTGCTGGAACAAAAAACCGAAAAACTCTATCGTCTCTTTTTCGATTGATATAACATAACTTATATTCGTTTCCGTTTCGTTTTGTAAAAAAAGTTTAAATTTATTTGAACTAATTTATCAGATTAGTTTATTTTTATTGTCGGTTAATTTAAATCATTTAAAATTGTTTATGATTAACCATCATACTCTCGTTCGGTACTTTTGATGGAATATATAAAACTCGATGTTTTCTCCGATATTGAAGCGCCACCTTTTATAGGCTCTATGGTCAGAGGAGCTTTGGGGGCTTCTTTAAAAAAGATTGTCTGTATAAATCCCTCGTATCGCTGTTTAGGATGTTTTGCCGCTGAAGAGTGTATATATTTTAAAATGTACGAAAAACAGCCTTTATATCAAAATTATAGATTAGATATTGAAATATTCCCCCAAAAACTGGATTTTTCGATTTTTCTATTTGGTGGCGAATATACCAGCAAAACCCCTTATATATTGAGCGCTATCGAAAAAATGTTTAAAGATTTAGGATTTGGTAGAGAGAGAAAAAAGAGTTCAAATTTTTTAATCAAAAGCGATGACCAGATTATATATTCTAACGGGAAGTTTCAGAAAAATATTTTAATAAAACCGAAAAAATTAAATTTAAAAAACGACAGTCTTTGTCGCAAAATCAAAGTAAAATTTAAAACGCCTCTGAGAGTTAAAAAAAGAGGTAGATTTGTTAAACCTGATCAGCTAACAGCCGAAGACATTTTGATATCGGCTTTTAAAAAGCGGAAATTTTTTCTCTCTCAAGAAAAAAAAGATTTGAACATAACCGCTATATCAGAATTTCCCGTTATTCGTAATAAAAAATTGTCAATGTTAGATTTTGAAAGATACTCAAATAAACAAAAAACAAAAATGAAATTTGGAGGATTGGTTGGAGAGATTATATTAGATGGATTAACTCCGCAGACTTATGAACTTTTGCGCTTTTCGGAAATTGCCGGTATAGGCAAACAGACAACTTTTGGTCTAGGAAAGATTAAAGTGGAGGATTTGAGATGAACGATGTTGATTTAATTGCCCTAGCTGGACTTTTACATGATATCGGTAAGTTTGGGCAGAGGGCGGATGAGAAACCAAGTGAGTCTGATTGGCAGACCTATTGCCCCAAAAGAAATGGTTTTTACTCTCATAAACATGCTGCCTATACCGCAAAGATTTTGGGAGATTTTATTGTTGAGAAGCAAAAAGACAATTCAAGAGTAATCCGTGCAAAGGCTTTGAATGGAAATTTTATCAACATAGCGGCAAAACATCATAAGCCTGAAACTAAGGAAGAGTGGATTGTCGCAGCGGCAGATAGGTTGGCCAGTGGGTTTGAGAGAGATGTGTTTGAGGAGTATAACGAACGAGTCGAAGAGGAGGTTGGGACTGATTATAAAGAGCAAAGACTCGATCATCTTTTTGATACAAATGGGAAATTTCCTCTCGACATTTTAGCTCCTCACAATATCTTTAGCTCACAAGAGCCTGGTCGAGGATATAAGGAGCTTTGGAAAGATTTTATAAAGGAATTAAAGCTTATCATCCAAAGCTGTTCCCATTTTCCCGAACATATCAAAACCAATGCTTTAGAGTATCTCCTCAAAAAGTATACCTCTTTTATGCCAAGCTCTACATCTTTTAAACATCGAGATTATGATATCGTCAAACCAAATGTCTCGCTTTATGAGCATCTAAAAACAACTTCTGTTTTTGCAAGTGCTATTGCAAGTATGCCAGATGAAAACCGCCAGATAGTCATAAATTACTACAAACAAAGAGGTGATAAACAAGGAGAACTTGAAAAACCCATCTTTTTACTTATAGCAGGGGATTTTTTCGGAATACAAAGTTTTATCTTTGATGAAGCGAGCACAAAATTTGCCGCAAAGACTTTGAGGGCTAAATCGGCGTTTATCCAAGTTTTGGTGAAGGTTTTGGCCTTTTATGCAACAGAAAAGTTGGGTGTATCCAAATATTCCATCATTTCTACAC
>JAMONM010000062.1 GCA_027065825.1 Campylobacterales bacterium | reverse complement strand
AAACGGCAAAAAAGAGTTTCGCGCCAAAATCTTTAAAACTCTGTCTCCTATATAGCTCTCTTTGCTCTTTAATAGGGTCTTGATCTCGCTGTAGGAATAAAAAGAGTATACTTCGATACCCAAATCCAACCGCCGTTTTCTCAACGTCGGTTTTAAAAGTCTTTTTTGGCACTCTTTGCATATGAGACTCCATGAGAGCCTCATACACGAAAGACACCTCATCAGACCCCCTCTTCCAAAGCCTCCAAAACTGCCCTGATACTCTCCGTGAGAGCTTTTTTAACGAACTGTTCCAATCCCTTTTCGTAATTTAGGGGATTTATCCATTTGCTCTCTTCGAAACGGACATATTTTATAAAACTTCCTTGAACGTTTCGTATTCGAACCTCAGCCTTGAAAAAAGCCTGCGCGTTTTCACCGGAAAACCTGTTTGCGTCAAAAAGCACCTCAAATCTCTCGATTCTAACCTCCAAAAAGACGTTTGAGCTCTTTTCCTCCCGTGAGATCTCAAACTCGAAAACTCTATCGAGTGGTTCCGAGACGGTTATTGGCTCTTTGCCCTCTTTCGAGAGAACGTATCCCACGATCTGCGGATCGCTTTTGCGGAGATCTTTTACCACTATATTCTTTACGTCGCTGTAGGATACGGGAAAATAGACGTTTATACCCTTGCCGGAACAGCCCGCGAATAAAAGCAGGGCTGTTATCAAAACGAGAATTCTCATAGGCTCTCCTAATCTATTTTCAATACGGTCAAAAAAGCCTCCTGGGGCAACTGGACCTTTCCTATCGCTTTCATTCTCTTTTTTCCGGCTTTCTGTTTTTCGAGCAGTTTTCTCTTTCTGGATATATCTCCGCCGTAACATTTTGCCGTTACGTTTTTACCCATGGCTTTAACGGTCTCCCGCGCAATGATTTTGTTTCCGATGCTAGCCTGTATAGCCACTTCAAAGAGCTGTCTGGGGACGATCTCTTTCATCTTTTTTACCAGTTCCCGTCCCCTGCTTTGAGCTTTCGTCTTTGGAACTATAATCGAGAGCGCATCCACTACCTCTCCGGCCACTCTGATGTCGAGTTTGACCAGATCACCCTCTTTGTATCCGCACGGTTCGTAATCGAAACTGGCGTAACCTTTGGTCACTGTTTTAAGTTTATCGTAAAAATCCATCACGATCTCGTTCATCGGAATTTCGTACTCCAACAGGACCCTCTCTTCGGTAATATAGTCCATCCGTTTTTGAACGCCCCTTTTTTCGTTTACCAAGGTTATTACGTTCCCCAAAAACTCGTTAGGGGTTATTATCGTAGCTTTGACGTAGGGCTCGTATATCGTATCGATCTCCTGAGGAGGCGGAAGTTCGCTGGGATTTTGGATCTCTATCTCCTCTCCGTCGCTTTTTCTGACTCTGTACGTAACGGTTGGAGCAGTGGCTATTAGATCGAGCCCGAACTCCCGCTCGAGTCTCTCTTTGACCACCTCCATATGTAGCAGCCCCAAAAAGCCCACTCTAAAACCGAATCCCAAAGCCGCCGAAGTCTCCGGCTCGTAGCTGATTGCCGCGTCGTTTAGCTTTAGCTTGTCCAGAGCCTCCCTGAGATCTTCGAATTTGTCGGTATCTATCGGATATAATCCGGCAAATACGAACGGTTTTGCCTCTTCGAACCCTTCTATAGGCTCGTCGGTGGGATTTTTCGCGTCGGTAATAGTGTCTCCCACCTGAACGTCGCCTATATTTTTTAGCCCCAACACCACTATTCCTATCTCTCCGGTAGAGATTTTGTCGCTTTTTTGAGGCTTTATAGGGTGCGGATACATCAGATCTAGCACCTCGTGCCTTTTGCCGGTGCCCATTACCAAAATCTCCTGCCCCTTTCTGATCTCGCCGTCAAAAACCCTAACCAGAGCGAGAGCACCCAAATAGCTGTCGAACCAGCTGTCGTAAATCAGAGCTTTTGTAGGGGCTTTCGGATCTCCTTGAGGCGGAGGAATCTTTTCGATAATAGCCTCCAAAAGCTCCTTTATACCCTCTCCCGTCTTGGCGCTTACTTCCACGGCCTCGGAGCAGTCCAATCCTATGCTGTTTTCTATATCCTCTTTTACCCTCTGGGGATCAGCGGCCGGAAGATCGATTTTGTTAATTACCGGTATAAGCTCCAGATCGTTTTCGAGGGCGATATATACGTTTGCTATCGTCTGCGCCTCGACTCCCTGGCTCGCGTCCACTACCAGCAGAGCGCCTTCGCTGGAGGCCAAAGATCTGCTAACCTCGTAGCTAAAATCCACATGCCCGGGAGTATCGATCAGATTCAAAACGTACTCGCGGCCATCCTTTTTGTATCTGAGCCTTACGCTCTGGGCCTTTATGGTTATGCCCCGCTCCTTTTCGATATCCATCGTATCGAGCATCTGTTCGCCGAGTTTTCTCTCCTCCACAGCGCCGCACTCTTGGATCAGCCTATCCGCCAGAGTGCTCTTGCCGTGATCGATATGGGCTATGATGGAGAAGTTTCTGATATTTTTCAACCGCTATCCTTCTACACAAACAGGCTGTTTACGCTCTCGTTGTGATAGACTCTCCTAATTACCTCGGCAAAAAGCGGAGCTACCGAAAGAACCTTGATCTTGTGAGTGCTCTTTTTAAGAGGCAGCGAATTTGATACCGCCAGCTCGTCCAGTTCCCCGGTTTCTATCCTTTCATACGCCGGGCCGCTTAGAACGGGATGGGTACAGCAGGCCATAACGTAGTTGGCGCCTCTCTCTTTTAGGGCTTTGGCCGCTTTGACTATCGTTCCCGCGGTATCGATCATATCGTCTACCAAAATCACGTCTTTCCCTTCCACGTCGCCGATTATGTTCATCACCTCGGACTCGTTCGCCTTCTCTCTTCTTTTATCTACAATAACCATATCCATACCCAATCTGCTGGCGAAATATCTGGCTCTGGCCACTCCTCCTATATCGGGACTGGCAATTACAGGATTTTTTAGATTTTTGGATTTGACATAATCCATGAAGATGATCGCGCCGTAGAGGTTATCTACGGGAATGTCGAAAAATCCCTGAATCTGACCGGCGTGAAGGTCTATGGTGATAACTCTCGTTATACCCGCCTTTTCGATCAGGTTGGCTACTAGTTTTGCTGTTATAGGTACCCTCGGAGCAGCCTTTCTGTCCTGTCTGGCGTACCCGAAATAGGGTATAACGGCCGTTATCGTATTAGCGCTGCTCCTTCTTAGGGCGTCGGTCATAATCAGCAGCTCCATCAAATTGTCGTTGGCCGGACTGCCGGTAGGCTGAACTATAAACACGTCCCTACCCCTGACGCTCTCGGCTATCTGAATATTGATCTCGCCGTCACTGAACCTGCTAACTTTCGCGTTGCTCAACGGAACGTCGAGATATTTGGTGATCTCTTTGGCAAACTCCGGATGCGCCGTTCCGGAAAAGATCTTGTATCCTCTCATCTTCTCTCCCGTAAATTTTTTTGCAATTATATCCAAATCAGGATATCCATCCTCCGCCCAGGAGCTTTTCTCCCTCGTAAAATACTCCCGCCTGGCCGGCGGCAACTCCGTATACGCTCTCGCAAAGATCCACCGAAGCGCCGTCGCCTTCTATCTTGACTCTGCAGGCTACTTTCGGGCTTCGGTACCTAATTTTGATAGAGGCTTCAAAATCTTTGGAGTTCGTAAACATATTCAGACCCTCTAAAGAGAGGCTTCGGCGTTCGAGCTCCTCCCTTTTCCCAACTACAATCTTATTCTCATCGGGCTTTATCTCCAAAACGTAATGGGGCTCGTGAGCGCCGTACACGTTAAAGCCTCTCCTTTTTCCTATCGTATAGTGCATATATCCTTTGTGCTCGCCTATAACCTCCCCTTTGCGGTTTACCACCTCTCCTTTTTGATCGGGATTTGTATACTCTTTTAAAATATCGATATAGCTGTTTTCCACGAAACAGATCTCGCTGCTCTCCTTTTGAGCGGCGATCTCCTCCAGCGGCTCTATCGAGGCGGCTATCTTTTTTACCTCCTCTTTGTACATATCCCCCAGAGGAAATATCAATTTTCCAAGAATCTCTTTTTTGAGGTTAAACAGAAAATAGCTCTGGTCTTTTGCTTTGTCTTTCGCCTCGTACAGAAACTCGCCGTCACATTTTACGTAGTGTCCCGTAGCGAAAAAATCAGCGCCTACCTTGTGGGCGAAATCTACCAAAGCCCCAAACTTCATATATCTGTTACAAACGGCGCAAGGATTGGGAGTCTCTCCCTTTATATAGCTCTCCACGAAAGGTTTGAACACCACCTTTTCAAACTCCTCCCTCTTATCGAGAACGTGTATCTTTATTCCCAAAAACCTGCTAACTTTTTCGACGTTTTTTAGATATCTGGCGTGGAGCTCCTCTCTGGTATGGATCTTCATATAGATCCCCTCCACGCTGTACCCCTCTTTTTGCAACAAATAAGCGGTAACGGTGGAATCTACGCCGCCGCTCATGGCAACCAGAACCTTTTTCATCTAAAAATCCTTTAAAATCTGAAAAGAAGTCGCTTAAAAAAGACCCCCAGCGAAGCTCTTTTGGGAATCTTTTCGCCCTCCTTGGTGCGGTAACTGACGATCTTTTTAGCTATTTCGTTCAACTCAACGGCAGGCCTCGAAAAGGGCTCCTTTTTTATAAATAGCTCCCTGTTTCTTGAAGCCTCCTTTACGATTTCGCTGGCCTCCACGTAACCGATCATGCTCGTCTCGAAACCGTTTAGATGCTTTTTGGCCACCGAAGATATCTTCGAATAGATCGCTCTGGCCTCTTTTTCGTTTTTTACCTCGTTCATTAGCAAATATACCCTCTTGTCGATTCTGGAGCAGTACTTTATCATCGCGTAGGCGTCCATTATCGCCGATGGATCGGGTACGGTCACCACTATCGTCTCGGTCGAGGCGGCCACAAAACTTCTTACCTCCTCTCCTATACCGGCTCCGGTATCTATGATCAGAAAATCGAAATCCCTAAACGAATCCGCCTCTTCCAAAAATTTGCCGATAAGCTCCCTGTCCGAAAACTGCAGAATCTCCTCCCCGCTGTCTCCGGGAATCAAGACCAGATTTTCGTTTATAGCCACCGCAATATCGTTCAACGAGGCTTCGCCCTTTAAAACGTTCAAAACCGTTTTTTTCGGCTGTACGTTGAATATGATATCCAGATTGGCCAATCCGATATCGGCGTCCATCACGGCCACGCGGTATCCCATCTGCGATATAGCGTAGGAGAGATTGGCGCTGATTGTACTTTTGCCGACTCCGCCTTTGCCGCTGGTGACCGCGAGAAATCTCATCGAACTCCCCCCGGCAACAGACTCATCGGGATCAAAACGCTCTCCCGTTCTTTCCAACCAGGATGCGGTATTTTCAGCGACTCGGACTCCAAATTTAAGTCATCAAAAAATATTATATCCAAATCGACTGTTCTGGGACCGTTTTTTATCAGTCGCTCCCGCTTGAATCGCCGCTCTAGGTTTAGCAGAAATCTCAAAAAAGGCTCCGGCCTCATAGAGGTCTCAAAGAGTATAACCCCGTTGTAAAACGGTTTTTGTTCGAGATACCCAAAGGGAGGATTTTTCAGCAGCGGCGAGGTGGCCACGATTTTGACGTCTCTTCTGTTTTTCAGCAGAAAAAAGATCTTTTTGAACCGTCTGGGCACCTCACCCACGTTTCCGCCGATGCCCACAAGAGTTCTATGGGGCAGTCCCGCTGTTTTAAGGGTTCTATAGGGGAAACCCTCCAAAAAGTAGAGATAGAGATCTTTGCCAATCTTCTTTTTCAATTTTCAGCCTCAGAGAATTTCCGCGCCGTCGCTTTTTAGAACGACGATATCCTCTACCCTTATTCCGAACTCACCCTCGATATAGATGCCGGGCTCTACGGTAAAAACCATATTCTCCTCCAAAACCGTATCGCTCCTGGGAGATATAAAGGGCATCTCGTGTATATCCAGACCCACCCCGTGGCCGGTAGAGTGTATGAAAAACTCTCCCATGTTGCCTTTTTCTATAACCTCTCTGGCGATTTTGTCCGCATCTTTTGCGCGCATACCGACTCTGACCCTTTTTATTACCTCGTCATGAGCCTTCAAAACCAGATCGTAGGCCCTTTGAATTTTGCTTTTGCTGAAACGACTTAGATAGTCAAAACGTAGGTTTTCATCAAACTGCGCCGTTCTGGTTCTGTCGGAACAGTATCTTTTGAATTTGATTCCCGCGTCAAAAAGCACAAGATCGCCGATACGCAAAATCCTCTCGTTAGACGGCGTAGCATGTGGTTTTGCCGCATTCTCTCCTATCGCGAAAATAGGTTCGAAACTCAGATCGGTGGTTCCAAAGCCGCTTAGAATCTCCTTTGCCCTGTAGTGGAGCCTCTTTTCGCTCTCTCCCTCGCCCTCTTCTTGCAAAAACTTCGCGAACTTCTCGAAACACTCGGCGTTTTTGGCAGCGCTTTGGCGTATCAAAGAGATCTCGTCTTCGCTCTTTATCGCCCTTTTTTTCCAAGATAGCCTCGGAGCCTCGGCAAAGAACGCTCCGCTCTTTTTCAATGAGGCCAAATCGGCGGCTTTTAAATCGTATGGATCGTATTTGATTTTTTTTATCCCCTCTTTTCTGATAATGCCTCTTAGCGCCGCGATGAGATCAGCGGCGATCACGACTTCGGCCCCTTTTACCTGCGCGCGCGCCTCCTGCGCGTATCGGGAATCTGTTAAAAAGTAGGCCTCCCTTTCGTTTATCCTGAAAAAAACCTCGTTGTCGCAGGAGTAGCCGCATTCGTAATATACGGCGTTTTCGTCCTTTAGCAGATAGGCGCCCATTTTACTGCTGTACGTTTTGCTGCTGAGCCTCTTTGATTGCCTTCATCTCGTTGAATATCTGCAGCATAGCAACCATTGCCAGATGGTAGCTAAAGGGTCCAAAACCGGTTATCTGCCCGGCACAAACTGGAGCTATCAAAGATTTCTGCCTAAACTCTTCCCGTCTGTAGACGTTTGAGATATGAACCTCTATGGTCGGCAGTTGAACAGCGGCTATAGCGTCTCTGATAGCTATCGAAGTGTGCGTATAGGCGGCAGGGTTTATAATTATTCCGTCCGCGTCGCCAAGACATTCTTGAATCTTGTCGACGATCTCTCCTTCGAGATTGCTTTGAAAAAACTCTATCTCCATTCCGTTTTGATCGGCGAAGGCCTTCATCTGAGTGTGAATATCCTCCAGCTTCATGGGACCGTAGATATTTTGCTCCCTAATGCCCAGCATGTTCAGATTGGGCCCCTGAATTACCATAACCTTCATACTCTATCCTTTCGGCTGTAGATTTAAGGTATGATTATATCAATTTTTTGCATAATCTTTTTTTAGCCCTAAAAAGGAGAATCCAATTGAAAATCGTAAAGAGCGACTATATTTTAACGCCTAATAGAATACTCAAAGACAAAGCCGTTCTGTTTGAGGAAAAAATAATAAAAATAGATAATCTCGATTCTCTAAAAAAAGAGCATCCCCAAGCTCAAATCGTCGACGTCGGCAAAAACAGTCTGCTGCTGCCCGGATTCGTAAATCCCCACGTACATCTGGAATTTAGCGCAAACAGAGCCTCTTTGGCTTACGGCGACTTCGTTCTGTGGCTCAGAAGCGTTATCGCGCAAAGAGACTCGCTGTTGCCGCGCTGCGACGAAGAGTGTCTAAAAAAAGCGCTCAAAGAGATTGTTCAAAGCGGCACCACGGCCATAGGAGCGGTCAGCAGTTACGGCTTCGATATGGAAGCGGCGGCGAAGTCTAAACTGAAAGTGGTCTATTTTAACGAAATCATAGGCTCAAATCCCGCGGCCGCCGACGCCCTTTACGCAGATTTCAAAGCCCGGGTAAAAGAGAGCATGAGACTCCAAAGCGACACATTCCGTCCGGCCGTGGCCGTCCATTCGCCCTACTCCGTTCACGCGGTACTGGTAAAAAAGGCCGTCGAACTCGCAAAATACGAAAATCTGCCCATTTGCGCCCACTTTATGGAGAGTCGCGCCGAGAGAGAGTGGATAGATACCGCTTCGGGAGATCTGGCGGCTTTTTTCAAAGAGTTTCTAAATCAGAGCGTCCCGGCCAACAGAGCGATGGAGTTTCTAAAAACGTTCGAAGGGACCAACGCTCTGTTCGTCCATGCGGTATGGGCCAACGATGAAGAGCTAAAATATATCGCCGAAGAGAACCACAAAATAGTCCACTGTCCCGTATCGAACAGACTGCTGGGCAACGGGGCTCTCGATCTGATCAAAACCCAAAAACTCTCCATCGACGTATCTATAGCAACCGACGGACTCAGCTCCAATATCTCTTTAAATATGTACAACGAATTAAGAAGCGCCCTGTTTCTCCACTACCACATCGATGCGGTAGTTTTGAGTGAGCGTCTGATCAAATCGGCCACCTCCGTAGCCGCCAGAGCGCTGAATCTCCCCTGCGGAGAGATCAAAGAGGGGCTCGATGCTGATATGCAGTTGGTCACTCTCCCCTCCGATATGGAAGATTCTAAACAGATCTGCCTAAATCTGATACTGC
This sequence comes from Campylobacterales bacterium, assembly GCA_027065825.1. GTDB lineage: Bacteria > Campylobacterota > Campylobacteria > Campylobacterales > Nitratiruptoraceae > Nitrosophilus_A. Next base: position 1,427 of record JAMONM010000062.1, on the reverse strand, counting down.
ATACGCAAAAACCGGACAAAATTTTTATCAAAGGAGAAGAGTATGCGTGATTTTTTCAAAACTCTTTTTCTGCCTTTTACGGCCACTTTGGAATTTATCCAAAAATATTTCAAATCGCTGCTGTTTTTGTTGATCGTAATACTGATAATCGCCTCATCGAAAGAGCAGGCCCTACAAAAACCGAATCTAATATCGATAGAGCTTAAAGGGCCGATATTCGACGCCAAAGAGATCCTAAAAAGGCTGGAAGAGGCTCAAAAGCCGTACATAAAAGGGGTCCTTCTGGTAGTGGACTCTCCCGGCGGCGCCGTAGCCCCTTCGGTAGAGATATCGCTGGCCGTAAAAAGGATCAAAGAGAAAAAACCGGTAATAGCCTACGCGGCCGGCACCATGGCCAGCGGCAGCTATTACGCCTCGATCTGGAGCAACAAGATCATAGCCAATCCAGGCAGTATGATAGGCTCTATCGGAGTCATATTCGAAGCTCCCAACATAAAAAGATTGATCGACAAAATCGGTATCGAACCCCAAATAGTGAAGGCCGGAAAGTTCAAAGAGGTGGGAACGCCCTTTAGGGAGTGGAAAGACTACGAACGAGAGGAGATAAAAAAGGTAATCTACGGTACCTACGAAATGTTCGTCAAAGACGTGGCGAACGCAAGAGGCCTAAACCTAAAAGACAAGGACCGCTTTGCCGAGGCTCGCATATTTTTGGCCTCACAGGCAAAGGAGGTAGGGCTGATAGACTCGGTGGGTACCATATTCGAGGCCAAAAACGAGTTGATAGCCCTCAGCGGAGTAAAGGAGCCCAGATGGAAAAAAGAGGATAGACTCGAAAAGTTCGTAGAAAAGATTGCTCACCAGACCGCCTCGAAAATAGCCTCTTTTCTATTTGGATATTCCCTATACTAAAAATCTGGCCGCCTCCTGCGGCGGCAGAGGTTTGCTAAAGAGATATCCCTGATAGTAGTCGCATCCTATCTCCCTCAAAAACGAGAGCGTCTGCTCGTTCTCCACGCCTTCGGCTACGCAGGCCAGACCGAAAATGTGCGAGGTCTGAACTATCATTCTAACCAGCTCTTTGTTCTTTTCGCGCTGCAGATCGATCAAAAACTCCCTGTCGATCTTTAGATAGTCAACAGGCAGTCTCTTTAGATAGTTCATCGAGGAGTAGCCGGTACCGAAATCGTCTATACTAAAGGTTATACCCAGCTCCTTGAATCTGTTTATAATTCTGATAGTTCTTTCTATATTCAGCAACAGGGCGTCCTCTACGATCTCGAACTCCAGATATCGGGGTTCAGCGTCGGACTCTCTGAGAATCTGCAAAACTCTGTCTTCGAAGTTGTTATGATTAAACTGCTCTCCCGATATGTTTATCGAGATCTTTTTGTCAAATTCCGGATAGCTCTTTTTCCAATCGTTTA
>JAMONM010000061.1 GCA_027065825.1 Campylobacterales bacterium | reverse complement strand
AAAAAGGCTCATCGTAAAACCGATACCGGTTAGAACCGCCACTCCGTAGAGCTGTTTTAGGTTGCTCCCTTCGGGAAGCTTGGCGATTTTGAATTTTATGGCGAGATAGCTGAATCCGAAAACGCCCAGCTGTTTACCCAAAAACAGTCCCAGCATAATCCCCATTGGAACCGGTCCCAGCATCTCCTCTATCGAGAGACCTCTCAGATCCACGCCGGCATTTACGAAAGCAAAAAGAGGCAAAATAAAAAAGGCAACCCAGTAGTGCAGATCGTGCTCCATCTCTTTGAGCATCGAAAATTTTTTGCCATCTTTGTAAGAGTAAAGCGGAATCATAAACGCAAGAGCCACACCCGCCAAAGTTGCGTGTACTCCGGATTTCAAGACGCTGACCCACAATATTACCCCCACGATTATATAAGCCGCTTTTTTCGTAACACCGATTCTGTTCATAACAAAGAGTATAGCCAGAGCTATCGAGGCCACTATGATCGAGAGCATCGAAAGATCGCTGGTATAAAATAGAGCTATAATCACTATGGCTCCCAGGTCGTCTATTATGGCCAGAGCCATTAGGAATATCTTTAATGATATAGGTACCCTGTTTCCCAAAAGAGAGAGTATTCCCAAAGCGAAGGCTATATCGGTGGCGGTAGGTATCGCCCAGCCGTTTGCGGCGAAGGGGTCTTGCCAGTTAAAAGCCAAAAAGACTATAGCCGGCACCACCATTCCCCCAATAGCCGCGATAACAGGAAGAATGGATTGGGAAATACTCGATAGATGCCCCTCCATCACCTCTCTTTTAACCTCCAGTCCGATCAAAAAGAAAAATATTGCCATCAGACCGTCGTTGACCCACAGCAGCAGCGGTTTCGCTATGTGTAGATCGGCGAATCTTATCTCTACGGGAGTATGCAAAAAGGAGTTGTAAAACTGCGACAGGGGGCTGTTTTGCAATATAAGCGCTAGTATTGTCACGAATATCAGAATAATTCCGGCACTCGACTCTTTTTTTATAAAATCCTCAAGAATCTTCAACATCTCTCCTTGGGTCATTATGTATGGTTGTCTATCAGGGGCTTGTTTAACGTTAAATTAGCAGATAAACTCTTTTATATTTCGGATATATGCCAATTAAATGCGAGGTTTTATATTCAAGACAGCTCTAAAGCCTCTCTCATTATTTTTTCTATTCTATTTTTTGGGTATTTGAATTCGCTAAAGAGCTCGAACGCCAATACGCCCTGCTGCAAGAGCATTTCGGCTCCGTCCTCGGTATCGAGTCCGGAGCTTTTTGCCTCTTTTAAAAAGGGAGTCTCTTTTCCGTAAATCACGTCTACGGCGGCTTTGGCCTCTTTGAACAGGGCCTTTAGCGTATCCGGAGGCGTAGGCAGGCTATCATCTGTTAAACCGGCGCTGGTTGTATTGATTATCAGATCGAATCTATTCGGCGCGAAACTGTCCCAGGTATATGTTTCAAAACCTCTTTGTTTAAAATATTCGAGTCTTTTGGCGGATCTGTTTAGCAACGCAAAGGATATCCCCTTTTGAGAGAAAATTTCGGCTATGGCTTTTGCGGTGCCTCCTGCTCCTATTATTAGGGCTCTGGCCGGAAGAAATCTTTTGACGCTCTCCAAAAAACCTGGAGCGTCCGTATTGTATCCCACAAGTCGGCCGTTTTTGTTTACTATCGTGTTTACCGCTTCGACTCTTTTTGCAATACCTATTACTTCGTCGCACTCCCTGTAGGCCTCCTCTTTGTAAGGAACGGTAATGTTTGCCCCTTTCAGCCCCAGTTGTACGAAAGCGCTCTTGATTTGCGGAGTCTGCAGCTCGTATCTGACGTAGCAACCCTCAAAACCCAGTTTCCAAAAAGCCCTGTTGTGCATTATCGGAGATTTGGAGTGCGATACCGGTTTTCCGAATATGGCGAAGAGGTTCATTTAGTGATCTCACTCAGTATATCGATAGTTTTCATTAGAGCTCCCAGTTTGTTTTTAACTTCGAGATACTCCAGCTCTTTTTGGCTATCCGCCACGACTCCGGCGCCGGCTTGAAAGATTATCTCTTGGGGTTTTATCAGTGCGGTTCTGATCGTAATCGCGCTGTCCATCTCGCCGTTAAATCCGAAATAGCCTATGCTGCCGCTATAGTAGCTTCTTTTTATTCCTTCGAACTGGGCAATCAGTTCCATAGCTCTGATTTTGGGGGCTCCAGTCATAGTACCGGCTGTGAAGGTGGACATGAACAGATCAAACATATCGTAACCTTCCTCCAGATCGGCCTCCACGTCGCTGACGATATGCATAACGTGGGAGTATCTCTCTACTCTCATTAGCGAGGTTACTTCTACGCTCCCTTTTTTTGCGACCCTTCCCACGTCGTTTCGTCCCAGATCCACCAGCATTATGTGTTCTGCGCGCTCTTTTGGATCGTTTAACATCTCCTGTTCGAGCTCTTTGTCCCTTTTTGGGGTTTTGCCTCTTTTTCTGGTTCCGGCAATCGGTCTGAGCAGGATTCGTCCATCTTTTAGTCTTACCATCACTTCCGGAGAGCTGCCGGCTATGGCGAAATCGTCAAACTCCAGCAGGTATAGATAGGGCGACGGGTTTAGACTGCGCAAAACCCTATAAAAACTGAAACGGTCCACTATAGCTTTTTGGATCAATCTATTTGACATTACAATCTGAAACACGTCGCCGCTGCGAATCATCTCTTTGGATTTTTCAACCATCTGGTAAAATCTCTCTTTGTCGAAAACAAAAGCGGCTTCGGATAGAATTTTCGCTCTTTTTAGAGGAATATGCTCATATTTTCCAAGAAGCTCTTTTTTTATCTTTTTAAAAAGCTCTTCCTCCAATCGTTTGATAGGAGTTATCAAAGTAACGGTTGAGTTTTTGTGGCTATAGGCGAGAATCAGCTTGGGTCTGATAAGCTCAAGGTCGGGAATTTGGGTCTGATCTTTTAAGTTCTCCATGTACTTTTTTAAAACCGGCTCGAAAACGGCTACCATATCGTAGCCGATATATCCTATAAAGCCGTCGACGAATCCCACCTGGAGCTCTTTGGAGACCTTTTTATAGTAATTTGTATCTATTTTTCGGTAGTAGTTTTTCAAAAAAAGCAAAGGATTGGTATCTATTTTTTCGGTTTTATCGCCTTTTGAGTAGAAACTTTCGAAATTTCGGTGTTTTATCGACTCCAGCTCTCCGGCTACGATATAGCTGAAATTGCCTTCGCTGGTATATACGACGCTTTCGAAAAGATAGCTCTTTTCGCCCGGAAAGAGTCTTTTGATCTTGTCGTATACGGCAATAGGCGTAAATTCGTCAAGTAAAAAGGATGTATAGTACAGCATAAAATCAGATCCTGACGATAAAGGCCTCTTTGTTTATGCTCTGCTTGATTTTTTTGAGAGCTTTTCTGGCCGCGTTTCTATCCGGATAGGGTCCTATTAGAACCTTTTTTACTTCGCTTTTGTTGTTTATAACCGTTTTGATGAGGTATTTGTATCCGCTCTTTTCTATTTTGCGTAGATACTCTTTGCTAGGAGGAAGTCTGTAAAAGGCACCCACCTGGATATAGTAGGCTCCGCTTTGGGGTTTTGCCACGGTTTTAGGCTCGCTTTTCGTCGCGAGGGGTTTTACGTTAGGGGCCTTTTCGACGCTTTGTGAAACGGTTTCGGTCTTATTTTTTGTAGGCTCTTTCGTTACCGTATTGTCGTCTTTTGGTTTCTCCTCTTTTGGAGGGATTGTCTTTTCGTCGCTTTTTACGATCTCTTGGGCCATTTTCTCATACTCTTTTACCGGTTCTGGCTCCTCTTTTATGATCGGAACCTGCTGGAAATTGTCCTGTTCGGGAGCGGCGTTTTGAGTTAGAGTCTGCGTTTCAAAGAAGTCTTCCACCGGCTCTTTGGATTCTTGGGAAGTGAGTTTAACTATCGCTATTACTATCACCAGCAGCAAAATAGCGCTACCTGCCAGCAGCGCTATCTTTTTAAGATCGGAGTTTTTGCTCTTTTCGTCCAAGATTATATCGTTTAGAGGATTTTTGGATTCGTTCTCTTTGGGTGCGGAATCGTTTTTGTTGTTGAAAATATCCATTCCGTGTCCTTGTAAAAGAAGAGGTTTGCAATATTATAGAGCTATTTTACTAAATTGTGGGTTAAAAGAGACCCCTTAATATGTGGGTCTCTCGTAGATTACAAACTCTCTGGCCAGCTCCGTCAGCTCTTTTTTGATCTCTTGCTGCAGCTTTTCATTTTGGATATCGTCTAAGATATCGGCTATTTTGTTCGCGATGAGGCGAAACTCGTTCTCTTTCATTCCGCGGCTGGTAAGAGCGGGACTGCCTATTCTGATACCGCTGGTTACAAAAGGGCTTCTGGTTTCTCCGGGAACGGTGTTCTTGTTTACGGTTATACCGGCTCTGCCGAGCGCTTCGTCGGCGTCTTTACCGCTAAAATCCTTATCGAGAAAACTGACCAGAACCAGATGGTTGTCTGTACCTCCGCTAACTACGTTATAGCCCCTTTCGACAAGGACTTCGGCGAGTGTGGAAGCGTTTTTCTTGACCTGTTTAGCGTAATCTTTCCATTGAGGTTTTAGATTTTCGCCGAAACCAACAGCCTTTGCCGCTATGACGTGTACCAAAGGTCCGCCTTGGATACCCGGGAAAATAGCGCTGTTTATCTTTTTGGCCAGTTCTGCGTCGTTCGTCATAATCATGCCTCCCCTGGGACCTCTGAGCGTTTTATGGGTGGTGGTGGTGACCACGTCGCAGTAGGGGAAAGGACTGGGATGTTCGCCCGCGGCCACGAGACCTGCTATATGGGCTATATCCGCAAATAACAAGGCTCCTACTTCGTCGGCTATCTCTCTGAATTTGGCGAAGTCGATCTCTCTCGGATAGGCGCTGGCGCCGCATACTATCATTTTGGGTCTGACTATTTTGGCGATTTTGAGTACCTCTTCGTAATCTATCCATCCCTCATCGTTGACGCCGTAGAAAAAGCTGTGATAGAGCTTTCCGCTGGCGTTGACTTTGGCGCCGTGCGTCAGATGTCCTCCGTGGCTGAGATCCATACCCAAAATCTTGTCGTACGGTTTTAAAAGCGCCATATAAACGGCCTGGTTCGCCTGGCTGCCGGAATGTGGCTGAACGTTGACGTATTCGCATCCAAACAGCTTTTTCGCCCGCTCTATAGCGAGAGTTTCTATCGCGTCGGCGTTTTCGCATCCTCCGTAATATCTCTTGCCGGGATACCCTTCGGCGTATTTGTTCGTAAATACGCTTCCCATCGCCTCCATTACCGCTGGCGAGGTAAAGTTTTCGCTGGCTATCATCTCCAGATGGTCGGTCTGTCTCTCCAGCTCGTTTTCTATGATCTTGTAAACTTCCGGATCGAAACTTTCGAGTATGCTCATCTTAATCCTTTCTGTCGTTTTCGTCTGGTTGCGTGGATTCGTTTTTTTTGGGTCTCATGGCAGGGAACAGTATAACGTCTCGTATAGTGTGCTGATTTGTCAGCAGCATAACCAGTCTGTCTATTCCTATCCCCTCGCCGGCGGTAGGGGGCATTCCGTAGCCCAGAGCTCTGACGTAGTCTTCGTCCATATGCATAGCTTCGTCGTCGCTCTCCTTTTTTGCGGCCTGTTCCTTGAATCGTTCGTATTGATCGAGAGGATCGTTTAACTCGTTAAAACCGTTCGCTATCTCCTTGCCGGCGATAAAGAGCTCGAATCTTTCCGCGATATTCGGATCTTTGTCGCTCCTGCGCGCCAGAGGACTGATCTCTATCGGGAAATCGGTTACGAAAGTGGGATCTATCAGCTTTTCTTCTACGAAGTTTTCGAACAATTCGGCCTGTAAAACTCCCAGAGGAGAGCTTTCTTCCACTTCGATATCTTTTGATTTCAGCAAAGATAGTATTTTTTCTTTGGAGCCAAGAGTCTCCTCGTCTATTCCGCCTATTTTTTTGATAGCCTCCAGATAGCCTATCTTTTTAAAAGGAGTTGAAAAGTCGATCGTGAGTTCTCCGTAGCTTAGTTTCTTCGGTAGCTTCAGCCTCTCAAACAGGAAATCGAAAAGCTCTTCGGTGAGCCTCATGAGATCTTCGTAGGTATGATACGCCCAGTAAAATTCTATCATAGTGAATTCCGGATTGTGAGTCGCGTCCATACCTTCGTTTCTAAAGTTTCTGTTGATCTCGAAAACGGCTTCGAAACCTCCTACGATCAATCTTTTTAGATATAGTTCGGGAGCGATTCTTAGATATCTGTCAACTCCAAGAGCGTTGTGATGGGTTATAAAGGGTCTGGCGTTGGCTCCTCCGGGTATTGGATGCATCATCGGCGTTTCCACCTCCAAAAAACCCTTCGATTCGAAAAACTCTCTGATCAAAGATACGATTTTGCTCCTGGTTCTAAAGACCTCTTTGACCTGAGGATTCATGATCATGTCCAGATATCTCTGTCTGTATCTTAGCTCTATGTCCTGGAGCCCGTGATATTTTTCTGGCAGCGGAACGATGGCTTTTGTCACCAGCGAGAGTTTTTTTACGTGAAGGGTAAGCTCACCCGTTTTGGTAACGAAAGGGTATCCGACCGCCTCTACTATGTCGCCCACCTCTATCAGTTTTTTTGCCTTTTTGAACCATTCGTCGCCCAGTTCATCCCTGTTAAAATAGATCTGCACCGTTGCGGTATCGTCCTCAATCTTTGCAAAGGCGGCTTTGCCCATGAGTCTGAGAAACTTTATTCTTCCTATCAGCGAGACGTTGACCGAGCTGTCTTTTTTCTCTTCCAGCTCCTTTACGTAGGAGAACTTTTCGAGGAATTCCCTGTTGGAGATCTCCTTTTTAAAACCGTGACCGTATGGATTTATACCCGAATTTTCCAGCTCTTTGGCCTTTTGGATTCTAAGCTGTTCATATTGGTTGTCAAATATCAATTCACTATCCTTTTACTATAGGGTCTGATTGTTTTCGCTAAGACTCTTTTTTATCTTTTTTAGAGTTTCGTTTTCGATGCTCTTTTGTATGCTCTCTTTGATGTTGGATCCCTTTTCCGCCACCTTGTCGGTTATCTCTTTGGGATTTAGTTTGATGATGTACGAGCCGGTCTTCAACATAAGCGGAAAAACGATAGAGTTTTTGGTATATTTTTGTACCATGTTTTTGGCGGCTTCGATGTTGTTTACAGCTACGGCTATGACCGAAAGAATCAAAAATATTTTAGCCGCTCCGAAAAGAAATCCGGCCACTCTGTCCAAAGTGCCCATACCGCTGGCACTGCTGAGTTTCGCAAACAGTTTTCCAACAACCAGCATAAGCAGCCAAAAAAGCCCCAAGGCGGCCAGAAATCCTATAAAATTCAAAGCGGCGGCGTTTTTTATCTCGAATATGTTTTTGCTGATAAAACCGCCCACTTCTCCGCCGTAGTGGGAACCTACGTAGATGCCCCCTATGATGCCTATTAGTCCGAAAATCTCTTTGATAAATCCGTCTATCAAACCTTTAAGCCCCAGCAGAACCACTATGAGGATGACGGCAACGTCAAAATATGAAAAGGTCTCCATATGTCTCTCTCGCAACAGAATTTAAAGCGCAATTATACAATTTTTGTAATAAAAGTTAAATGAAAAGCCAAAAACCCTTTGGGGTCTATAGAGACTGGATCAGGGTTTTTAGCTCGTCCGGTCTGTTGGAGAATCTGATTGCGTCCTCTTTAGTGATCATATTGTTTTTAAGAAGTTTTACGAGGATCTGAGTCTGAGTCTGCATACCGGTATGCTGCTGATTAAGCTGCATTTGGGAATAGATCTGATGCGTTTTGTTCTCTCTAATGAGATTCGCGATAGCCGGGTTGTTTATGAGGATTTCGAATGTGGCTACCCTTCCTCCGCCGATTTTTGGAATTAGGGCCTGCGATATGACGGCGACTAGGCTCGTAGAGAGCATGGCTCTAACCTGCGGCTGTTCATCTCCGCTGAATACGTCTATGATTCTGTTTACGGTTTGATAGGCGGAGTTGGTATGGAGAGTTCCAAGAACCAGGTGACCTGTTTCGGCCGCCGTAAGCGCTGCGGCTATCGTCTCTTTGTCCCGCATCTCGCCTATTAGTATGACGTCCGGATCTTCCCTGAGGGCATATTTGAGCGCCCTTGCGAAGGATTTGGTATCCTGTCCCACTTCTCGGTGAGAAAATAGGGATTTTTTATTTTCGTGAACGAATTCTACCGGATCTTCTATGGTTAAAATATGCTTTCTTTCGTTTTCGTTTATTTCATTCAACATGGCGGCCAGGGTCGTAGATTTACCGCTGCCCGTAGGACCCGTTACGAGTATAAGCCCTTTTTCACGTTTGATTATGCTTTTGAACACATCCGGAGCGTTTATATCTTCGAGAGTCGGGACGCTTAGGGGTATTATTCTAAACGCGGCCGCTATCTCTCCCAGAGTGTTGTAATAATTAGCCCTGAATCTGCCAACTCCAGGAACCATGAGGGCAAAGTCCAGTTCTCCCTCCTCTTCGAAACTCTTTTTTTGTTTATCGGTTATGATGCCGTAACACATCTCTTCTATCATTTTACCGTCGAGGGTAGGGAGATTTAGGGGGACCAGCTTGCCGTCTATCCTGATTTGGGGTTCGCTGCCGCTAACCAGGTGGAGATCGGAAGCCTTGTACGCAACAACGCTTTTTAGCAGCTTTCTGATATCGAGTTTGTCATTTTCGCCCATACTCTTTCCTACTCTATGATTTTTGGAACGACGAAGAAATTATCGGCGGAACGAGGCGCATTTTTTAGTATTTCTCGGGATATTTCCGGATCGACTCTCGGCGTATCCTCTCTCAGAGGCGTTCCTCCGTTTAGAGGATTGAATCTAAAATCCTCTTTTGATAGATCGAGCTCTTCTATTATTTCGACAAAGTCCAGAAATCTGTTGAGTTCTGTTAAAATCTCCTGCTCTTTATGGGGAGAAATTTCCAGCATGGAGAGATTTTCGAGTCGTCTTAGAAGTTCAACGTCGATATGCATCGGGGCTCCTAAAATTGGTTTGCGTCATTTTACCATAAAATAATATCTCTTTTATATTTGATTTGATAATATACGGTATTTGCAAAGCGCACTAAAAGGGGATAACGTTGAGCGTAAAGGACAATATCGAGTATATCAAAGAGGAGCTCTCCAACGAAGAGAAGATGCTCGAACAGATCGTAAAGGCGGAACGGTTTTACAAAAAGTACCGCATACCTATAATTTCGGCGGTTGCGGCCGCCGTTTTGTTTGCCGTCGGTTATTTCGCTATGGAATATAAAAAGAGCGTAGATCTAAAAGAGTCCAACGCCGCATATTTGAAACTGTTGAAAAACCCTTCGGATTCCGAAGCGCTGGAGGTTTTAAAGAGCAAAAACGAGCCTCTTTATAGAGCCTATCTGTTTAAAAAAGCCGTGCGAGAAGGCGATGTGACGGAGCTTGAACGTATTGCCGCCATGAAAGTTGCGGCGATTTCGGATCTGGCTCTTTATCAGGGCGCCGCTTTAAAAGAGAGTGCGGACTCTCTGGATAGCTATAGACTCAGACAGGAGGCCTTGCTAAAAGAGATGGCTCAGATAGACGAGGCCTTTTTGCTTTTTAGCAAAGGGGAGATAGCTAAGGGTTCGGAAATTCTCAAAGCGGTTCCTTCGGACTCGGTAGCCTATCCCTACGCCAGATTTCTACTCCACTACGGAATAGCTGAGGGCGCGAGATGAGAAGGTTATTGATTCTTTTGGGGCTGCTGCTGTTTGGAGGATGCAGCTCAAAAAGCTATTTCGAACCCCAGGAAATCGCCGGCAAGGTTCGCTACGAAGGGAGATTGCCGGCAGAAATAGTGGACGTTGTCAGAGAGGGGGCGACCCTGCGCGACGGTCACGTGATCACCGTAGACGGGCTGTCGGATGTAAAACTAAAGGACGGTTATCTCTTCGTAGGGAGGGGAGAGGGCGCGATCGCGGCATCTAAAGAGTGCGGGAGTTTTCTGATTTTGGATACGAAAACCAAA
>JAMONM010000060.1 GCA_027065825.1 Campylobacterales bacterium | reverse complement strand
AGTTCATATCCGGGGAATAGGGCTTCTATATGTTCTTGTACCACGGACTCTATCGGGATGTAAACGTTGTCGAACTCCAAAAATCTGGGCAGAACCCTGGGTATTCTGACAAGAGCGTATTTGGTTTCGTTTCTGTTTTGTATATCGGCCAGTTTCAGCACCAGTGCGAAACTGAGATTGTTCAGATGGGGAAAAGGATGGGTCGCGTCGACGGCGATTGGGACTATAACCGGATAGAGATGGGTAAAAAAATAGTTGTCCACCTCTTTTTGCGTACTTTTTTCCAGTTGAGAGTAGCTCTTTATAAATAGTCCCTCTTTTTCGAGCTCCTTTATGATTTCGAAAAAAGTCTTTTGAACCTCCTGTTTTTCTTTATGCAGATAGTTTCTAATCGCTTTAAGCTGCGCCAATGGGGACATTTTGTCGGGTCCGGTCACCGAAACTCTCGATTTGAACAGCTGTTTGAGACCGGCTACCCTTATCATATAAAACTCATCCAGGTTAGTGCCGTAAATTGCTATAAATTTTAGCCTCTCAAGAAGCGGATTGCTCTTTTTTTGTGCCTCTTCGAGCACTCTGGTATTGAACCGGAGCCATGAGAGTTCCCTATTTATATAGAGTTTCGGATCTTTAAGATTTATCATCTTAACCCTTTTATTATAATGCGTTATAAAATATTTTAGCAAACAAAAGATAAAATCTTTATTGATAGCGATAATCATTTCGAAAACGGAGCGGGCTATGAACATAGAGGGATTGATAAAGCGACACAGGGAGTTTAGGGAAGTGGAGTTTAAGAAGCACAAGGATCTGTTTTTGGAGCTTGTCAAAAAGGGGCAGCGTCCGAAAACGCTGTTTATAGGCTGTAGCGACTCTAGGGTTATTCCGACGCTCATTACCGGAGCGGGACCGGGGGATTTGTTCGTGTTGAGAGTCGTGGGAAATTTCGTTCCTCCCTTTGAACCGGACGACGATTATCACGCCGCAGCTTCAGCTATAGAGTATGCTGTTACGGTATTGAATGTGGAAAATATTATAGTTTGCGGGCACTCGCATTGCGGTGCCTGCGAATCGCTCTACAAAAAACTGCCCGAAGGCGAAGAGCTGATTCATACCAGAAAGTGGCTCGAACTCGGAAAACCGGCCAAGGATGCCGCATTGAGGGAGTGCCCTGAAAGCGGCAAAGAGGAGCTGTTGAGGTTGACCGAGAGATACTCAGTGCTAGTTCAGCTGGAAAATCTACTGACCTATCCGGCCGTAAAAAGGGGAGTAGATGAAAACAGGATTTATCTGCATGGATGGTACTACCGAATCGAAGATGGGGAGATTGAGTATTATGACTCCACCAAAAAGGCCTTTTTGCCTCTGACCTGATCAGAGGCTTTTGATCTTTTCTATTTCGTCTCTGAGTCTGGCGGCCTCTTCGAATTCTAGTCTTTTCGCCGCCTCGTGCATAAGTTTTTTGAGCTCTTTTATAATTTTTTCCTTCTCTTTAGGGGGGAGCTTCTCCCTCTTTTTCTTTTTTTCGTACAACACTTCAAGATCTTCGCTTTTTAGGTTTTCGTCCAGTTTTCTCTTTGCGCTTTTTGGAACTATGTTGTGTTCTTGATTGTATCTTTTTTGTTTCTCTCTCCTAAGGACCGTGGTTTTTACGGCGTTATACATCGATTTCGTTATCGAACTCTTTAGAGTTTCGAGGGTTTTTAAATCTTCTACGACGGTTGCGCTTTTTATATTTTCGGCAAACATCAAGACGCGGCCGTTAACGTTTCTGGCCGCTCTGCCCATCGTCTGTATGAGGGCGGTTTCGCTCCTGAGAAAACCCTCTTTGTCGGCGTCAAGTATGGCAACCATGCCAACTTCGGGCAGATCGAGGCCCTCTCTGAGGAGATTGATCCCTATTAGTACGTCGAACTGTCCGCTTCTGAGGCCTCTAATGATCTGATTTCTCTCTATGGCGTCAATTTCTGAATGCATATATTTGACCTTCAGGCCCAGATCGGCGTAGTATCTGGTCAGCTCTTCAGCCATCTTTTTTGTGAGGGTGGTAACAAGAACTTTCGATCCTTTTTCTAGCTCCTTTTTTATTTCGTCGTACAGAGTTTCCACCTGGAATCTGGCCGGCAGTAGTTCCACTTTCGGATCCAAAAGGCCTGTGGGTCTGATGATCTGCTCGGCTACCACGGAGCTCAGTTCCAGTTCTGTTTCACCGGGCGTTGCGGAGACGAAAAGATAGTGGGGTGCCTTGTTTATGAACTCTTCGAACTTCAAGGGTCTATTGTCAAGAGCGCTCGGCAGTCTAAAACCGTATTCCACCAAAACCTCTTTTCTGCTTCTGTCTCCGGCGTACATTCCCCTAAACTGCGGTAGAGATACGTGCGATTCGTCCACTATTATCAGATAGGGTTTGTTCATCGCTTCGAAATAGTCTATCAAAGAATAGGGAGTCTCCCCCTCCTTTTTACCGGTTAGGTGTCTCGAGTAGTTCTCGATTCCCTTGCATGTTCCGGTAGTTTCGAGCATCTCCAGATCGAATTCGGTTCTCTGTTTTAGACGCTGGTACTCCAGGAGTTTTCCCTCTTTTTCGAAATAGGCCAGACGCTGCGCCAGCTCTTTTTCTATCGATTTTACGGCTTCTTTGAGCCTGTTTTGTCCTACAATGAACTGGTTCGCGGCGTATATGGTGATAGAGGAGATCTCTTTGGTTTTTCTGTTGGTTAGCGGATCGAAAAAGTATATACTCTCTATCTCGTCCCCGAAAAACTCCACTCTTATGGCCTCCTCCTCGCTGTAGGCCGGATAGATGTCCAGTACGTCGCCGCTGACTCTGAAATCGCCTCTGTCGAAAAAGTTGTCGTTTCTTTTGTAACCCATCTCCACCAGGCGGTAAAGGAGATCTTTTTGCTCCATACTCTGCTGGATCTCCAGTTTGAGGATCATCTTTTTATATTCATGGGGATTTCCCAGACCGTAGTTTGCGCTAACGCTCGCCACCACTATCACGTCTTCGAACTCAAGTAGCGAGGCCGTGGCGGAGAGTCTGAGTCTTTCGAGCTCCTCGTTGATTGAGCTGTCCTTTTCGATAAAGAGATCCTCCCTGGGCAGATAGGCTTCGGGCTGATAGTAGTCGTAGTAGCTTATAAAATACTCCACGTGGTTTTTTGGAAAGAAGCCTTTGAATTCACTGTATAGCTGGGCCGCAAGAGTTTTGTTGTGGGTCATTATGAGGGTTGGCATCTGAAGTTTTTCTATGATCTTGGCCATAGTATAGGTTTTGCCGCTGCCTGTAACTCCCAGCAGCGTCTGGTATCTGTTTCCGCTTTTGATCGAGAGGGTCAGTTCCTCTATCGCTTTTGGCTGGTCGCCGGCGGGTTTGAAATTACTGATCAGTTCGAATCTGGCCAAATCTTCTCCCGTTTAAAAAATTATTAAAATAAAGTTGTTAGAATTATAGCAAAATTAAAAAAAGCTTAAAGGATAGGACGTTGGAAAGCAATGTTTTAGAGAGACTCTCGCAGAAGCTGGAGGAGCTGATAGAGAACTACAAAAGAGTCAGATCGGAAAACGAAGAGCTCAGAAAAGAGCTGGTAACCTGCAAGGCGCAAAATGAAGCGAAAGAGGCGCAAATTCGAAAGCTGCAGGAAGAGCTGACTCTAAAAGAGATGGAGATCGAGGAGATTGTGCAAAAGGTCGAGAGTATTCTCGGGGAGTAGTTTATGAGAATCATCCAGATAGCGGTAGCCGGCAAAACATACGAGATAAAACTCGAGGAGTCGGTGGCCGCAGAACTTAAAAACGCCATATCCCAAGATCTGAATCTAGAGGGCAACAATTCGGTAAAGAGTCTTCTTGAAGCCTATTTAAAGAAAAACTACGAGAACTTCCTGTTAAAAAAGAGGCTTCACGAGCTGCTGCAAAAACTTCAAGAGATCGAAAAAGAGTAACAAATATAAATACGATTTATTAAAATTATTCAAAAGCCGCAAAAATTTTTAAGTAAAAATTTAGAGAAATTATCCGATAATTGTTCTGCTGGGAAGACCCAGAGAAAAATCCACATCAAAAGGAGACGCGATGCGTAAGGCATTTACAATGATCGAGTTGATCTTCGTGATCGTGATCATCGGTATACTGGCAGCCGTTGCACTGCCTAGACTGGCCGGCGTACAGGACGACGCCCTTATTTCGAGCGAAAAGAGCGCTATGGGAAGCGCAAGAAGCGCGGTTATAGCCATCAGAGGTAGAGCGCTGGCGAGAGGAACGGATTTTAACGTTTCCATAGTAGACAAAAACGGTAACACCGGGTACGTTACGGTTGCTTATGACGGAGGAGCCGCCGCCGCGGGCGACGTTAAGCTAACCAGCGCCAAGTATCCAGTGGAGCTGAGCATAAGCACCGCTACCATCACCGCAGGCTCAAAAGCCACAGCCACTCAGACTGCACAGAACCTTGACGGAGCCGCTTTGGCCGTTGTAATGGAGCCAGACGGCAGGGAGAGATTCAAAACCAGAGCCGCCACCGGAGGTACACACGGAACTATGACTGTCGATACTAACGACTCTATCATAGCCGGTCCCGCTTCTCAGGCCGTTGCGGATACAGCTGCCGAGATTACTACCAACGACAGCTGGGTATACGATTCCGGTACTGGTATTTTCAGTCTCCAAAAAGGTGCGGCTTACTGATAATAACGGTATAGCCTAAAAAATTCGCTGGTCGTTCGGGCGGCAGGAGAGTGGCCTCTCCTCCGCCTTTTTTTATAGGGGCCGTCCATGAACTCCTCCTTTACCCTCATAGAGACCATATTCGTGGTGGTTATAATAGCTATTTTGGCAGTTATAGCGCTTCCCCGTCTGGAAGAGACTCAAAACGATGCGCTCATTTCCGTAGAAAAGGCAACGGCGGGAGCCGCCAGGCAGTCTATAATCTCCTATCACGGATGGGCGTTGATACATACGGGAGAGAGCAATGTTACCCAAAAGCTTATCGACGAAAAGGGAAAGGAGTATAACTGTTCGGTCATATTCAGTCCGAATAGATATCCGCTGACTTTAACATCCAAGAGCAAAAGCGGTTCCACGGACAACAACTATACAGTAGGATCCGGCGCCTCGATAGGCGAATATAGGACCCTTGCGCCTATGATGCTCGATCCCTCCACGATAAAGGATTGGAACTCCACGAGGATCGACAGTAACGTAGAGCATCTAAACGGTCCCGCCTCGAATTACGTGGAAAGCGAGAACGCTCAGATCAAAAAAGGCTCGTTCTGGCGTTACGACAACAGATCGGGCTCCTTATCTCTATTTAGATAATCTTGATATAATACCCAAAAAGATTTCGGACGGAAAATGATACTTCTGGGACACAACGGAGCCGGAAAAAGTACCTTTATAAACTATCTGTTGGGATTTTACACGAAGATGGAGGATCACCCGTTTTTAAGGGAGTTCGAGCCGCATCTGCCTAAAATAGAAAAAAAAGATATAGGTTACGCTCCCGAGGCCGCTTTGCTGGATCTAAACATGAGCGCCGGGGACTATTTTAAAATGATCTCCATTTTAAGAGGAGTTGAAAATTACGACTCGACGGAGCTTTTGCGGAGGGTGGCTCTAAAGGTTGATCCGGATACACCCATAAAAAAGTACTCCAAAGGGATGAAACAGAGGCTGCTGCTGGCCGTGGCTCTGCTTGGCGAGCCGACTACGCTGGTTTTGGATGAGCCCACCAGCGGTCTCGATCCTTTCGGTAGGGAGGAGATAGAGACTCTTTTGATATCTTTAAAAGAAAAACACCGTTTCATTATTTCCACCCACTCTTTGGAGCTGGCTATGGCTTTGGAGGAGGAGATCTGGATTCTCAGGGAGGGAAAAATAGAGTTTAAAGGTTATGTATCCGATATTTCCGAATTGAAAAGACTTTTATTTAAATTTAGGCCGGAGAGGATCAGATGAAGGAGATTTTGGCCGTTTCGCTTTTTTTTTCAAAATCCCTGCTCAAAGAGCGCGCCACGGCGATTTTTGTGATTTTGGCGGTAGTGATGATAGCTATAGCGCTGGGTCTTAGCGACATAAATATTGCCAGGCGCTTTAAGCTTTTGGAGGACGTTTTGCTCACGTCCCAGATGTTTTTGCTGCATATAGCGGCCCTTTTTTACGCCTTTGAGTTTTTGCAAAAAGAGAGAACGTTGGGACTTTTCGTATTGCCCCTTTCGGCAGGAATGAGCAGAGGCAGGTATCTCGTTTCGAAGTTCATTACGTTGACGATCATGGTAATGAGTATATTTTTCTCTTTTTTGGCGCTGGATGCGGTTATTTTGTATTTTATCGAAAAAGAGATCACCTATATGCTCTTTTGGCAGCTCTTTTTATATGCTCTGTCGGCTTTGGTTTTGGGTTTTAGCATAATTTTTTTTTCAAATCTTGTTTCCCTGATGAACTCGGTAATCTACGCCGTGGCACTCTTTTTTATAGGTAACGGTCTGGACGAGTTTTATATATACGCAAAACATATCTCAAAAGACGCGCTTATGCAATATATTGCTTCGCTCCTTTTTTATACGGTTCCTAACTATTCCATATTCGACAAACAGGCGGAAGTGGTAAATAGAGCCTATATATCCACGGAGCAGTTCTATCTCTATCCGGTACTCTATTTTTTTGCACTGCTGTTTTTGATATTTTCTGCCTCATATTTGAAATATAGAACCAAGGTGTTGCGTTTTGGCGAGTAGAGTCGCTTTTTTGCTGTCGGCAGCTCTGTTTTTGCTGCTCTCATACACCATTCCCAGGCCCCAAAAGAGTGATCTGGTAGTAAACGAGATACTTTTTGCCAGGCCTTTCTTTTTCAGGGCGCTGAGCGGATATGCCCACACTTTATATGCGGACAGACTTTGGCTATTGTCCAATACCGTGGGCGAAGTGGCGGTAGGAGACAGTTTCAAGGCCGACGAGAAAGAGGTATACGAGGCTACAAGAACGATCGTCGTTATGGATCCATTTTTCTATCCGGCTCTAAATTACGGAGCCACCTATTTGGCCTCAATAAAAAATAGGCTGGATCTTGCGTTGAAACTGGTGGAGTTGGCCAAAATTTTCAATCCCGAGGATTTTAAGATCTACTTTTTGGAGATCCTGTTGATTTTAACGTACGAAGATGAAGATAAAATAGACGACGAAAAGATAGCCGCCCTGGCTAAGAAAGCGGCGCTTTTGCCCGATTCTCAGAAAATTTTGGGAAATATGTTGGTAAACGATTGGGTCGAAGATATTTTGATCTACGCCAGAGACAAAAAAGGAAAGAGGGCTCAGGCCATAGAGGATCTAAAATGGCTGCTAAAAAACACCGAAGACCCATTGAAAAAGAGAGAGATACAAAAAAGGCTCCAAGAGCTGCTCAAAGATCGAGAATGAGATTCTACGAGATCGCCGTTTTGAGCCGACCCCTTGTATTGACCTATTCGGCTGAAGAGAGCTACTTCGCAGGAGATCTGGTGCAGATCGAAATCAGATCCAAAATCTGCGAGGGCGTAGTTTTGAAAGAGGTCCCAAAGCCGCCCTTTGAGTGCAAAAAAATCGATTCCGGAACCGATTTTTATATTCCGTTGCCAAGAATGGAGATCGCCAGGTTCATTAGCAGCTACTATTTCTGCTCTATAGGAGAGGCTCTCGCTCTTTTTGTTCCTTTCGAAAAAAGGTATCGACAAATAGAGCCTCGACCCCTTGCGGTGGCCGACGGCGCCGTGCTGAGCGAAAAGCAGAAAGAGGCGCTCGATTTTCTAACGAGCCGTCAAAAGGCGCTACTGTTCGGCGATACGGGAAGCGGTAAGACGGAAATCTATATGGAGCTCATAGCCAAAACAATATCGAAGGGAAAAAACGCCATCTTTTTAATGCCGGAGATCTCTTTGACGCCGCAGATGGAAAAGAGACTTAAAAGCAGATTCAAAGAGGGAGTGGCTATCTGGCACAGTAAAATATCCAAAAAAAGAAAAAAAGAGATCCTCTCAAAAATCGGATCCGGAGAGATCAGAGTTGTGGCTGGTCCCAGAAGCGCTCTTTTTTTGCCTATTTCTCGACTCGGTTTGATCGTCGTTGACGAGGAGCATGACGATAGTTACAAATCAAATTCCCGTCCCAGATACAACGCTAAAGATATGGCTATCTATTTTGCCGAAAAACTGGGCGCCAAAGTCGTCTTAGGCAGTGCGACCCCCTCCTTGTCCTCCTATTTTAAGCTGGATAGATTTAGACTCAAAGGGGGCTACGGCTTTAAAGGCAGAAGGTTTTTATGGGATGATAGGGTTTTCGATATTTCCGATACGGTTTTCGAAAAGATAGAGCAGACTCTCAAGTCCAAAAAACAGGCCATAATATTTCTTCCCACAAGAGGAAATTTTAAGTATCTGATATGTCACGAATGCGCTTCGAGCGTTAAATGCCCCTATTGCGACGTGGGGATGAGTCTTCATCTGGATAGGAACGCTCTAATGTGCCATTACTGCAACTTCGCGACCAAAATTCCAAAAGTCTGTCCCGAATGCGGCTGCGACGAACTTCGAGCGAACAGAATTGGTACCAGCGAGGTGGTATCGATACTGCGCGATCGCTTTAAAGAGGCCGTAATCGAAAAGTTCGACAGGGACGAGATTACCACTCATGCCAAACTTTTGAACAAATTAAAAAGGTTTTCCCAAAAGAAAATAGATATTTTGGTTGGAACCCAGATGCTCTCCAAGGGTCACGACTACCCCGACGTAGCCCTTTCCGTTGTTTTAGGCATAGATTATCTGTTGAACATGCCCGATTTCAGAGCCAGGGAACGGGCCGTTTCCACACTGATTCAGATAGCAGGACGAAGCGGTAGAAAAGGGTTTTCGGAGGTGATTGTCCAGACGAAAAACAAGGATCTGTTTAGGGAGTATCTCGATTACGAAAAATTTCTCATAGAAGAGGCCTCTTTCAGAAAGGGGACATATCCGCCTTTTGTCTCCATGGCCGCAGTAAACTTTTCCCACAAAAACTCGGAGATCGCAAAAGCCAATATGGAGACCGTTTTAGAGAGGCTCAAGGAGTTTAAGGAAATAGAGATCATGGGGCACGGTCCGGCTCCTATAGAAAAGATAGCCTCGAAATATAGGTTTCAGATACTGCTTAGAAGCTCTTTGAGAACTAGCCTATTGAAGGCTCTGCATAGCTGCGTAGGCGATCTGGGGGAGGTGGATATGGATCCGGTTAGTGTGATATAATTTTGCAAAAAAACGGATGTTTATGAAAAAACGTTATCCCACGAAAAAGATCTACGTCGGCCGCGTTGCGGTAGGCGGGGATGCGCCTATCTCCGTACAGTCCATGACGTTTTCCAAAACCGCCGACGTGGAAGCTACCGTAGAACAGATAAATAGACTTCACTTCGCCGGTTGCGATATTGTCAGGGTGGCTGTTCCTCAGATGGAGGATGCGCTGGCGCTAAAAGAGATCAAACGCAAAATATCTCTTCCGCTGGTGGCCGATATACATTTTAACTACAAACTCGCTCTAGAAGCGGCCAAATGGGTAGACTGCATAAGGATCAACCCAGGTAACATCGGCAGCAAGAAGAAGATAAAGGAGGTTGTCAAGGCTTGCAGCGACAGGTCGATTCCTATTAGGATAGGGGTTAACGCCGGCAGTCTCGAAAAGAGTATAGAAAATCGCTACGGCGCCACCTCGGAGGCGATGGTTCAAAGCGCTCTTTACCATATAAAACTGCTGGAGGATCTCGGTTTTGAAAATATAAAGGTGTCTATGAAGGCCAGCGACGTCCAGCGAACTGTAGAGGCGTACAGAAAGCTGCGTCCGTTGGTCGATTATCCCTTTCATTTGGGAGTCACCGAAGCCGGTACGCTTTTTCACGCCACGATAAAATCATCTATAGGTATAGGAGCCCTGTTGCTAGATGGAATAGGCGATACTATAAGGGTATCGATAACTGGGGAACTGGAAAAAGAGATAGAGGTAGCAAGAGCGATAATAAAAGACGCCGGCAGAAGCGAAGAGGGGGTAAACATAATTTCGTGTCCCACCTGCGGCAGAATCGAGGCCGATCTGGTCAGCGCCGTAGCTGAAGTGGAAAGAAGAACCAAACATATCAAAAAGCCGCTCAATATTTCCGTTATGGGATGCGCGGTGAACGCCATAGGCGAGGCT